>JBCQVD010000043.1:0-18402 GCA_047173405.1 Rikenellaceae bacterium
CGAAGGTGGGTACAATCGCCGGAGGTTTGGTGCGCGAGGGTAAGCTCGGACGCCCTGTGTTCTATGGCGCGATGGTTATGGAGGGTATAATAGCTCTTATATGGGCAGCAGCGGCGACATATTACTTCGGTGAGTATGGAATGCAGGAGGGTTCAGCGGCGGTTGTAGTGGATAAGATTACACGTAGCTGGCTAGGTAGCGTTGGTGCGGTGCTCGCGGTATTGGGTGTTATATTTGCACCTATCACCTCGGGTGACACGGCGTTGCGCTCGGCACGACTTATTATTGCCGATATATTCTCTTTTGAGCAGAAGAGCATCAAGGGTCGTCTGTTGATCTCGGTGCCTCTATTTATAGTAACCATGGGAATACTAATATATAGCATGCGTGACAAGGAGGGATTTGATATTATATGGAGATACTTCGCATGGAGCAATCAGCTATTGTCGGTATTTACACTCTGGATGATTACGGTATATCTGACAAAGACCAATCGCCCATATATCATATCGCTTATACCAGCCCTCTTTATGACCGCAGTTACTTCGTGCTACATCATCGTCGCGAAGGAGAGTTTTGCGCTACCCTACGTGTGGGGTTACAGCTTCTCGGGCGTCTGTGTGGTTGTGGCGGCAGTGTGGTTCTTTAGATGGAAAACACAGTATAAGAGATTTAATAATTAAAAATGAAGAGTCCGAAAGAGATTGTTGGAGCGGTAAACGCTACGGCTAGTTATAAATGTGGGATCGAGACATCTCGATTAGTGTTGTTGGCATTCTTGGCGGGTGTATATATATCTATGGGCGGGCTACTATCGGTGGTGGTAGGCGCTGAAGTTGGAGCTTTAATTGGAGCTTCAAGTGCACTAGTAAAGGTGCTGGGTAGTTTTGTATTCCCTGTGGGACTCATCGTTATCGTTATTGCTGGAGGTGAACTGTTTACGAGTAACTGTGCCTACTTAGCCCCTAATCTTTTGGCGGGGCGCAGTACGATGAAAGATGTGCTTAGGAATTGGACAATTGTGTGGTGCGTGAACTTTGTAGGTGCGCTATTCTTTGCATATTTCATAACCTATCTTACTGATATAAGTAGTAGCGAGAATGTGAAACAGGCATTTTTTAATGTTGCGAAATCGAAGACTTCATATGACTTTATAGTTGTTTTTTTGCGTGGTATCGGAGCTAACTGGTTTGTATGCTTGGCTATATGGGTGTCACTCAGCGCAACGACAGTTTCGGGAAAAATCATCGGTATCTGGTTCTTGATAATGGCGTTTGTGGCTATTGGTTTTGAGCACAGCATTGCCAATATGTATATGCTGCCAGTGGCAATGATGGAGGGATATGAACTCTCGGTAGTGGATTTGTTCGCAAAAAATCTAATCCCTGTTACGCTGGGAAATATCGTTGGTGGCTTCCTCTTTGTTGGCGCAGCGTACTGGTACGTATACGATAAAGAGTAGTTGAGTGTTGAGTGTTTAATGTTGAGTGTTGAGTGTTTAATGTTGAGTGTTTAATGTTTAATGTTTAATGTTTAATGTTTAATGTTTAATGTTTAATGTTGAGTGTTTAATGTTAAGGAACTACACACTTAACACTCAACATTAAACATTTACCGACATGCGTAGTAAAAAGTAAATGGGAGTTTGCTCCCCGCCCGTCGGCGTGAGGTAGTAAGAAACATAAAAAAATCAAGCAAAGTGAACACCTCTTACTCTCAAGATCTTGATAAAATATGGAGTATCGCAAGTGATGCTGACTTCGAGCGCGAGGCGTTGGGGGCTTTTCGCTTCCAGGCTACGCATTCGCCCATATATCGTGACTACTTGCGTATGATAGAGTGTGATGTGGAGGGTGTATTGCACAGTTCGCAGATTCCGCACCTTCCAATAGAGCTATTTAAGAGCTGTGATATCTACTGTGGGCAGAGACCACCGCAGGCGATATTTACATCGAGCAGCACGGGTGGCGGTGGAGAGTCTCGGCACTTGATGTGTGACCTATCTATATACGAGAGGGCTTTTACCGATTCGTTTGAGCA
The DNA here is from genome assembly GCA_047173405.1 of Rikenellaceae bacterium. Classification (GTDB taxonomy): domain Bacteria; phylum Bacteroidota; class Bacteroidia; order Bacteroidales; family Rikenellaceae; genus Alistipes. Next base: position 2,041 of record JBCQVD010000043.1, read on the forward strand.
TTTCTATGGAGATATTAGAGGGTGGAGCATTTACGCTCTGCTGCCCTCGTACTTAGAGCGCGAGGGTTCTTCGCTTATATATATGGTAGACAATATGGTTAAGCGAGCTGCGGGAGGTGGGTTCTACCTTTATAACCACAAGGAGCTTATAGAGCATCTGGATGCTGATGCTCGCCCAAAGATCTTGCTGGGTGTGAGCTACGCGCTGTGGGACCTTGCGGAGCACTACCCCACACCTCTGCGTGACACCATTGTTATGGAGACGGGGGGTATGAAGGGGCATCGCGAGCAGATTGGCAAGGGTGAATTTCATGAGATACTATGTCGTGCATTTGGGGTGGATAAGATTCACTCCGAGTATGGCATGGCAGAGCTTACGTCGCAGGCGTACTCGAAGGGTGATAACCTCTTTGAGGCTCCACCGTGGATGAGGGTCTCGATACGAGATATCAACGATCCGCGCAGCTGCCTAGCTCCAGGTGCTTTGGGTGGAGTTAATATTATAGATCTAGCGTCGCGTTATAGCTGCCCGTTTATATCGACTCAAGACTTAGGGCGTAGCTTTGAGGACGGGGCGTTTACCATCGAGGGGCGCATTGCAATGAGTGATATTCGTGGGTGTAACCTCTTAGTTCAGTAGATATGGATAGCTTACGTTCGCCTATAGTCTCGGTGTTGATGCCTATATATGGTGTGGAGCGATATATAGAGGAGGCTCTGCGCTCCATCTTTGAGCAGAGCTACGAGCATTGTCGCTATATCTTTGTCAATGACGCAACGCCCGACTCGAGCATGGAGATATTCCATCGAGTGGTGGCGGAGTACCCTCACCGTAGGGAGTGCGTCACGCTCATAGAGAATCGCGAGAATATGGGTATTGGCGCGACGCGTAATATACTGCTCGATAACGCGCAGGGTGACTACCTATTTTTTGTAGATAGCGATGATGCCATAGATCCGTGCGCTGTGGAGAGCATGGTAGTTAGAGCGCAACTTACACGTAGCGAGCTGGTTCGTTGCGGTCGACTCTTAGAGCGAGAGGATGGTGGATGCACCGTAGACGGTCGTCTGTGGCTCGGTGATTGTGACTCTACGCTGCGCGCAATCGTGGAGCAGAGTCACCTTATAACAAATCATATATATGCGCTGCTTATAGATAGGCGTCTTGTTGAACGACACGATATTCGTTTTGCCGAGGGGGTTGATATGGGCGAGGATTACACGTTTCTGGTGGCTCTGCTTGCGCACGCTAGGCGTATAGACTCTGTCGGTGAGCCGCTGTACCGCTACCGCGTGGTGCGCGAAGGCTCTTATATGCACCATATATCTCAGCGAAGTGTCGACTCTTACGTTAGGGCGAATATTTGGGTGACGCAATACCTGTCGGCACTTAAGTTGGACGAGCGCAAGTTTCGAGGTAGTTTGACTCTGGGAAAACTCAATATCAAGAAGTGGCTGTTGAGGCGCGGGTTGTCGCCTGTGGTTTACGATAATATGCTCCTTGCGGGGTGGAGAATTGATGGCGTTGTGATGCGTCTCTATAACTGGGCGATAAATAATCGTAATAATTTTATTATTAACGTGCTCTTTGTTTGGCTGAATTTATGGCTCATAATCGGCATCTTCGTGAGTAAATATCTCCAAAGTAGGAGTAATCGCAAAAAGCAAATGTGGGGTTGATGCTAATAAAAAGCACTCTTTAGTTGCATAACAGAATTATTTTTTATATATTCGCTATGCAAAGGCACACTAAAAAAGCAGTCGTTTGTTATTGGATGGCGTAATGTGGTGTGACATAGCGACTTAATGATTAGGCGGTGGTTAGCTCCATTGCGCGTTATTTTGGCTGCGGGTATGAGTGGTGGTATTTAAGAGGCTCTCGGTTCGATAATTTTGGAGAGTGAGAGATAATAAATTTACGATTTTATCACCCTTAAGTGCAGAAATAAAAGCTAAAACACAAAAAGAGAACTAAAACGAACAAAACTTATAAAACAATAACAATTACTAAAAAAATTTAATTACTAGAAGATCATGAAAAAATTCATTTCGACTATGTCTGTAGTAGCTTTAAGCGTAGCTGCTACATATGCTCAGGGTGCAGCAGAAGAGCTTGCAGGTGATAGCATGCACCAAATTATGATGCAAAAGTTCCTCGAGGGAGGATGGGAGTGGATGCTACCTGTACTTTTGTGTTTGGTTGTCGGTCTAGCTGTTGCAGTAGAGCGTATTCTTTATCTTTCACTTTCGACTATCAACACTAAGAAGATGATCAAGGGTGTTGAGGAGGCTCTCAGCGAGGGTGGTATTGAGGCTGCTAAGGATTACTGCCGTAACACACGCGGTCCTATCGCTTCTATCTACTACCAAGGTTTGGATCGTTACGATCAAGGTTTGGACGCTGTTGAGAAGTCAGTTGTCTCTTATGGTTCTGTACAGACAGGTCAGATGGAGTCTGGCTTGAGCTGGATTGGTCTATTCATCGCTCTTGCTCCGATGCTCGGATTCATGGGTACCGTAGTCGGTATGATCGGTGCGTTTGATGCTATCCAGGCAGCTGGTGATATCTCTCCAACTCTTGTAGCAGGTGGTATCAAGGTGGCTCTTTTGACAACCCTTATGGGTCTTATCGTTGCGGTAATTCTTCAGCTCTTCTACAACTATATTGTATCGAAGATCGACTCTCTTATCAACGACATGGAGGATGCTTCTATCACTCTTGTTGATATGCTTACTGTGTACAAAAAATAATCAAAAGACTCACCAGTCAACATCAAAAAGAGATGAAAAAGATTTTTAATATAATACTCGTACTCATGTTGTTTGTTACCGTAGCTCTCACGATCTACGCGGCATCAACAGGAGGCGCAGATGCAGCTATCGGCCTCAATATCATGTGGGCTTATGCGCTTATCGCGGCTGCTGTGGCGTCAGCTATCTTCTGCGCAGTTATAGGGATGGTTCAATCTCCTGCAGGTCTTAAATCAACCGTAATTTCAATAGTTCTAGTTGCTGCTGTAATTGGTATTTCATACCTTGTCGCTTCAGGTCACACCATTCAGGTTCCTAATATCGAAACAGGTGGATTCTTTGAAAGCGAAGAGACAGTAATCACCGAGACTTCTGTTATGGTTACATACATAACTTTTGGAGCGGCTATCATCATGGCTATCGTCAGCGAGATCTGGGGAGCCTTTAAATAACCAATAACAGCAAAAACAATGGCAAGAAATAAAAGAGCAGGACAAGAGATCAATGCTGGCTCAACGGCCGATATTGCGTTCTTGCTACTTATCTTCTTTCTCGTTGCCACCACGATGAATGTCGATACGGGTTTGGTGCGTATGTTACCACCACTCCCCGAAGATGAAGATAAACAAGAAGATATCAAGGTAAAGGAGCGTAATATCCTCTTGGTATTTGTTTCAGGAAACGGTAACATCATGGCTGGAGGAGAGCAGATTGACATCCACAAACTAATGGAGAAAACCACCGAGTTTATCCTTAACCCAATGGATGCTGAAAATCTGCCTGAGAAGCAAGTCAAGGAGTTTGATCTCCCTGATGGTAGCAAGTGGTCATATCCCGTTAGCTCGGGTGTTGTCTCGTTGCAGACAACCCGCGATACAGGATATCAGGTATATATAATGGTACAGAATGAGTTAACGCGTGCCTTCAACGGCGTGCGTGATCAAGTGGCGATGCGTAAGTTCGGAAAACCTTATGCCGATCTTGAAAAAGATTATCGCGACGTGATAACTAAAGCTATACCTCTAAAAATTTCAGAGGCTGAACCTCGTCAAATTGTAAAGTAGGAAGTTATGGCAGTAATGAAAAAGAAGGGTAACAAAGGTTTACCCCCAATCTCGACAGCTTCATTGCCCGACGTTATCTTCATGATTCTGTTCTTCTTCATGGTCTCTACGACTATGCGTGAGCAGGAACTACTAGTGCGTTACAAGCTACCTGAAGCAACTGAGGTTCAGAAACTCGAAAAGAAATCTCTCGTTAGTTATATACATATCGGTGAGCCAGCCCTAGCTATGCAGGCTAAGTTTGGTACAGCTCCTCGTATTCAGCTTAACGACTCATACAGTACAACTCGTGGTATCCTCGACTTTATCGCCTCAGAGCGTGATAAACTCAGCGAGGCCGACCGCTCACAGATGACTGTATGTATCAAAGCAGATGAGAAGACTAAGATGGGTATCATAACTGACGTTAAGCAAGAGCTTCGTCGTGCTAATGCACTTAAGATCTCTTACTCGTCACAAAAGACTCTCGGCTACTAGTCTAGCCACTGAGTTTTAGAAACTTAACTGTTCGGCTGAACCATTGTGGTTCAGCCGAATTTTTGTGTAATGATCTTTAGCTCTGCGGGGAGCTCCCCGCAGAGCTAAACTTTTGTAGCGGTTTTCGGATTATACCTTAAGTTATAATATTTCAAAGTGATAGTTGGTTATTTCAAATAAATTTGAGCAACCAACTATCACTTTGAAATCTCTCAAACACTGCGTGTTTAAGCCGAAAAGCCGTAGTACCCGTTAAGTGTTAAATGTTAAGCGTTAAATGTTAAGGAACTAAACATTCAACATTAAACACTGAACGCTAAACACTGCCACACTTCGATTGTTGAGCAAACGGATGTTTGTGTGGTGTGGTTATAGAAATATAGGGATCAAGTCCCACTTGAATCCCCTATTTTGTATAACCGCAATAAATCAAGAATTGATTTACCAACAATCGCTAATAAAAGAGTAGCTCTGCGGGGAGCACCCCGCCGCCGCCCGCGCAGGGCAGTAAGAAACGGGGTAAGAAGTTGCCCGCGCAGGACAGTAAGAAACAGAGCATGAAGCTGCCTGTTAAAAACAAACAAAAGGGGCTTTGTAATTGTGGAAAATAATTCATACCTTTGTTTAAGGGGAGAAAATAGAGCTTCCCTTAAACCTAAACTTTTATACAGAGATGAAATTATTTAAGCCAGTTGCTATTGCGATGTTGTCTATTGTGACATCTGCCGTAGCTCAGAAGCAGATACTCCCTGATTTTCATGCCGACCCTTCGGCGCACAACTGGGGAGATGGAAAATATTGGATATATCCATCAACGGACGAGCCTGGAAGCACGTCGTGGAAACATATGCGTCGTTGGCATACCTATTCATCGGTGGATCTCAAGGAGTGGAAATGTGAGGGCGAGATCTTCTCTTTGGAGGATATATCGTGGGCTAGTGAGGCGGCTTTTGCACCCGATGCGGCGACGAGGAATGGTAAGTACTACTTTTACTTCCCTGCTCAGTTTATGATTGGTGTTGCGGTGTGTGATACTCCCAACGGACGTTTTAGGGATGCTTTGGGTAAGCCTCTCATCAAGACGAAAGAGTGTATAGGAGTTGCGTCGTTTGATCCATGTATATTTATCGACGATGATAAGAAAAAGACCCCTTACCTATATTATGGAGGTGGTGGCGGTTGTGCTGTGGTAAAACTCAAAGATAACATGATAGAGCGTGACGGGGAGCTTCAGAAGCTACCTTTGCAGCAGTACGCTGAGGGTATATGGGTTCACAAGCATCAGGGTACATACTACTTCACCTACCCTAACCACTATGAGGATGGGGCGGGTAATATCAAGCAGTTGTTGGTCTATTCAACAGCTCCATCGCCTACTGGTCCATTTACGTATAGGGGTGCTTTCTTAGACAACAAATCGAGAAATTCGCACCACTCGATTATCAAGATAGAGGATAAATGGTATCTGTTTTACCATATCGAAGGACCTAGCCCTTACGAGCGTAGAGTGTGTGTCGATTACCTAACTTACGACAAAGAGGGGCTAATCAATGTTGTGAATATGTCGAACGAAGGTATTGAGCCAATTAAATAGTTGATATTATGAGACTTAAGGGTAGTATTATTGCGCTTGTAGCACTTGCAGTGTGTGGTACAGCTGCGGCGGCAGAGGTTAAAATAAACCTTGCGCAGGGTCAAAAATATGGAGCTGTTGATAAGCTAGAGCGCGAGAAGTTTATTAATTTCCATACTGTGAAGTATATGGACTTCACCGCCGAGGAGTGGGCATACCTTGAGAGCCTTGGAGCAAACGTAGGGCGTGGTTTTATGGCGCCAGGAGTGGGTTCGAGTGTGTACAACGGCACCACGGACAAGGAGCTGCGACAGAGAGCTGCCAACTATGGTAAGTTCTCAATCAATCGCAGCGGCAGTCCCGAGCGCGATATAGTTAAGGGTGTGATCTACACGGCTCACCCAACACCTGGTACAAATCCTGAGAAGCCACGCGGTAACTACACGTTCCACTGGAAGGGTGTCGGTGCCGACTATTCGGACGAGGTGGACTATGCGGTGCGTTACTTCAAGTATTACTTCAAGGATAATGGCGCGAACCTACCATCGTACTATGAGCCGACAAATGAGCCATACGTGCATGTTCGAGACTACAAGAAATTGGGTGTTAAGGCTACCGACGATGAGATACGTCGCGAGATTGCTGTGCTTCACCGCGAACTAGCTAAGGGGCTGCACAAAGAGTTTGGACGTGAGATGCAGGTGGGTGGATTTGGTTCGGCATGGCCCTATTTCGAGGGTTTCAAGTCGGACTTTGAGCACTGGAACTCGCGCATGAAGATGTTTATAGATATTGCGGGTGAGGAGATGGATTTCTTGTCGTTCCATATCTATGATGGCAAAAATGTTGCTGGTGAGCCTGCGTATCGTAGCGGTAGTAACATGGAGGCGCTTATGGATATTGTCGAGGGGTATAGCTATATCAAATTTGGTCGTTTGATACCTCTTGTTATCTCGGAGCATGGTTCGACAGAGCCTGCGCCAGCGGTGGACGAGGGGCGTTACTCTGAGCGCAGAGTGTGGTACACGCTACGCTCGGTGAACCATCAGATGATACAGTTTATGCAGCGCCCCGAGAATATTGAGAAGTGTGTGCCCTTTATCTCGGCACGCGCGACATGGAACAAGGGTCCACTACCATACCCTGTGGTGATATCGTATAAGGATAAGAGTGGAAAATATATATGGTCACACATGTTGAAGTTTTTTCAGCTGTGGCAAGGTGTCGAGGGTCGCTATTTGGACGTTGAGTCGTCGGAGATTGATGTGTTGTCGTTGGCGTTTGTTGATGGACGTAATGTATACTTGGTGCTTAATAACTTAGAGCAAGAGACGTCGGTGGATCTTAAGTTGGCGGGTTTGGCGCAGGATAATAAGTTGAAGAGGGCGACCATTCGACGCCTGTATCAGGATGATGGTATTCCGCAGCTTAGTGAGGTTGACTTCACGGGGGGTATAGATAAGCCGATATCATTGCAGCGTAGTGAGACGGCGATTATCAGGTTAGAGTATACTAAGAGGGTTGAGCAGAGCGCAACGATTAACACCAAGCGCTACTACGCGTCGAGCTACCTCAAGCCGATAGAGGCACAGAAGGCGGTAGATTTTGATCTAACAATAGAGAAGGGTACAATAGAGCGAGCTACGTTGAAGGTGGCTGTTGCTAGACCGTTGAGCCTTAAGTTGGAGGGCGATGTATATGTGAATGGAGTGAAATATCCGCTGCCAAGTGATTGGAAGGGTTACGATCAGAGCAACCGTGAGAAGGAGGGTTTCTTTGGTACGATAGATATCGCGCTAGATGTTAAGGATGTAAAGGAGCTAAATCGTGTGAGTGTTAAGTTCCCAAATAGTGGTGGCGTGGTGAGCACCGTGGCGATGAGTGTAGACTATAATGAGTAGAGAGGCATAACATTGAGAGGTTACATAAATAAAATATTACTATCTGTTGCGCTGCTAATTTTTGCAGTTGCGGCGGCGCAGGCGGCACAGGATACTAGGGCAAGGTATGTTGAGAGGTATAAAGCCATAGCTCTTGATAATGAGTCTAAGTATGGCATCCCCGCGAGTATCATCTTGGCTCAGGGTATCTTAGAGTCGGGGAGTGGCGAGTCGTCGCTAGCGAAGAAGTCGAATAATCACTTTGGTATAAAGTGCAAGAGCGAGTGGAGCGGTAAGAAGGTTTATCATGATGATGACGCTAAGGGTGAGTGCTTTAGAGCTTACTCAAGTGTTGAGTTATCGTATCGCGACCATGCTGAGTTTCTGAAGAACTCACCGCGCTACGCCTCGTTGTTTAGCTTAGAGATGGGCGATTATAGGAGCTGGGCCGCAGGGCTTAAGGCCGCGGGGTATGCAACAGCGCCAGACTATGCGCAGCGCCTAGTAAAGATAATTGAGGATAATAAGCTCTACGCATTATCGGCATCTACGGGCGGTGGCGTGCAGGAGGCGGCAGCTGCGGGAGTGCAGGGTGTGGCGCCACAGAGTGGTGGCGTGGTGAGGGTGCTCACCATACCGAGCAGCCGTGTGATAGATCAGGCTATGGCAGAGGCGCGCTTTGAGCTATATAAGAATAATGGTGTTCACTTTGTCCTGACGAGAAGAGGCGAGACCCTAGCAGATATAGCTCGTTTCTTTGGTCTGAGTACATATACGTTGAGACGTTACAATAACCTAGGTCGCGGGGCGCAGTTAAGAGAGGGTGAGGTTATTTATGTTGAACAGAAGGCCTCAAAGTGGCGCGGACATCATCCGCAACATATAGTAAGTAGTGGTGAGACGTTGACAGAGATATCGCAGACGTATGCTGTGAAGTTGCGGTCATTGAAGAGGTACAACAAGCAATCTGCGCACGGTAAGTTACGCGTGGGAGATAGGGTTGATTTATGTAAGATTAAATAACTTGAGCTAAAAAAGTTCTTAATGTGAGTTTGATAATAGGTAAAACTCACAAAAATTGAGATAAACAATAGATAAAAAATGAGTTTTTCCTATTATCGAACTCACGTTAATTATGGAGAGTTTACGCACACAGATACTTGAGACTATAGTCTCGAAATCAAGTCTTAAACAGACAATTTTTGATAATACATTCACCTCTCTCAGCATGCTTAAGGAGACGCTCTTTGAGATGGCGTCGGAGTTGGACGATGAGCTAGATGGGCAGCTGGACCGTCGCGTGAGGTTGGAGTACCGTGACCGCGGAAAGTTTGAAGCGCAGTTGCAGGTAGCGAGCGATATGCTTATATTTCAGATGCGTACGGATGTTTTCCGTTTCGATAGCGACCACGCTATATGGCAGAACCCATACGTTTTGGAGAGTCCCCGCAACGGGTATTGCGGTGTTATAAATATCTATAACTTCCTATCCGATTCGTTTAAGTTTAACCGTAATGCCGATGAGGGGTACCTTATTGGACGTATCTTTATTAATGCTGATAGCCACTATTTTGTTGAGGGTAAGGAGCAAAAAAGTATGCGCGTAGACTCCTTTGGTAGCGAGCCACTATGTCGTTCGGCACTGGTTGCTATATTAGAGTCGGCGGTTAACTATGCGATAAACTTCGATCTGTTGGTGCCCTCGTTTGAAAATAATAAGCGAGTTAAGCTTGATCAGTTTAACAACAAGATTGATAACTCGAAGTTTGAGACTGGAAAATTGCTTGACTTTGAGTATGTTATAGATGATATCTGGCAGGGCGAGAAGGAGTAGCTAGGTATCTCGACATTGCTTTAACCTCGTTTCTTGGTTTGAATCACTTGTCTTGCTTTATCCCCGCTCTGTCTTGGTTCTCCCCTTTTTTCTTGCTTTAGCCTCGTTTTATCTTGGCTCGAATCTCTTTTCTTGCTTAGCCCTTGAATGCGGCGAGCCCCTCTGCCTTGTGGGTTAGAAGCATTTGACGCCATCTGAAGCGGCGCTGTTGTAGACGTTCGCGCCATCCTTTCCAACGCATATAGCGCTCGCGACGCTCGGGGTACATATCGGGGATGGTGATGAGGATACCTGTCTCCTCGACCTCGCCAAAATCGGTGTTGAGGAAGGTGTCGAACGTGCGCATGGACGGTGATAGAGCCATATACGCACTGATAAGAGGTGGTATAGTCTCGCCCAGCTCGCGAACACGCTGCACTAAGATGCGGTAGTTCTCCTCGTAGCTCGAAGCACAGAAAAGCTCTTGACACTCGCGCTCGTTGATATCAAAGCGTAGCGGCTCGATAGCCTCCATAAGGCGATCTTTGTCGGCAAAGAAGCGACGCATAAAGTAGATTATCATATTGCGGGCTTCGGGGGTGTAGGTGGTGTACATCGTAACCTTGCCGAAGAAGTACTTAACCTTGGGGTTTAGAACCATCAAGGCTCCGAGTCCATCCCATAGATTCTCGAGGGCGAAGATACCCTTGGGGTTGCGTCTCGCTTGATACTTAACCTGAACGAATGATCGCCCTAGCTCGATGGTGTATGGCAGGAATTTACGTCTGAAGGTGGGTGAGAAGTTGAAGTAGTGCTCGGTAGATAGATTCTGAGGGTTCTCGTCCATGCAGACAATGAAACGGTAGCCACCGACAATCTCCTCATCACGAGGGTCCCATACAATAAGTTGCATATAACCATCAACGATAGTGTCTGCTTCGTCGATATCTACTGGCTCACCCGTACCGCCACCTGATGCGCGAAAAGACTCTTCGCGCAAGCGTCCCACTTCCTGCATAAGTGCAGGAGCCTCCGCTGCAGAGAAGATATAAACTTCATTCTCCGCCTTGGTTGTCTTGCGAACCATGCGCTCAGCAGTTAGCTCTTCGAGAAGTAGTTGGCGATCAATAGGATCTTTAATAGGTTGTTCCATTAGGTTGCTTTGGTTGTATGGTAGTGCAAATATAACAAAAATAGGGACAATAAAGATGTTTTAGTCTTTTTTTTGTGGATCTTTTAGCTATAATAAGTGTAATATCAGTATTTAAACTTAGCTGCGACGGATTAATCGAACTACATTTTCAACATGATGGGTGTGCGGAAACATATCAACGGGCTGCACGGCATCGATAAAGTAGTCTCGCTCGAAGAGAGCTAGATCGCGTGCTTGGGTTGCGGGGTTGCAGCTGACATACACAATGCGCTGTGGCGCAGCGCGCAGGATAACATCAATGACTGGCTCGTCGACACCAGCGCGTGGAGGGTCGAGGATGATAACATCGGGGCGACCGTGGCACTCAACGAAGTCGTCGTTCATAACGCGCTTCATGTCACCCGCCCAGAACGAGGTGTTGTGGATATTGTTATTGGTGGAGTTAACCTTGGCATCTTCGATAGCCTCGGGCACGTACTCGACACCTACGACCTTCTTGCACGCGCGGGCGCAGAAGTTGGCGATTGTACCCGTGCCCGTGTATAGATCGTAGAGGATCTCGTGGGGCTTAAGGTCGGCGAGTTCGCGTGTGACGGAGTATAGCTTATACGCCTGCTCGGAGTTGGTTTGGTAGAACGACTTTGGACCTACCTTGAAGCTTAGATCCTCCATGCGCTCAACAATATGGTCCTTGCCCCAGAAGAGGATAGGTGTTTGGTCGGAGATGGAGTCGTTGAGCTTCTCGTTGACTACATACATAAGAGAGGTGAGTTCGCTGAAAGTGCTCTGCATGTGGCTCATAAGTGCTTCGATGCGCTCGGTGTCGTTGGTCGAGAATACGACAATGAGCATATTGTCGCCCGTAGAGGCTGTGCGGATAATTATGTTGCGCATGAAGCCTTCGTGGCTGCGTGGGTCATAAAACGAGTAGCCATGCTCTATGCAGAACCTCTTTATTTCGAGGCGAATAGCGTTTGACGGCTCCGCTTGGAGGTGACACTTCTCGATATCGAGCACCTTGTCAAACATCCCTGGGATATGAAAACCGAGAGCTGGGGCGGCGGTGATCTTATCCGAGCTAGCAATCTCCTCGTATGTAAGCCAACGTTTTGGGGTGAAGGTGAACTCTAGCTTATTGCGATAGAACTCCGTTTTGTCGGAGCCTAGTGTAGGGAGTATATCGGGTGTTGTGAGTTTTCCTATTCTGTGAAGTTGATCACGTACCTGCTCGCGCTTGAAGTTTAGCTGCTCGCTATATGGTAGATTTTGCCACTTGCAGCCACCACAAATACCGAAGTGTTGACATATAGGTTCAGCTCTTAGAGATGAGCGTTTGATGTAGTTCACAACAACACCCTCCATAAAGCGGCGTCTCTTGGAACGTATCTGTACATCCACAACATCGCCTGGTACGGTCATTGGAACAAATACCACAACGTCGTTGTGGCGCCCCATAGCCTTGCCTTCAGCGGCGAGTGTTGTTATCTCAAGTCCCTCAATGAGAGGGTAGTTAGCCTTCTTCTTTCTCATAAAAAAGATAATATTAGGGCACAAAGGTAACAAATAAAGTTGTAGAACAGTGATTAAGACGATAATAAAAGTTGTACCTTTGCCATAAATGTTCGTTTAAACCACCTTTGTCAATCACATTTTATGGATATAGTAGAGCTTATATTTGGACTCGCCTTGGTTTTAGTGGGTGCCAACTACCTTACCGACGGTGCTGCGATAATTGCTAAGAGGCTAAAAATATCGGAGTTTATTGTCGCCCTGACCATTGTGGCGATAGGTACCTCGGCACCCGAGATGGTGGTGAGTATCCTGTCGGCTATTGAGGGTAATACGGCCATATCAATAGGTAATGTTGTCGGATCTAATATATTTAATGTATATGTTGTTTTGGGTATTTGTGCGCTGATTAAACCCGTAGAGTTCTCAAAACGTAATATATCGCGTGATATACCCATTGGTATTGTGGCATCTGTGGTACTCGTCGCTGTGACTTGCGGTGGCGAGATATCGAGGAGTAGCGGAGTTGTTATGTTGGCGCTATATGTGGGATCTATACTCTACTCCATATACTCTTCTCGCGGTGTGGCGGTGCAGAGTGAGGAGCCACTTGCACAGGAGTCATCGACGGTTAAGAATTCGATATGGCTAGCTATCGTTATGGTCGCAGGAGGGCTTGCTGCACTGGTATTTGGAGGTGATATGTTTCTGGGGGCAGCGATTCGCGTAGCTACAAAGCTGGGTGTTGCGCAGAACGTTATCGCCATCACACTTGTTGCGGGGGGTACGTCGCTGCCCGAGCTTGCCGCGTCGCTGGTGTCACTGGCTAAGGGGAAGAAGGATATCGCATTGGGTAATATTGTAGGCTCTAATATCGCAAATATACTGCTTGTGCTGGGCGCTAGTGCCGCCATTACACCCCTGCAGCTAGGTTCTATCACGATGGTCGATATCGCTGTGGCTGCCGTAGGTATGGCGCTGCTGTGGCTCAGCTCGTTTACCAATAAACGCTATAAACTAGACCGCGCGGAGGGTGTGATATTCTTGGTGATATTCGGTATCTATATATGGATGCTTGTTAGAGGTTAGTGATTAGTGGTTAGTGTTAAGTGTTTAATGTTAAGTTGTTAAGTGTTTAATTTCTAAATATAAATTAGCTCCCCGCGGAGCTAAGGGGAATTGATACAAAAAAAAAGAGGGCTGACCGAAAAAGTCAACCCTCTCATTTTATTTTGAGTGCTGTGATTAGCTACGAATAGCAGCAACACCTGGAAGAACCTTACCCTCCATGTACTCAAGAAGTGCACCACCACCAGTTGACACGTACGACACCTTGCTTGCAAGACCCAACTTGTTGATACAAGCAACTGAGTCGCCACCACCGATAAGTGAGTAAGCACCCTTAGATGTAGCCTCAGCGATAGCCTCAGCCACAGCCTTGCTACCAGCAGCGAACTTCTCGAACTCGAACACACCTACAGGACCATTCCACAAGATAGTCTTGCTCTCAAGAACAACCTTAGTGTACTCCTCAATACCCTTAGGACCTAGGTCAAGACCCATCCATCCCTCTGGTACGTCGTTACCTGGCACGATCTGCGAGTTAGCCTCAGCGTCGAACTTATCAGCAGCTAGAGAGTCTGAAGATAGAACTAGCTCTACGCCCTTCTCCTCTGCCTTCTTGATGATATCAAGAGCTACATTATACATATCTGGCTCACATAGAGAGCTACCGATGTTACCACCCTTTGCAGCCTCGAAAGTGAATGTCATACCACCACCGATGATGATCTTGTCAACCTTATCCATAAGGCGCTCGATGATAGTGATCTTAGAAGATACCTTAGCACCACCTACGATAGCTGTGAATGGGCGTTGTGGGTCCTGCATTACGCCGTCGATTGCCGCAAGCTCGTTCTCCATAACATAACCGAACATCTTGTCAGCTGCGAAGTACTCAGCGATAAGAGCTGTTGAAGCGTGAGCGCGGTGAGCTGTACCGAAAGCGTCATTGACGTAGCAATCAGCGTATGAAGCAAGAGTTTTAACGAACTCCTTTTGAGAAGCCTTAACCGCCTTCTTAGCCTCAGCCTTCTCCTCGTCAGTAGCCTCAGCAGATAGTCCGCGTGGCTTACCCTCCTCCTCAGCGTAGAAACGAAGGTTCTCAAGAAGAATAACCTCTCCTGGCTTAAGGTCAGCAGCCATCTGTGCAGCCTTCTCGCCGATGCAGTCACCTGCAAAGGTAACCTTCTCGCCCAAACGAGCCTCGATAGCTGGGATGATCTGCTCCAAAGTGAACTTCATATCGTTGTTCTTCTTAGGACGACCCATGTGAGACATAAGGATTACAGAACCACCCTTCTCAAGTACTTTCTTGATAGTTGGGATAGCAGCGCGGATACGAGTATCGTCAGATACTACACCCTCGCTCTTCAAAGGTACATTGAAATCCACACGGATGATGGCACGCTTACCTGAAAAATCATACGAATCAATTGCGAACATAATTTCTATTGTTTTAATTTTACAAAAAATATTTTCTTTAAATCTATATGGTGCAAAGTTAAAAATTTATCTCTAAAAAAAGTTATATGAGACAAAAAAATATTACCTTTGACATCAAGAGAATAAATTAATCAAAACTATAAACAATTAAAATCATGAAAGAGTGCGTATTAGTAGCTGGCGGTGCTGGTTACATTGGATCTCACACAGCCGTAGAGCTTATCCAAGCTGGCTATGACGTAGTTATCGTCGACAACTTATCTAACTCGATTGCCGAGGCGGTAGATGGCGTTCGCCAAATCACAGGTGTCGATGTTCCCTTTATCGAGGTTGATTGTTGCGATTACGCAGGTTTCGAGGAGGTTTTCAAGAAGTATCAGTTTAACTCAGCGATCCACTTTGCAGCATCTAAGGCAGTGGGCGAGTCGGTACAAAAACCTCTTGAGTACTACTCTAACAACCTTACATCGCTCATGAACTTGATCGCTCTAATGCGCAAGTACGAGCGTCCTAACATCCTCTTCTCGTCATCGTGCACCGTCTATGGTCAGCCCGATGCGCAGCCTGTAACCGAGCTTACACCTCGCAAGCCAGCGCTCTCACCTTACGGTAACACTAAGGCTATGAGTGAGGATATCCTTCGCGACTCAATGAATCAGTACGAGGGAATGAAGGGTATCGCGCTACGCTACTTCAACCCTATCGGAGCACACCCAACAGCTCTTATCGGCGAGCTTCCTCAGGGCGTTCCTCAAAATCTTGTCCCTTATATCACACAGACAGCCGCTGGACTTCGCGAGTGCTTGTCTGTCTTTGGTGACGACTACGCAACTCCTGATGGAACATGTATCCGCGACTATATCGACGTTGTTGACCTCGCGAAGGCTCACGTAGCAGCCGTAGCGCGTATGGTTGGCGGTGAGTCAAAGGAGGATTACGAGGTTTATAATATCGGTACTGGTAATGGAGTCTCAGTAATGGAGCTACTCACTAAGTTCCAGGAGGTTAACGGTATCAAGGTTAACTACAAGTTCGCACCACGCCGCGAGGGTGATATCACAGCTATCTGGGGCGACCCAACAAAGGCTAACACCGAGCTTGGCTGGAAAGCTACTCGCGACCTTAAGGATACCCTCGCAGCAACATGGGCTTGGGAGAAGAGAGTTCGCAATATCGAGTAATTTGTTACACACTATATCAGAAAAGGCTCGGGTTTCGACCTGAGCCTTTTTTTCTCCTAGCTCCGCGAGACAGGAAAAGACAACACAAATAACAGCTCCGCGGGGAGTACCCCGCCGCCGCCCGCGCAGGGCAGTTGTATGCTTGTTTTCGCCCTCCCTCCTGAAAAGCGATTTTTGCGCTCGCGGGAAAATCGCTCAGAGGGCGATGGTTCGTAAGAACCAAAATTTTAAGTTAATTTGTATTGCTTCCGACTGTCCTGCGCGGACAGCGGCGGGGTGCTCCCCGCGGAGCTTAACTTTTTGTATTGCATCTGTTAAGAAGTCTTTGTTAAAGCCCTCTTGATTGTCGTGATAAGTTCTAAAAGCGAGCTTTCAAACTTATCCCCACAACCAAGTGACGCAAACTAAAGTTTGCTATTAACAGATGAAATGGCAGCGTTTAATGTTAAGTGTTTA
>JBCQVD010000145.1:0-3182 GCA_047173405.1 Rikenellaceae bacterium
TTTTGCACCTTAAATGAGGCGAATAGTGGTTCTATTTAACGATTTTGAAGTGTGAAAAATGGTGCAAAAGAGACAAAAAGAACGAAAATATAAAACTTAAACAGTTTCTGAGTTTTAATTTCAAAATATTAGAGCATAGCCTCTAAGCCCAATACACAAAACAGATAATAGCTCCGCGGGGAGCACCCCGCCACTGCCCGCGCAGGGCAGTCCTATTATTTTTATCAGACATCAAAAAAAATTATCTCACCTCAAGTAATAGTGTCGCGTATAGAGGCAGATTAATCTCCTTGGAGAGCCTCTCGCCTGTCAAATAGTCACAAACACTCTCCGCGTGCTCGCCCTCAACCTTTACCGTTGTCGCTTCGCGCCCCATATTTATAAGTAACACGATATACGCACCTTTATTAGGGCTATCTACTACGCGCCACATCACCCCTCGCTGCCCCTCGCCTCCACGCTCAACAACACTCAAGGGCGGTAACTGCGATCGCTCCTCTAAGAGACAAAGCACCAACGCTTTAACCTCCTGCTGTGAGTTAACCCTTAAGAGTCTACCCGCCGAGGCATCTAGCTCAACACCCAGTGGTTGACCATACTCATCCATCTTTAGGCTCTGCTCATCAACAATAAGAGTCCCCCCTGCGTCTAGGTAGCGTTGCAGCGCCTCCACCTCTATTTTACGAACCGAAGGTGTCGAGACAGCAACCACTACATCCCACTCACTGTGCGGATTATGGCGTATGATACCCTCACTTACAAAACCCAACGGCAGACCATCGAAGTATAGATCCTCGTATTGCAAGAAGAGGTTATCCATATAGTCTGCTCTATTTATTGCAGATGTCATGGAGTAGAATATTCTAATTGGCTTTCGCTGCCTCTGAAAAGCTGTTATCTCGTTGGCCACCGAATTAAGGTCAATCGTTGTGGCATGCACCTCATTCACCACACGAGGTTGGTGATTCGCCGACCCTGCATAAGCCGCCGTCGAATCACTCTCACGCGATGAGCCATCCTCACGACGTGCCCAGTACCAACTACGCATAATATTAAGACCATGAATATGGGCAAGCGTATAGTTCATTCGCACATACTCTGGCGTTTCGTATAGGTTACGATACCTGTTAGTCGTCAAGAGGTGCCCCTCCGAATTGAATACTATCTTATTGGGACTTACCGACTTCATGAAATCGTAGCTCATACACAACTCCCGCCAATCAAAAGAGTACCTTTGCGCCCACCATGGCTCCTTCCCCCACGCCACACGAGCCTCCGTCGAGGCATCATTGCCTATGACGTCGGAGATACGCGTAAGATACTCAAGATCCAAACCGCTACATTTAGGGTTCGCACTCCACATATCGGGCATTATCTTTATGTGGGTTTTTGCCGCGGGGTCAACACTCTTTACCTCACCAATTAAAAACTCAAACCACTCACTCACACGCTCCATATTAAAGCTCAACAGATCGTAATATAGAGGGGTCCCCTGCTGCTCGCGCTCTACACATTTGGGTGCTACAACACCCTCAAAATCGACATACGAAGTCCCGTAAATCTTGTTCAAAGTATCTATTGTACCGTGTCGCGACTCCAACCACACCCTAAACTCCTCCACGGCTCTTTGCGAGAGTTCGCTGTGCGCAAAGGCTCCATGTGTTAGATTCCAGTGCGGCTCATTACAGAGCATATAGCCCAGCTTAGTGTACTTTTTTTGTGCCATATATGGCACACTCTGCCGTATCAAACGACTCAATATATCTCGTCCCAAAGGATTGTGAATATCATACATCACATACTTAACCCCCGCCCCATGAGCAAGTGTTGAATCTCGCCTCACCGCCCACTTGGGCATCGCAGCATGTGCCATAAAGAGCATCCCCGCGCTACCCGTAGGCTTCTCTTCGAGACGCCTCTTTACGTTTGCGTTCAACTCACCATGCTCGTCTATCATCGTGGGAGAGATCAAAAAACCATCCATCGCACCATGATACTCCGTATATTTAGGCGCCGAGGGCTTCCATGTCCAGTCGCTCAAAAATATAGGACACCCCTCAAAGAGAACTTGATCCCCCTCAATCTCGACACGACTCCAATCCACATTTGGGGATTGTCGACGCATGATCTCACCCTTTATCACACGCTCTAGCTCGCAGCACGAACTCTCCAACATCGCTATCACCTCCCGACGCTCAAAATCAGCAAGTAACTCCGCGTACTTCCGCGACTCCCTCTTATAGCGCGCCACCTTAGAGAAGTGCTGCTCGTTGATCGACACGTTTCGCTCGTCCCACTGGGCATAACCTAGAAAGATCTCTGCCGTGCGCAGCGCCGTAGACTCTTTGAGCGTATTGATCCCCTGCCCTTGAGCTTGCTTGATGAGTTTAGATAGTTTTGCAGCCTCCACCCTCGCACGATCTTCAAGATGGGATGCTGCATAAAGAGGTGTAGCAGCGACTACAAGTATCACTGCTACACAAAAAAGGCATATTAAATAGCGCCTCACTGAGCGCCCTTTATGATTGCGTACTCGCAACCTCGAACCTCCGCAAGACCTCTCAGACGTCCAACATAAGAGTAACCTGGGTTCGAACCCTGCACCTTAGCATCATCACCCATAAGGTGACCATGATCTGGACGTATCGGTATAGCTATACCGCGCTTCTGCTGCACCTCTAGTAGTGCCTTCACAACACCATACATATCGACATTACCCTCTAAGTGGTTAGCCTCATAGAAATCGCCCTTGTCCGAGCGCTGCGTACTACGTAGGTGCACAAAATTTACCACCTCACCAAACTCCTTCATTATAGCGACCAAGTCGTTTGTCGACTCTACACCAAAGGATCCTGTACATAGACACAAACCGTTGGCCGACGAAGGCAGCTCACAACGTATAAATCTAAAATCATCGGCTGTGCTCATAATGCGCGGCAACCCAAAGATAGGACGTGGTGGGTCATCGGGGTGGATAACCATCTTTGCACCAACCTCCTCGGCTACGGGCACCACACGACTTAAGAAGTAGACTAGGTTCTGCTGCAACTTCTCACGCGAGATACCCTTGTATGTATCGAGTGCCTGCTGGAACTGCTCCAACGTGAAGCTCTCCTCACTGCCTGGAAGCCCCGCGATGATAGTGCGCGTAAGAGTCTCGCACTCACTCTCATCCATCGACT
>JBCQVD010000044.1:0-17956 GCA_047173405.1 Rikenellaceae bacterium
TTATGGAGCGCAAGCACGCCCAAAAGCAACCTTTTCTTGTCTACCACACAACCCACCTTGGGCACGACGCCTATAACTTCATCAACCCCGAATCCGAGAGCTTCTGGCCCGAGACACCAGAAGTCAAGTGGGATGGTAAAAAGTATATCCGCACCAAACCCAATATCACGGGCGACAAAGGTAAATACAACACCCACAACTCGTTAGCTAAGGAGGGTATGCACAACCATGTCAACTATATAGATTATATCATCTGGAGGTATACGCAGAAGTTCGAAGAGATGGGTATCGCCGACAACACAATCCTAATCATCTCGGCCGACAACGGAACACTCCGCTACGGCAAGGGTAGCCCCGACAGACAAAAAGGTCTGCATGTACCACTTATTATATATGCGCCATGCCTTGAGATGCCTAAAAAAGGGGCGCAAGATGTACTTGTCAACATAGCTGATATTATGCCTACTATTGCCGAGATCGCGGGGGTCGAGATACCTCAAGATTACAATATTGATGGAGTTAGCTTAATACCATTCCTCACAACCGACAAAACCACACACCGCGATTGGATCTATGGCTACCGCTCTGGGCAGCAGCTAATCCGTGGCGACAAGGTTATGCTTGATGGCTTTGATAAGTGGTGGGATGTATCGTCAACCCCCGAGGATCTTATCAGCTTTAAGCAAATCAAAGATTGGAATAGTGTATCCGCCGAACACCGCAAACAAAAGGAGGAGTTGGAGGCGATACTTCCTCGCTTCAACAACTACGCAACCGAGTACAACGGTCCTGGCGGCAATGGAACCCCTAAATTCAAGAATACGATTAAACAAAACAGATAATAAAACTCCTCTAGAAGAAAGTCTTCCCCAACGGTTTGGGGGAGATGCAAGAGGGGGTTATCGAATATACATCGGCTTTTAAAAGCCGATAACCTGAGTTTTAGATATGGGAAATTGATAAAACAGACAGGCAAATAATAAATTTCTCATATCTAAAACTCAAGTTATGAAGACCAGATTAATTAGCCTTTTTGCACTACTTATATGTACGCTCACCTCGCTACAAGCGGCGATTAAGAGTGTCGACTACTCGCGCAGTGGCGCCTCTGTGGAGCGCTTCGAAGTGCTAGACATAAAGTTCACCGTCAAAGGCAGGATCGAAAAACCTTTCCTAAAGGAGGCTAACGCCAAACTCATAAACACCAATGGCGAGACCAAGACAATACCTCTATTCTATAATGGAGGCGAGGAGTGGATTCTGCGTTTTAGTGGCGAGAGGGCTGACGCATGGAGCTACACTGTGGAGAGTGAACTTAAGTCGCTCAATGGCAAAAAAGGCAAAATTGAGGTCTCACAAAAACAATACATGAATAGACGAGGAGCTATTGTGCGCGACTACAAATATCCGCAACACCTATTCTGGGAGGATGGCTCGCCATACTTCATGATGGGCTTTGAGTGCGACTTCCTCTTCGCTCTTGACTACCACAACGACTCTGCAACGCCTAAGCTATCTCACTTTCTGGATGGAGTAGCTCAAAATGGCTTTAACCATATTGTGATGAATCTATACGCCAACGATGTTGTGTGGCAGAAAGATGCAAAACTAAAGCAGAAACCTCAGTATGAGGTGGGTGGCGACGAGAAGATCTTTCCATTCCTCGGGAGTAACTCGAAGCCCGACTACTCATCACTCAACGCAGACTTCTTCAAGAAGTTCGACCGCACGATGGAGGCTCTCAACGAACGCGATCTGATCTCGCACCTTATGATATATGTGTGGAACAAGAACGTCAATTGGCCAGATTTCAAGAGCGAGGAGGACAACATGTACTTCGACTATATTATCAAGCGCTACCAAGCGTTCTCGAATATTGTGTGGGATATCTCCAAAGAGGCGATGTTCTACGGCATGGTGGGCGATGATTTTATCCTAGAGCGCATAGAGCGAGTAAAGAGGCTCGACAGCTACAAACGACTAATCACCGTTCACGACTTCGGCTTCTGCAACCGCAACAAGGAGTCGGTAGATTTCATAGCTCACCAGAACTGGAAACTAACAATCTACGCCGATATGCTTAAGAACCACAACACGTTCAAGGACAAGCCGACCTTTAATATCGAGCATGGCGGCTACGAGGAGTCCGACTATTTTGTGTTCTGCGGCAACTACATCAATGCCGAGCAGTGCCTACGTCGCAACTGGGAGTGTGCCTTTGCGGGTAGCTACTCGACATACTACTGGCAGGGGTGCTCGTGGAATGTGCTTGTCTATGATTGGGACTCTTTGCCCGAAGAGTCATATCGCCCTAAGATGGAGTACTTCAAACACATGACCGACTTCTTCAACAGCTACCCATACCACACCTTTAAGCCAGTACCTTACCTCAACAATAGTGGCTACGTGATGACCGACGACAAGGATACATACCTATTTCACCTCCCTAAGGAGAGCTACAAGTGCGCGGCAGGTGGCATAATGAAGAAGGCGAAACATCTTAGCTTCCAGTGGTTTAATGTACAGACTGGCGAGTACTCCGAGGTCAGCGACACCAAGGAGATGGAGATCTTCGCAATGCCCGCAGCGCCATGGCACATGGAGAGTGACGCTATACTTATCATAAAAATACTAGAGAAAAAAGAGTAACATGAAACAGATAACAAAGATTGCTATCACCTCACTTTGCAGCCTCGTTGTGATGGTCGCAAGTGGAGCACAACTACCCTATCAAGATAGCTCGCTCGCAGCCGAAGAGCGTGCGGCGGATATCGTATCGCGCATGACACTCAAGGAGAAGTGCGCACAGATGATGACCGATGCCGACGCTATTCCGCGCCTCGGTGTACCATCTTATAGGTGGTGGAACGAGTGCCTGCATGGTGTTGCCCGCTCGGGTAAAGCTACAATCTTTCCTCAATCCATCGGTCTTGCGGCATCGTTCGACCAGGATATGATCTACCGCATGACGGATGCCATCTCGGACGAGGCGCGCATGCTCTACCTAATGGCAAAGCAGCGCGGCAATGATGGCAAGTATACTGGCTTGACATTCTTTTCGCCCAATATCAACATCTACCGCGACCCACGTTGGGGACGCGGGCAGGAGACCTTTGGAGAGGATCCATACCTCACAGGGGTGCTCGGCTGTGCTTATGTCGATGGTCTGCAAGGCAGCGACGGGCGCTATCTCAAGACCGCAGCTTGCGCCAAACACTTCGCTGTACACAGTGGCCCTGAGGCTCTACGCCACGGCTACAACGCTATTGTGGGGTGGAAAGATATGTACGAAACCTACCTCCCCGCGTTCAAGGATCTTGTCCAAAAGGCAGATGTCGAGAGTGTGATGGGTGCCTACCACCGCACCAATGGCGAGGTGTGTAGCGGCAGCCCTACCCTACTGCGCGGAATACTTCGCGAGCAGTGGGGCTTCACGGGTTGGATCGTTTCAGACTGTGGCGCACTAGGTAACTTCGTCAACGACCACAAGGTCTGCAAGACTACAACCGAAGCGGCAGCCCTCGCAGCTAACAACACGCTCAACCTCAACTGCGGTTGGGTCTATCGCAATGCGCTACCCAAGGCGGTCGAGGCGGGGCTAGTGAAGGAACAGACCATCGATTCACTTGTTGAGCGACTTATGGTAACTCGCTTTAAGCTAGGTCTCTTCGACAACGAAAAGGCAAACCCCTACAACCATGTAAGTTTCAACCTCCCCGACTCGCGCAAGCACCAAGACCTTGCCTACGAGACAGCGGTTAAGTCGATGGTTCTACTAGAGAACAAGCGCGGAACGCTGCCTCTCAACGACTCGATCAACTATATCTACGTCACTGGCGCGTTTGCCAATAGCTCAGACGCCCTGATTGGTAACTACTACGGTTCAAGCGACAAGATGACAACATTCTACGAGGGTATCACGAGCGTGATGCCTCAAGGTATGTCGATTCAATATCGCCCTGGTACAACTGCCGACCAGTACGGCTACAACGACTGGACAGTAAGGGAGGCTCCCGAGGGTGATGTTGTGGTGGCGTGCGTTGGACTCAGCAATATGTTGGAAGGCGAGGGTACCGACGCTATACTCTCCAAAGAGCGTGGCGACATGACCGACCTTCAGCTCCCCGAGGCTCAGCGTCGATTCCTTAAGACTCTGCGCGAAAACATTGATGCTAAAAACAAGAAGCAGGGAACCGACACTCGTCTGGTTATCGTCGTTGCCTCAGGAACACCACTCATAATGACCGAGATCAGCGAGTGGGCAGACGCCTTAATCTACGCATGGTACCCAGGTCAAGCAGGAGGTACAGCCCTCGGTGATCTGCTATTTGGTAAGGCGTCATTCTCAGCTCGCACACCAATGACATTTGTGAAGAGCACCGAGCAGCTACCCGACTACAACTCATACAACATGGCTGGTCGTACTTATAAGTATCTGACCGCGGAGCCTCTATATCCATTTGGTTATGGACTCTCGTACACCACATTCGACTACTCTGAGATCGCGCTCAGCAAGGAGTCAATCAAGGCAGGCGAGGAGATTGAGGTGACTGTAAAGGTGACAAACAGCGGTAAGATGACAGCCGACGAGGTGGTTCAACTTTATGTTTCGGGAGGCAAAAGCTGGGGCGCTGACGATCCACTAAGACGTCTGGCAGGATTTAGTCGCATTACGCTTCGCCCCAACGAGAGCAAGGTTGTGACTTTGACAATTGATGCCCAACTGATGTCGGTACTAACAGCCGCCAAGAAGCGTATAATCCCCGCTGGAGAGTATAAAGTGTCAATCGGCGGCGGACAACCAGTCTCAAAAACACCGAACTTCCTAGAGTGTAGCTTTAAGGTTAAAGGGACAAAAGAGATCGAACTTTAAATCCCAGGACTGTTGAGTGTTTAATGTTAAGTGTTTAGCGATTTGTTCCTTTACACTTAACATTAAACACTTAACATTAAACGCTTAACACTTAACACTAATAAAACGTACCCTTAGGGGCAAAGATAAGGTAGCCGAAATTCACCATTCCATACATATCTTTCCAGCCGTCGAGGTTATATTTTATCACCGTAGCGCTCAAAAAGCCGAGTCTTGTTTGGTAGATAAATGACAAATTGGCGATGGTGTGTATGCTATAATCCTTATCACCTAGGGTTAGAGATGTCGTGCGCGAGCCATCATAGATATCACGTATCATAGCATATAACCCACCTTGAAAGTAGAGTTTACTAGGGTTGATTATATAGGTCGGCACTACTCCTGCTGCGAAATACTTATCGGCCGAGAACTCGGGCATAAAGACCATATTGGAGTGCAGCACAGGTTGATACGTTGGTCTTAGCATATCTCTAGCCGTAGAGCTATCCACACCACTGCCGATATCGCTATATATAAAGTCTGTATTAACACCAAAAGATAACTTATTTGATAGTTTAAAATACTTATCATACTGCAACCTCACGCCTGTCCATGTGCTATAACCATTATCTTTGGACATTGAGCCATCTGGCGCCTCGATATACTGCTCTTCGGCGCCCCTTATAACAACGCCCGACATCTTCAATTGTGCACCCTCGGTAGAGAACAACTCCTTATCTAGTGTACTATACACTATCTCTAACCTTGAGGCTAAATAGTTAAATGACGTTTTATCACTTAAAGTACTTCTTGACGAATTATAATACACTAATTCAGGGTCATAAGTCATATCCAACATACCTACATTTGTCCTTAGTGACATCATCATACGACGGTAGAGTGGTATACCTGCTCCAAGTGAAAAGTAGTTCTCGACACTCTTCACCTCAAGCGAGTTTTCGCTCTCTGTAATTGTTCCAAACTGTCCATGGTCTAAATCCTTCACCGTAATACCATAATAGGTGTCAAGAAAGAGTGGACTTCGCCTAAAGAAATCTAGTCGCCCACCCACTATACCACAGTTGTAGACAGGACCGAGGTAGAACTCACCAAATAGCGACTTCACATTATTGCTAATCCACCGATAGTTCGATGATAGGTAGATCTGATTAAAAGGTGTCGACGAGGCGTTACCCCCCACCGAGATCTTAAAAGAGGGTTTATTCTCCAAATCTATTGTGAAGTTATACATCCCACTTTGGCTATTATAACCGACACTAGGATATTCACTAGTGAAATCACCCGAGGAGAGTATTCCATATAACTTAGTTCGTATATCTTCGAGTGTTAGCTCCTGGGTTTCGCCTCTTTTAAGAGATGAGTTGTCTGTCGACATATACTCAAGGACATATCTTTTATGCTGATCATTAAGACCTTCAACATCATAGCTCTCAAAAACAAGAGGTTTCGTCTTTGACTTAAACTCCTCGCGACGCGCTGCCAGACGCTCGGCGCTCCAGCGATTTTTCACCTTTGCAATAATCTCATCTTTTTGTGCTATTGTGTCATCATAACCCAATTTTATCGTCTGCTCAGGGTTGGTGAAATCAAGCATTGTGACATCTACAGCACGACTAATAAGCACATCGTCTGGGTCAAGGTTATACTCACTATCCATCATCGTGAGGGCAAACACCTGATCAATAATTGACGCCTCCTCGTCGAGTTCCGTATTTCCCTCGCCACAGTGCGAACCGATGAGTACATCTGGACGAAAACGCTCCTTTAGCTCCCTCCACGGAAAGTTATTATACATTCCTCCATCGTAGAGGATCATATCTCCCCTCTTAATTGGCTTAAATATGATGGGTATCGCCATTGATGCTCTTACAGCTTCACCGAGATCCCCCTCGCTTAGTAGAACAACTTCGCGATGGACGATATCTGTTGCCATGCAGAAGAAGGGGATCATAAGATTGTTAAAATCTCCATCGGCAGCAATAGAGGCAGGTGAGAGGTACTTAACTAGCGCCATATCTATCTGCGCAGCAGGCACGAGGCTCTTGGGCAGATAGAAAGAATTATCTAAGTTTTTGGGATCTATACGAATAGTAAGTAGCGGCTTAGAGCGTCTAAACTGATTGATCTGCCTAAAATAGGCCTCATAACTATCGTTTATAATTCCACTAACCCAGCTCTCTAGCTCGCCAGTAGAGGCAATATCATGGATCTCTTTGGGCGAGTAACCAGAGGCATAGAGAGAGCCTATAACGGCTCCCATTGATGTTCCCGAGACGTAATCAATGGGCACACCAATCTCTTCGAGAGCCTCTAAGACTCCGATGTGGTACAACCCCTTAGCGCCACCTCCACTAAGAGATACGCCGACACCTTGACTACGAGCAGGTGTAATTAAAACAAAAAGTATGGTAATAAAAGCGATTAAAGTCTTATACATTTTATAACTTTTTTGTAACTTTGCCAAATATATAGAAAAAATCATACATCTTTTGTATAAAGTATAAATTTATGAATAAAAAAATAGAGGATATCCTCAAACGACTCGAAGAGTTTAACCCCACAACTGCGGCCGAAGTAGAGCAGATGAGAATTAAGATCCTAAGCAAGAAGGGCGAGATCAGCGCCCTTATGGATGAGTTTAAGAGTGTTGCTCCCGAACTCAAGAGAGAGCTAGGTCAACGACTCAACCACCTTAAGACCACCGCTTTGGAGCGCATCAATCAACTCAAAGAGCAGATGGAGAGCAGCTCTTCGACTCCAACAGTTGGGCTTGATGACCTCACACGTCCTGGATCTAACGAGGCTCTGGCTTCGCGCCACCCCATATCAATCGTCAAGAACCGTATCACGGAGCTATTCTCGCGCCTTGGTTATAGCGTTGCGGATGGCCCTGAGATAGAGGATGATTGGCACGTTTTCTCGGCTCTTAACTTCCCACCAGAGCACCCTGCTCGCGATATGCAGGATACATTCTTTATCTCTAGCAACCCCGAGATACTACTCCGTACCCACACCTCATCTATTCAGGTTAGAGTTATGGAGCACCAGAAGCCACCCATTAGAGTGATATGTCCTGGACGTGTATTCCGTAATGAGGCTATCTCATACCGCGCGCACTGTATCTTCCACCAAATTGAGGGTCTCTACATCGACGAAGGGGTATCCTTTGCCGACCTCAAGCAGTCAATCCTATACTTCGCCAAAGAGCTTTTTGGTGAGAGTGCTACAATACGTATGCGCCCATCGTACTTCCCCTTCACCGAGCCTTCGGCCGAGGTTGATGTATCGTGTAACCTCTGCGGTGGCAAGGGGTGTAACGTCTGCAAGGGCACTGGCTGGCTAGAGATTATGGGTTGCGGTATGGTTGACCCTAATGTCCTTGAATCTAACGGCATCGACTCTAAAAAATATAGCGGCTTCGCCTTTGGTATGGGAGTTGAGCGTATTGCCATGTTGCTCTACGGAGTAAAGGACCTACGCCTATACTTTGAAAACGATGTGAGGTTCTTAAATCAATTTGATAGAGCACTATAACTCTTTATGAGACTCTTCTGGACACTCATAGCCTCCTTTATGGGGGTATCGCTACTCTTTGCTAAACCATCACAAAAGATGGGAGCAAAGAGACCAGAGGTGGTGGTGAAAATCGCCGCTTCTGGTGATACGTTGCGCATGAATGAAACTCTGCGACTAACGAGTGAGGGTGTCAAAGAACGTCTGCTCAATAATAAAAGCGAGCAAGCTAAAGGGTTACTTCGTCGCGCCATAGCGCTAGATCCGTCGTACCCCCCTGCAAACTACGAGTATGCCAATATCTTAGTGGAGAGTGCACCCGACTCCGCCCTGCTATACGCTAAAAAGGCGTATGATAGCGACACGCTCAATAAATGGTACGCAGAGCTATACGCACGCACCTTGATCTCCATAAATAGACTTGAAGATGCGAGCAAGATATATACCAAACTCATCAAACTCACACCCTCAAATATCAACAACTATCGAGTCAAGGCACTGCTTGAGAACTTCTGTCGACGCCCCCAAAGTGCTATTGCGATGATCGACTCTGCGGAGTTACGTTTTGGGCGTATCTCAGAGCTGAGTCTCCTTAAAAACGAGCTATACATCTCAACATCGCAGAGTGACAAAGCGATCCAAGA
Source organism: Rikenellaceae bacterium (assembly GCA_047173405.1). Taxonomy (GTDB): domain Bacteria; phylum Bacteroidota; class Bacteroidia; order Bacteroidales; family Rikenellaceae; genus Alistipes. The sequence goes on from JBCQVD010000044.1 coordinate 9,031, forward strand.
GTACCTCGACATCAAAGAGAAAGAGCCTTACGATACCGAGAATCGACTTCTTCTAGCCAACACCTACCTTACGCTCAAACGAGACTCCATAGCTCATCGCGAACTCATCGAGGCTCACAACATAGAGCCTAACTCGCTGCCTATACAACTGGCTCTGGCGCTATACTATAACAAGCGCAATAACATGATCTCCTACGCGTCGATCGTGGATAAGATCCTTCGCAATGGAGCCTATCCCGTAAAGGATAAGATCAAGCTAATGCACGAGATTGTCGCCGACAAACGCCTGCACGGAGCTAGCGCCGTCTTGATCGACAACCTATCAAGGAGTCTATGGGAGGAGTACCCGCTCAACCCAGAGGTCGTAACCCTGCGGGCTAATATCCTGTACGCTATGGATAAACGCGAGGAGGGCATCAACCTCTACAAAGAGCGAACCCGCGACCAAGCACCCGATATTGAGTACTTCAAGGCGGTGATTTACGCCGAGAACGAACGTCAACACAGGGACTCCGTAGACCACTACATGAACATCGCCAAAGAGCTGTTCCCTAACGACATGGAGCTTACAAGGCTCGATGGTGACATCAAACAACTGCGCGGTAACTACGAAGAGTCACGAGAGTGTTACCACAAAGCACTCTCACTCACCGAGTCCCCCGAGAAGCTATCCTCAATTTGGGAGACCATAGGCAACCTAGAGAATCTTCGTGCCATACAATCCAAAGCGAACCATGATCTTGTAAAGTTATACCTCGCGCAGTGTTACGCTGCATACCAAGAGGCACTCAAACATAACCCCGACAACGCCATGGTGCTAAATAACTACGCCTACTCCTTAAGCGAAGAGAGCGGTGGTGACCTAGCGCTTGCGCTGAAGATGTCGAAGCGCTCAATCGAGCTACAAGGCAAAAACACAACTTTCCTCGACACCTACGCGTGGATACTCTACAAGCTAGGTCGTTACGAAGATGCTAAAGAGTATATGCTACAAGCGATCTCGCTAGACGATGGTCAAAACTACGAGATACCTCTTCACTACGGAGATATCCTCGCCGCCCTAGGCAACGACTTTATGGCAGAAGTCTACTGGCGCAAGGCTGAAAAGCTAGGCTTCCCCAAGGAGGAGGTTGAGCTGCGAATCAAGAGGCTGAAAGGGGGTGAAAAGTGAGACTACGACCCCTTTTATCGGCCTTAATTTTCACACTCTCCATCTATACTGTTAACGCCAAGACAACTAGTAAAGTAGACCGCCAACGAGAGATCATAGCATCCCTTGAACGCCAAATCAACAAGGGCGAGCAGGAGGTATCAAAACTACGCAAAGACAAAAGCACAACACAACAGCGCGTACAAGCTCTCGCGCGTCAGGTAGATGCCCGCAACGGTCTTATAGCTGCCCAAAACGACCAGATTAAACTCTTAACTACCGAGATCAAAGAGGTTCAAAAACGCCAAGACAGCCTCGGCTCAGGGCTTGCCATGGAGCGTAAGATATACGCCAACATGGTGCGCGAAGCATACCGCAACTACCACAGCAACAACATTTTAAGCTACATCTTCACATCAGAGAACTTCGTGGAGGCGACGAGTAAAATAATAGCTTTAAGATCAGCCTCCACACTTCGAGAGCAAAAGATGCAGCAGATAAAGAACCTCTCACAGAACGTCAGCCGCCACAAGCAGCTCCTCATAGAGCGTAAAGCGGCCCTCGACAAGACACTCAAAGATCTTAAACTCCAGAAGAGCCGTCTCGAGCGCGATGTGAACTACGCACGCAACTCAATCAAGACGATGAGCGCCAAGGAGAAGAAGCTACTATCCCAAAGCCAACTAAATCGTCAAAATCTCGAAAAAGCAATCTCTGAACTGCGCAAGCTAACAAAGGGTAATAAGTCAGGTGACACATTTAGCTCCAAGACCTCGAACCTAAACCTTCCCGTTGTGGGGGGGCAGGTTAAACGATACCTCGACAATATGGCAGAGATAAAGGGCAGCGCTAACGCCAAAGTGATCTCGATATACGAGGGTAAAGTGGTAGATATAAAGACCAACCGCATCACTGGTAAATACGATATCTATATAGCCCATGGTGAATATATCACCTCCTACGCAGGTCTTGCATCCGCCTCGGTGAGTAAGGGAAGCACCGTAAAGCGCAACCAAGCCATAGGTGTGATTGGGCAATCTGTAGATATCATGACAATGCAGAGCGAGTATAAGATGATCTTCGGTATCTACGCCCCCAACCCCAAAACAAAACTCAAAGCCTCGGAGTGTTTTAAGCGAAAATAAGTTAAATATATGGCAATACGTTACTATACCGACCAGACCAACTACCGTTTTACTCAACGCCGACTGATCTCCTCGTGGCTCAAACTAGCGGCAAAGGGGGAGGGGTACGATGTAGGTGATATAAATATCATCTTCACCTCGAGCAAGCGCCTACTTGAGATCAACCGCGAGTATCTATCACACGACTACTTCACCGATATAATAACCTTTGATGATAGCGACCTGGAGAGCGGATACATCTGTGGCGAACTTTATATTGATGTTGAGACTGTTGAAGATAATGCCAAAGAACTAGGTGTAGCCCCCCTATGTGAGATGCACCGTATTATAGTCCACGGAGTCCTGCACCTTTGTGGGCAAGGGGACAAAAGCCCCGAAGATAATAAGACTATGCACGCCAAAGAGGATAGAGCACTTGAGCTGCTTGAGGAGCTTAAAAGTAACGCCTCGAGATAAATTTGGTGGCGTTAGACTAAATCTGAGAAGCGCTTACTCTGCCTCTTACTGCCCTGCGCGGGCAGCTTCTTACCCAGTCTCTTACTGCCCTGCGCGGGCAGCGGCGGGGTGCTCCCCGCAGAGCTTTTCTTTTGTAGCGGTTTTCGAATTATACCTAAAGCTATAATATTTCAAAGGGATAGTTGATTATTTCAAATGAATTTGAGTAACCAACTATCCCTCTGAAATTTATCATACACTACGTGTCTGAACCGAAAACCGTTTAATGTTTAGGAACAGAACGCTTAACATTAAACACTAAACGCTGTCACACTTCGCTTGTTAAGCAAACGGTAGTTTGCGTCTATGTGATTATAGGAAATAGGGACAAAGCTTGCTTTGAGTTCCTATTTCGTGTAATCACAATAAATCAAAAATTGATTTACCAACAAGCGCAATATAAAGAATAGCTCCGCGGGGAGCACCCCGCCGCTGCCCGCGCAGGGCGGTACGAGACTATGCAAGAAACCGCTCGCCGAAGGCACTCCTCGGATTTTATCGAACAACAACTAACGTCAAATAAAACTTACACTCCTGCGCCCTGAGGCTCCATCCCTAACCTCTCGCTCAACGATACCCGTTATCACATCCGCGGCATCGTGCCACCTATTAGAGCGGTATTGACGCTTATAAGAACTCAAGTGCGTAAATAACTCGCTCCAGCGCTGCTGCCAACCCACAGGAAAGCGCAGGTGGTGCAGCACCGTTGCCGAATTGGAGATTATACGAGCCTCCTTGTTGGCACTCTGGTAGAACCACTCGACCTTGACTCTGGGGGCTAGACGCTGCACAGCACGCGCAAAGCCGCGACCTCCATTATTACTCTCGATACGTGCAAGTGGGATCTGGTGCTCCATAAGTAGAGTTGCAACCAGCGGCTCACTAACCTCCATTGGTTCACGCGTATAGACCAGATCTATGATATATATCACACCCTCTCTATCCACCCCGTAGTTTATGGAGCAGAGGTAGTCATCCCCCGTATCTGCGGTATCAGTATAGTTCGCGCGCCACAATAGGCTGCTAGGAAGATAGTCATAGACTTTAAAGTTATCGCCATACAACAGACCCTCTCCCGAGGATGGATTTCCTTGGTACATACACTCAAAGCGCAGAGGGTCGAGAGCACGCTTCTGTAGTAGCAACTCTCGACTTTGGCGCTCTTCCCACAGCGCTTCGCCCTCCTTGCGCGGATCAATTATGGTTGGTGACGAACTCTTCAAAGCCTCGAAGTTCAGGTACAACCACCTTGATGCGGGCAGCAAGGGTATCTGGTCAAAGCTCTGAAAATACTCATACTCCTCCCTTTGACACAGTGTACCAATCAAATCCTCCTCGTGCCATCGCGTAAAGACTATCAGCTCACTTGAGGTGTTGTGCATACGCGTCTTAACCACCGAGGTATACCACTCCAGACAGTTCTCGCGAATAAGTGGCGAAGATGCCTCCATCGCATCCTTATAGAGATCGTCGAGGATAAAACAATCGACCCTATTACCTGTCAGAGCACCCTCGCGCCCCACCGACAGCAGCGAACCATCATAATTAATTATCTCTACTTCGTCCGACGTGCGGATATAGTTCGGGGGCTTAGAGCCGCGCTTTATCGTTGTTTGAGGAAATAGCTCTAAGTACTCCGATGTATCAATTAGCCGCTGCACACGACGATTAAACTTAGAAGCCAAAGATGATGAGTATGAAGCTATTGCTACTCTAAGGTCTGGGTTCAACCCCAACATATAGGCAGGCAACAGAAGTGTCGCCCCCACACTCTTACCATGCTGTGGAGGCATTGTCACGATAAGTTTCCTCACATTTCCATGTGCAAATTCATCTAAAAGCTGATAGTATATAGTGTGAAAGGTACTAAACTCAACCCACGGGGCAATATAGCGCGCCATATCTATAAGCGATGGCACGGCTGTTGTTTCACCCTCTAAAGACATGCTATAACGTATGATTTAAAGGTTTCGAAGTCAAAATCATTGATCTGCTCACCATCTAATGTTTTTGTGTGAAACTCCCACCATACGGGAACAATGTCACACACAGGGTGCACAATGCCCTCGGGTAGCGAAAGAGTTGAACGATATATAATAAGCGACGCAATAAAGTCACAATCAGCATCGTTTGTCTCAAAGGAGAGGTTACCATTAAAATAGTTTGACCCTCCTATTATAGAGTCGTGAAGCCTCTGCGTGAGCGCTTCATAGTGTTGAGAATTTATAAGATACATGTAAAATAAATATATAATTTAAAAGTAAATAATTGTTAAAAATCAATAAATTTCTTAACTTTGTACTACAAAGATACGAATAAAATTCAATTATTGTACTTTTACCGTTATATATTTTTATAAAAAAAGAAATTATGGAGAAGTTAAACGATCGTTTTAGAGAGATGCGCAAGAAGCTAGGCTTTACGCAAGATCAACTAGCACAACGACTTGGCGTAGGCAAGGCAGCACTATCAATGATTGAAACAGGTAAGGCTGGACTATCGTCACGAAACCTAAACATTTTGGTTCAGGAATTTAACCTAAACCCTGACTGGATGGAGCATGGTGAGGGCAACATGTTTAACGCGACGCCAAATCTCAATAAATTTACACTTAAGACCGACTCGGCGCTACCGCTTCAGAGCGTTCCACTATACTCTATAGAGGGGACAGCTGGGTTGGTACCACTGTTTACAGCGCCCGAGCATGCCGAGCTAATAAATTATATCCACATACCCAATCTACCGAAGTGTGATGGTGCGATATATATCGCAGGCGACTCTATGTACCCACTTCTTAAGAGCGGAGATATCGTTCTTTATAAACAGCTACGTGACGTAAACGATATATTTTGGGGTGACATGTATCTTCTTTCTGTCGATATTGATGGCGAAGAGTTTATAACTGTGAAATATATACAGAAAGGCGAATCAGAGCGATTTGTTAAACTCGTGAGCCAGAACCCCCACCACGCAGATAAAGAGATCGAGATATCGAGAATACGCGCGATAGCACTCATCAAAGCAAGCATCCGCATGAACTCTATAAGGTAAGTTGTTAAATGTAACCCACTTTAGCCACAAGAACTGCCCCGCGCGGGCTGCTTCTTGCACTGCTTCTTACTACCCCGCCGCTGTCCGCGCAGGACAGTCCTCGGAAATACAAAAGTAAATGGGAGCTTGCTCCCCGCCCGTCGGCGTGAGACAGTAAGAAGCAATACAACATGATATAAAACCCCCGCCACTACATGCGTGAAATAGTGGCGGGGGTGTATTATTATAAGTAGAGCTCTACTTTGTGCACTCGATGGTGATTGAGTCGCTTACGAGACCTTTGCTCGAGGCGGTGAGTGTTAGCTTGCCGCTCTTGTCCTTGTCGGAGTTGAGGATCGCCATACACATGCCGCTGAATGCTTTGCGGTATTGAGCTTGGAACGGCTCTACGGAGGCGGCGTTACCATTACCGACGGCGATAAGCTTACCTGCACCCGATGTGGTGAAGTTTACTAGGTTGTCGGCATTGGGGCAGAGGTTACCATCTTTATCCTCGACGCGCACCGTTACGTAGCTTAGGTCACGACCATCGGCTGTGATGGTAGAGCGATCGGCTATGAGTTTGATCTTGTGTGGTTTGCTTGCGGTTTTGATTGTCTGCTCGACGATCTTTTTGCCACCACTGTAACCTACGACCTTGATCTCGCCAGCCTCGTATGGTACCTCCCACGAGAGTCGGTACTTTGATTTGTAGACGGTGTCGGCATAGCGCAGGAACTTAACTTTGATATCGGTTAAATCCTTACCTTTGATCTTCTTACCTTGTGACTTGCCGTTCACGAATAGCTCGGCCTCTTCGCAGTTAGTATAGGCGTAGACGGGTATATCCATGCCTTTTTTCCAGTTCCAATGAGGCAGTAGGTGGATCATTGGTTTTGATGTCCATTGACTTTGGTAGAGGTAGAAGCGGTCTTTAGGTAGTCCGCAGAGGTCTACGGCACCGAAGTATGACGAGCGAGAGGGCCAATCGGTATTCCAGTAACCATTAGTTGAGTTATCCTTACCTCCGTAGGGTGTAGGCTCTCCGAGGTAGTCGAAGCCTGTCCACATGAACTCACCCATCACGTAGGTGTTCTTCTCGAGGCTTTCGAACTCTACATCTGGTGGGTATGCCCATGGAGGACCTATGAGGTCGTAGCTAGAGACTTGTAGTGATTTATGTTTTGAGTACTTCTCGATTGGTAGGTGGTAGACGCCGCGGCTACTTGTGCACGATGAAGTCTCAGAGCCATAGAGTAACATTTGTGGGTACTTCTCGCGCAGCTCGGGGTATTGCAGAGGCTTGTAGTTAGCGCCTACTACATCTACCTGTTGCGCCATATTGAAGTCGTAGGGGGCAGGGTAGTAGTTGAAGCCAATGGTTGATGGGCGGGTGTGGTCGATTCTGCGCACTATATCGCTGAGTTTTTTGGCTACTCTCCAGCCATCCTCGCGGTTACCTTGCTCGAGGATCTCATTGCCGATGCTCCACATGATGATTGATGGGTGGTTGCGGTCGCGGTGCATGATGTTAGTTACGTCGCGTTCGCTCCACTCGTCGAAGAATAGTCCGTAATCGTTCTCGGTTTTGTGCATGCGCCAGCCATCGAAGAACTCGTCAATAACGAGGAGTCCTAGCTTGTCGCACACCTCAAGGAATTCGGGTGATGGCGGGTTGTGTGATGTGCGGATAGCGTTAACGCCCATATCTTTCATTATCTGAAGTTTACGCTCGTCAGCACGATAGTACACGGCACTACCTAGAGGTCCATTGTCGTGGTGGAGGCAGACGCCATTAAAGCGTACTGTGCGACCATTGAGCTTGAAGCCATCGAGTGAGAACTCGATAGTGCGGATACCAAAAATCTCGATGTCGGTATCTACGATCTGGTCGTTGATAAACACCTCGCTCTTCATGGTGTAGAGGTTGGGTGTCTCGATATCCCACCTAAGAGGTTTCTCGAGGTTGATCCATGCGGCGGCAGAGGTCTCGCTGATTGGAGCTACCTCGACCTTGCGGCTCTTTGTTGCGACCTCCTTGTTTGATGGGTCAAGGATAGTGTATTTAACAGTTGCGATGGCAGCAGTACCGCCTTTGTTGACGATCTTTGTCTCGACATTAACCACGGCTTTTTCGTCGGTAACGGTTGGTGTTGTGACGAATGTGCCCCATAGTGGGATGTGGAGAGGTTCGTTTACGCTCATCCATACATTGCGGTAGATGCCAGCTCCAGGGTACCATCTCGATGAGAGGTCTTTAGGGTCTACCTTTACTGAAATTGTGTTTTTTGCTCCATAGCGTAGGTGTTTCGAGATATCGAAAGAGAAGCTTACATATCCGTAAGGACGACGACCTACATACTCGCCGTTAACCCATACCTGAGCATCATTCATAACACCGTCGAAGATGATGTTTACCACCTTGCCGTTATTCTCTTTGGGCATTGTGAAGCTCTTGCGATACCACGCAGTGCCGTGGATAGGTAGTCCACCGCAGCGAGAGTTGTATTTAATATCGAAGGGACCTTCGATAGCCCAGTCGTGGGGTAAGTCTAGCTTGCGCCATGAGTCATCTTTGAAGTAGCCATTCTCGGCGCCCGTGCAGTTGCCGTTAAAGAATCGCCAATCCTCGTTAAAGGAGCTAATTGTTGAGCTTCCAGCCCAGCAGAGACCAACGACTAGCGTTAGTGATAGGGTTGAAATTAGTTGTTTGAGATTCATTATTTAAAAGTTTAAGTTGTCACAACAAAGATAGTATATTGAGAGGGAATCTCAAAATATTACTAAATTAAAACAAATTTTAAGCAAAAATTTATATCTTTGTATGGTTGAACAAATGAAATAAACTAGAAGTATATAAAACCTAAGAAGAATGAATAAACTATCACTAATTTCAACAGTTGGTGTTGCCGCAGCGGTAATACCAGGTTTGTCTGAGGCTAAGGCAGCAGCAAGCGCAGAGAAAAAGCCTCTAAACGTTATCCTGATTATGACTGACGATCAGGGATATGGAGATGTCGGTTATACGGGAAACCCTAATATCAATACCCCTGAGTTGGATAAGTTGTGCTCTGAGAGTATCTGTTTTGATAACTTCCACACTGGA
>JBCQVD010000045.1:0-17158 GCA_047173405.1 Rikenellaceae bacterium
GAAAATTTTATCGCTTAGGCGGAATAAATTTGAGCCTGGCTCCGATTTGTTTCGCCTTTTCTTATGTCCCTATAGTTTCTTGACCTCAATTCAGTTGCATTTGCAGGTTGAATTCAGCGATAATTTAATTACTTTTGTACTTAAAACCAAACCTTATTTATATGAAACCCCAAACGTTTAAAATTTCAATTTTAACTTTAGCTTTAACGGCTATCGCTGCTGTTGGAAGCTCTTCGGCAGCGCCTAAGAAGCCGATGAGTGCTCCCTACACCAAACAACCCACAACGTGGATTAACCCCTACTCTGTCTTTGATAGCTACGCTTGTCAGGAGCAGACTATCAAAGATGTTATTCGTAAAACTGCTGAGTATCAAATCAAAAGCTACAATGGAAATATCCCATTGAAGAACTGGCTGATCGGTACCTTCTACTCTTCGTTTATTGCCGCTTACGATGTGACGGGCGATAACTGGTACCTTGACCAAGCGTACGATTGGGGCAAGAAGTCGGAGTGGGATATCAATAAGCCGATGAATGCCGATGATGTGTGCCCTGCTCAGACATACCTTGACCTCTACTTCATCAAGAAGGATAAGAGCATGTATAAGACCATCGACGAGAAACTGTCTCCATGGTTCACTGCCGAGGAGGTTGCTCCCGAGTATCTCCACTCATACCTTAAGAAACCTGTGAAGATCACAGGTCGTAGTATCTGGAGCTGGTGCGATGCTCTATATATGGCACCTCCCGTCTATGCTCGTATGGGACGCGCCACGGGGGATAACCGCTACTACGAGATGATGGATCGCCTCTACTGGGATTCGGTTGATTTCCTATACTCGTCGGAGGATCAGTTTTTCCACCGCAACAGCAAGGCTCAGACCGAGAAGGAGCGTACACCCAATGGTAAGAAGGTCTTTTGGGGTCGTGGCAACGGCTGGGTGATAGGTGGACTAGCGCGTATGATTGAGTTTCTGCCCGAGGGTAGCGATATGCAGGCTAAGTATATCAAGCTATTCCAAGAGCTTTCGTATAGCCTAGCTGAGTACCAGCAAGAGGATGGTTTGTGGCGTTCGTGCGTTAACGACCCTGCGTGGTACCCGATGAAGGAGACTAGTGGCTCGTCATTCTTTGTCTATGCTCTTGCGAAAGGCGTCAACGAGGGCTGGTTACCTAAAGAGTACTTTATGCCCGTTGTGCTTCGCGGATGGTCGGGACTATTGAGTTGTGTAACACCCGAGGGTAAGGTTGGTTATAGCCAAATAGTTGCAGGATCTCCATACCCAGCACGTCCTCACGATAGTAAGAACTACACAACAGGAGCCTTTATCTTAGCCGCTACGGAGATGCTTCGCATTAAACCCGAGGAGGAGCTAAATAAGTTGGTGCAGAGTAAGTTTGCACCTCATCTGGTCGCTCGTGATGGCGCGTGGACATGGTATAATGACGAGCGTGTGATCTTTAATTCCGAGATTTTCTTTGCGAGCTACGTAAAACGTGACGGTCGTACGGTGGTCTCTGCGTTTGGTACTAAGGACGCTGCTAGTTGCCATGCGATGAATGAGAAGACTCTCAGCTCATGGAAGATGAACGATGACCACAACAACGCTGCGCTATTGGCACTCGATGCAAATACCATCTTAGCGACCTATGCTACCCATGGTAAGAGAATGGCGTTCTATCAGAGAACAATTAAGGCTCCCCGTTTTAATGAGTTCACGCTCTCAGAGGAGAAAGAGGTGTCGGTAGTTAATACCCCCAAAGGTGTTACTTACCAAAACCTACACCGCTTAAGTGATGAGGAGAACCGTATCTATACATTCTACCGCGGAAATAACTTCAACCCTAACTTTGTCTATTCAGACGATAATGGAGAGACGTGGAGTGATCCAGTGTGGTTGGTCGCTGCGGGAACTAACAGTAATCGCCGTCCATACGTTAAGTATATCTCCAACGGTAAGGATCGTATTGATTTCCTCTACACGGATGGTCACCCTCGTGATGTGAAGAAGAACTCTGTGTATCATATGTACTACCAAAAGGGTAAGTTCTATAATAGCTACGGTAAGGTTATTAAAACCATGGCTCAGGTGCGCAAAACGCCTATGCTTCCTGAAGATGGAACAATGATCTACGATGGTAGCACAGCGACAGGACGTGGCTGGGTGCATGACCTAGAGTACGATAAAAATGGTGTGCCTCATGCTGCATTTATTACCTCTCCAAGTGGAGATATGGGTAGCGATATGCGTTACTATACAGCTACTTTTGATGGTAAGAAGTGGAATGTAGGGCAAATCGCATACGCTGGAAGTTACTTATACCCTGTTGAGCAGCACTATGCAGGAGGTATCGCACTTATGCCTAACGACTCTAACGTTACTGTTATATCAACTGATGTGTGCCCAAGTAGTGGTAAGCCACTCGTGGGTGGTCGTTATCAGCTCTTTAGAGGCGATAAGGTCGATGGTGAGTGGAGTTGGAAGCAGCTAACGTTTGATCCTGTGTATGACCACCTTCGTCCAGTTATTGTGCGCGGTAAGAATAACGCTCTCTTCTGGTTCACAGGGTCTTATATCGGATTTATGAACTACGATACAGATATCATGATGAGCTACAAGTTTTAGTCTTTTATTATTAGGACTGTCTCCGACGGGCGGGGTGCTCCCCGCGGAGCTACTCTTTGTATTGCCTCTTACCGTCTCACCCCGCCGCTGCCCGCGCAGGGCAGTCAGAAATAGAGTAAGAAAACTGCCCGCGCAGGGCAGTCAGAAACAGAGTAAGAAAACTGCCCGCGCAGGGCAGTCAGAAACAGAGTAAGAAGCTATTAATTAGAGCGGGATAACTGTCACAAACGAGTCATCCGAGCCTTCGGGTAGAGTCGCGATTATCAGCGCCTTGATCTTGCCATCCTCTAAATAGACCTTGGGCATGTCGGCCGTGCGGTTACATATTGTCTTTGAGCCATCGTTCCAGGTGAGTACACCATGAGGTATCACAAGATTCTCTTTGGCGAGAGTCCAATCTAGCCCCTCGTCGTCAGAAACGAATAGTATCGTTGCATCTTTGCCTTTGTCAGACATCACGCCAGACGAATCTTTGGCTATGCAGTAGTAACGTCCATCCTGGTACCACTCTACGTGGTCGTCAATGGCGAAGCCAGCAGTAGGGTGGGTGATGAATGGCTTGCCAGTGTCGATGAATGGACCTAGCGGTGAGTCACTGAGTGCTGTTACATGCACAACCTTACCATTTTTAAACTTTGGGTCTGGAACTACATATTTGTAGACCATCAAGAACTTACCATCTTTGCGGCGCGATACTGTCGGTGTGGAGGTCATCATCCTATCTGTTCCCTCGATCCCAATGAGCGGTTTGTCGAACCTCTTCCACTCACCATTAAGATCATCCGCTACGGCAACACCTACACGCTGGTTATTGCGGTTTATCCACCACTCAGCGTCGGAGTATAGCGGGCGTCTATCGTCGGGCGTAGTATCCCAATAACCGCTGCCGTGGTTTCCCATGTGGTATAGGTAGTATTTGCCGTCGTACTCTAGGACGTGAGGATTGTGGGTGACATCGCCATCCCAGAACTCGCTGCCTCGAGGCGCAAGAGCCATGTTTTGATACTCGTATGGTCCTGTGAGGTTGTCGGAGGTAGCGTGTGCAACCTCTGAGTGTGTTACCCAACCGAGGTGTCCACGGCTTCTCTTCCATCGCGAATAGATGGCGTGGTATTTACCATCTTTACCCTTTAGAATGTTTGTTCCCCAGTTGTTGTAACCTTCGAATGAGATAATATTCGACTTGTCGAGAACTGGTGGGATCTTCTCTAGGAGGTTCAACTCCTCGCTAGGTTGTGATGCGCACGACATAAGTGCACACGCAGCGAGGATCATTAGTGGTTTCATAGGTATTGGTTTAGTCGGTTATAGTTGTTCTTTGGGATATCTGTAATCTTCACGATCGTAGTACTCTTTGATAACACGTTTTTCGTATTTTCTTTCAAGCATCCATCGAGGGCGGTCGAGCGTCATCTCCCAATCAAAAAGCATTTTATAGTATCTCTTAATTAGTTCGGGATGGCTGCTAGCTAGGTTGTTGTGCTCGCCAACATCTTTGCTTAGATCATATAGTTCGGCGGGGCGGTCGGGAAAACGCATAAATTTCATATCGCCATCACGTAGAGCACCTCTATTTTCGCACTTCCAAAAGAGCGTTTGGTGTGGGCGGTTTGTGTTGGTTCCCGTGATAAATGGGAGTATGTCGACACCATCTAAATCCTTGTTAGTTGTTGGTTGGCATCCTGCTAAATTCGTGAATGTCGGGAAGAAATCGAGAAAACTAATTGGTTGGCTATATCGTGTGTTGGCTTCGATAACTCCAGGGTATGATATGATACCTGGCACGCGTATGCCGCCCTCTAGGAATGTTGCTTTCATGCCACTGAGAGGGTAGTTGGAGGTGTCGGGTCCGTCGGGCCCTCCGTTATCATTGGATAGTACAATTATAGTGTTCTTATCCATATTTAACTCTTTGAGTTTCTCGAGCAGCTTGCCGCACGCTCTATCCACCGACCACGTCATAGCAGCAAGTCGTTTGCGGTTGCCGCTTAGTTCGGGAAACATAGCTAGATCCTCATCCGTAGCGTGCAGTGGGGTGTGAGGAGCTGAAAAAGCGAGATACAGAAAGATTGGCTTATCTTGATTCTTGTCAAGGAAGTCGCAGGCCTCGTCTGCGAGGATGTCGGTTAAATATCGGTTTGGCTCGCGATAGTCGCCAAGTCCATACTCTAGTCGCTTGTCGATAGTACTCTCATCAAATGATTTGTAGGCGAAGTAGCTGCGAGCACCCCCTCTGAAGCCTACGAAGTGGTCAAACCCTCTGTTTAAAGGGTGGTGTTCGTCGAGTCCACCGAGGTGCCATTTGCCAAAGACTCCACATGTATATCCAGCCTCTTTTAGCTGCTCTGATAAAAAAGGGATATCTGTGGGGAAACCCATATCAAGACCGTGGAGTCCATGCTTGCTCATGTACCCTATAACTGGATTCTCCTCGATGCCGAACTTTTGCTGGTACTGTCCACTAAGAAGCCCTGAGCGTGATGGTCCGCTAACGGCATCGGTGGTATAGAGCTGTTCAAGAACAACGCCACTCGCTGCGAGTTTGTCGATATTGGGGGTTTTAAACTGTTTGCTGCCTTGGAATCCGAAATCAGCATATCCCGCATCGTCGGTAAGCAGGAATATGATGTTGGGCTTTTCGGCAGCTCTGCTAGTTGTGGCAATAAGTGAAAAGGCACCTATTGCGATTAGTTTGCTCTTCATGGTGGTTTATAGGTTGGTTTAGGTTGGTTATAGTTTTTTATTATTACTCTTCTAGGTTGCCATCGAGTGCGCGTGCGCTTTGTCTCTTCTTTGTTGGTAGCCCTAGTTTGCGGAGTCTCTCGCCACAGCGTATTATATTGTCGTTACCTGTTGCGAGTCGTTTGTATGCTTCATCATACTTATCTTGAGTAACCTTGAGGGTCTGTCCAATACCCTCAAGAGCCGATGTGAAGTTCACAAGTTGATCGTATAGTTTAGTTCCGTAGGTTACTATATCGGCGGTGTTGCGACTCTGGTCGTTGCGTTTCCATAGGTCGTCAACGAGTTTGAGTAGCGCAAAGAGGTTTGTGGGCGACGATATAATCACGCGTTTGTCGTAAGCGTCACTCCATATCGAACTGTCGGTTTGTAGGGCTGCGAGGAATGCAGGTTCATTGGGGATAAACATAATGACGAAATCGGGCGAGTTGAGGAGTTTTTGGTACTCCTTACGCCCTAGCTCCATGACGTGTTGGCGAACAGAGGCTATGTGTGATGCCATATAGCTCTTGCGCTGCACCTCATCTTCGGCCTCCATATATCCGACAAAAGCGGTGAGTGAGACCTTGGAGTCGATGACGATCTGCTTATTCTCGGGTAGACATAACACAACATCGGGGCGAAGGTTATTGCCCTCCTCATCTTTGACGTTGAACTGCGTTTTGTAATGCACGCCTTTGATGAGGTTCGAACTGTCGAGAATCGTCTCGAGGATCATCTCGCCCCAGTCACCCTGAACCTTTGAGTTGCCTTTGAGGGCGTTGGTTAGGTTGGTTGTCTCGGTTGTTATCTGGCGGTTGAGATCCATCAAGTTTTTAAGTTCATTGCGCAGTGACCCGCGCTGTTCGGTCTCGTTGGAGTAGATGTGCTCCATGCGTTGGCGGAACTCGGTGATGTTATCCTTGAATGGCTTAAGGAGAATATTGAGTGACTCCTTATTCGTACTCTTGAATTTCGTGCTCTGCTCCTCGAGGATCTCGCTTGCTAGGTTCTTGAACTGCTCACGAGCCTCATTGTCGCGAGTTTGGTGTTCCTCGCGTAGCTCGCGCATGCGCTCCTCCTTAGCCTCGATAATGGCGCGGTGGCGCGAGAGATTCTCACGCAGTTGGTCTATCTGAGTCTGCGCTGAGTTTAGTTGCTCTTCCAGAAGTATACTTTTCTGGCTCTGAACTTCTAGCTTTGCATGAGATATATTTAAGTCGCTGTATTGACTTCGTAGTTTGTTGTAACTGATGCCAAGGGCGATTAAGCCAAGGGCCAAGATGATCAAAAGTGTGATAAGTAGTGCTTCCATAAGGCAAAGATACAATTTTTGATGTAAAGATTGACTATAAAAAGGGGGTAAAACCGATAAAATGTCTATCTTTGCACTTTACAATATGTTAAAGAGATAGACCAAATATATGAGAATAGTTTCACCATCAGTACTTTCAGCAGATTTTGGGAATCTAGAACGCGACATTAAGATGCTTAATCGAAGTGGCGCGGAGTGGATACATGTAGACGTTATGGATGGGGTTTTTGTCCCCAACATCTCGTTTGGCTTTCCTGTGCTTAAGGCTATAAAGCAGCATGCCACTAAGGTGTTAGATGTACACCTTATGATTGTCGAGCCTCACAAGTACCTGCGTCGTTTTGTCGATGCAGGGGCTGATGTTGTTACGTTCCACTACGAGGCTACAAACAAGCCTATGGAGTGCATTGATCTAATTAAGGGCGGAGGCGCTAAGGCGGGAATATCAATAAAACCAGCGACTAGAGTTAGCAAGATTCGAGATTTGATACCATACCTCGATATGGTTCTTGTGATGAGTGTGGAGCCAGGTTTTGGTGGGCAGAAGTTTCTTTCAAGCACTCTGGAGCGTGTGTCGGCACTCAGAAAGATGATTGATGAGTGTGGCGCACAGTGTATGATTCAGGTTGATGGAGGTATATCGTCGGCCAATGCCGAGGAGGTATTTCTTGCTGGAGCAGATATTGTGGTTGCAGGCAACGCGATATTCAAGGCGGATGATCCAATTCAAGAGATTGAAAATATATTAAAGGTAAAGTAGCCGTGATTTCACTAGATAACCTATGCGTTAGCTATGGAGCAACGCGCCTTTTTGATGATATAACATTTATGATCAACCCCAAGGATCGAATAGGGTTGGTTGGTCGTAATGGAGCGGGTAAGAGTACCCTGCTTAAGATTATTATGGGGGAGCAGACCCCTACTTCGGGAGTGGTCTCTTTGAGCTCAGACTGTACGCTCGGTTACCTGCCTCAGCAGATGAGGGTTGCCGATACCACTTCGCTTGTCGAGGAGACAGCCAAAGCCTTTGAGGAGGTGATACGAATTGAGGCGTTAATTGAGTCTTTAACCAAAGAGATCGGTGAGCGTACCGACTATGAGAGCGAGGAGTATGCCTCGCTGATACATCGTCTAACCGATGCAAATGATCACTTTCAGATTATGGGAGGTAATACCCGCGAGGCGGATATCGAAAAGACGCTTTTGGGTTTAGGCTTTAAGCGCTCGGATTTCCCTCGCGCTACGTGTGAGTTCTCGGGAGGATGGAGAATGCGTATTGAGCTGGCTAAGTTGTTGCTTCGTCGCCCCTCGATTTTTTTGCTCGATGAGCCGACGAATCACCTCGATATCGAGAGTATACAGTGGTTGGAGGATTACCTTAAGAGTTATAACGGTGCCGTGCTGCTTATCTCACACGATAGAGCGTTCCTTGATAATGTCACAACACGTACCGTTGAGATATTGTTGGGCAAGGCGTATGATTATAAAGTCTCATACTCTAAATATGTTGTCTTGCGTCGTGAGCGTCACGAACAGCAGATGGCGGCATACGAGAACCAACAACGACTCATCGAAAAGAGTGAGGAGTTTATAGAGAAGTTTAGATATAAACCAACTAAGAGCAATCAGGTTCAGTCGCGCATCAAGCAGCTAGAGAAGATCGAGCGCATAGAGGTTGAGGAGGAGGACCTTTCGCGCCTTAACATTAAGTTTCCACCAGCGCCCCGTTCGGGTCAAATAGTGGCGGAGGTGAATGAGGTGGGTAAGTCGTTTGGCGAAAAGCATGTCTTTAGTGGTGCGAATTTCGTGATCGAGAAGGGGCAAAAGATAGCTCTTGTAGGGCGTAATGGTGAGGGTAAAACCACCTTAGCGAGGATACTTATGGGGCAGTTGGAGCCAAGCGAGGGGGCGATAAAGATGGGCGCTAATGTAAATATTGGTTACTTTGCTCAGAATCAAGATGACCTTATGGATGGCGAGTATACAGTCTTTGATACTCTGGATAGGGTAGCTGTGGGTGATGTGAGAACGCGTCTGCGCGATATATTGGGGGCTTTCCTCTTTAGAGGCGAGGAGATTGATAAGAAGGTGAAGTTACTCTCGGGAGGTGAGCGTTCGAGGCTTGCGATGGCTCGTCTGATGCTTGAACCATACAACTTGATAGTGCTCGATGAGCCAACCAACCACATGGATATGCGTTCGAAGGATATTCTCAAAGAGGCGCTTAAAAAGTTTGATGGAACACTTGTTGTTGTATCCCACGACCGTGAGTTCTTGGATGGTCTAGTAGATCGAATCTACGAGTTTAGAGATGGTGGTGTTAAGGAGTATCTGGGCGGTATATACTACTTCCTAGAGAAGCGTAAACTAGCCTCTATGCAGGAAATAGAACGCAAGGATACCCCTTCTGCGTCGACAGATAAGGGGGCAGCAATAGCTTCGTCGTCAGCTTCAAGCGGTAAGCTCTCTTACGAGCAACGCAAGGAGGTCGAGAAGCAACTACGCAAGAGTAAGAAGGTAGTTGAGGCGGTTGAGGCAGAACTTTTAGAGGTCGAACAGCAGATTAAGAGCCTCGACGAGAGCATGGCGGTGAACTACAACGAGGAGGATTATAAGCGCTACGGTGAGCTTAAGATTAAATATGATAAACTAATGCACGATTGGGAGAAGTACTCCTATGAGGTGGAAATAATGGAGCAAGAGAGATAATGGAGAGTATAATTTTTGGAATACGCCCAGTAGTTGAGGCTATTGAGTCGGGAAAGCAGATCGAGAAGATCTTTATTAAGAAGGGTGCCGAGGGGCAGCTAATGAGCGAACTGCGCGATCTTTGTTTTCGCCATCGTCTACGCATTCAAGAGGTTCCAATCGAGAAGCTAGCGCGTCTCACTCGTGGTAACCACCAAGGTGTCGTGGCGCAGATCTCGGCTATCGCCTATGTTGAGGTGTCGGATATTTTAGAGCGTGTGCCAGAGGATGAGACCCCTCTAATCGTCGCTTTTGATGGTGTCACCGATGTGCGCAACTTCGGAGGTATTGCGCGTAGTGCCGAGTGTGCTGGTGCTCATGGTCTTATTACTCCACTGAAAAACTCAGCTCCAGTAAATGCCGATGCAATGAAGGCTTCGGCTGGAGCACTTACTTCGATTCCTGTAAGTCGTGTGGGGTCAATACGTACAACCCTTATGGCTCTGCAAGCTGAAGGTTTCCAGATCGTTGCAGCAACTGAGAAGAGCCGCAAACTGATATATGATGCTGATTTCAAACGTCCAACAGTGATCGTTATGGGTGCTGAGGATAAAGGTATCTCGCGCGAGGTGTTGAAGTTATGTGACGAGCAGTTGGCTATTCCACTCATTGGTCACATTGAATCGCTTAACGTTTCGGCAGCGGCATCAGTGCTTCTGTTCGAGGTGGTGCGTCAGCGTATAGGCAGCGCTGCTGAGTAGACAAGTATAAAAAGATAACCAGACGTAGAAGAGATGGCGGTTACGAGATATAATGACTCTCACTTAGGTGAGATTCTCCTCAACCAATCCGCTCGTTGCAAGCGTCTCTCCATCACGGTGCTCGCTTCGGGTGCCGTGCGTCTTTCATACCCATCTCGTATATCGTCTAAGCGAGCTTTGGAGTATCTGCGCGAAAAGAGTGAGTGGGTACTTGCCGCCAAGCAGCGTGTTGGGCAGCGCCGTTCACAGCACCCTCTAGCTATAGAGCATAATGAGGATGAGTTAAGGCGGGCAGCTAAAGAGTACCTACCTACACTCGTAGAGGAGATATCTCAAAAGACAGGGCTTAAGTATAACGGACTTACAATACGTAAGACAACATCTAAGTGGGGCTCATGTACATCGAGTGGAAACATATCGCTGAGTATCTACTTGATGGCTCTACCTCGACACCTTGTTGATTTTGTGATTCTGCATGAGTTGTGTCACACTGTTCACTTCAACCACTCGGCTGATTTTCATAATCTTCTCAATCGTATGTGTGGAGGTGTCGAGAAGAAGCTAGCATTACAACTTAAGGGATACTCGATAAAATAAAAGTAAATTCGAGGACTGAATCTGGTGGGCAGTTTCTTGCTCTGTTTCTTAATGCCCTGCGCGGGCAGCGGCGGGGTGCTCCCCGCGGAGCTAAGGATTTTTTGCGTATTGTGATTAGAGACTACGTTCTAATATTTTGATATACAAGTTATTCCTTCAAATGAATTTGAGAAACAACTTATATATCAAAATTTATTAAATGCGTAAAGCATTTAAACCCAATACGACAATATACTACTCCCTTATTCTCAGACTCTATAATATACTAATATTGATTTGGTCAGTAATCGCGCTTGATTGTTAATAGTAGGCGCAGCCTACGTCGCTATATATTGATAAAGGGACGATAAAGCAACGCTTTAATCGAGAACTTTTTCAATATATAGTAGATTGAGTATCAATCTGTTAACAATCGTAAGAGAATAATAGCTCCGCGGGGAGCACCCCGCTCGCCGAAGGCAGTCCTCGGATTTCTTCTAAAACAACAAGAGCTATATCTGTTTTCTAAGTCGCGCTACTGGGATATTCAGCATCTCACGATATTTAGCCACTGTGCGCCTAGCGATGCGGTAACCTTTAGAGTTGAGTACATCCATCAGTGTCTCATCTGTTAGTGGATGGCGCTTATCCTCATCATCTATACAGTTCTGGAGTATCTTCTTTATTTCGTAGCTTGAAACCTCCTCACCTGAAGATGTCTGCATAGCCTCAGAGAAGAGCGACTTAAGTAGGATAATACCAAAATGAGTCTGTACATATTTACTATTTACCACGCGCGAAATAGTTGATACATCGAGCGATGTGCGGTCGGCGATATCCTTAAGTATCATTGGTTTGAGCATGCAGCTATCGCCATTTTTGAAGTACTCGCTTTGGTAATCAAGGATCTCGCGCATTGTGCGCATTAGTGTATCATGGCGTTGCTTTATAGCCGATATAAACCACTTAGCAGAGTCGATCTTACCCTTGACAAACTGTACAGCCTCCTTATTTGCGTCGTCTACCTTACCGTCAGGGCGAACCATGTCGCGTATCATATCGACATACTTGCGACTAACCTTAATATCTGGAACAGTTGACGAGTTAAGAGAGAGGTCAAACAACCCATCTTGGTAGGTGAGAATAAAATCGGGTATTATGTAAGGCGTTGTGTCGGTGCCTCCTTCGCTATACTGATTACTAGGCTTAGGGCTTAGGCGGCGTATCTCGGCTATGATATTGCGAAAATCATCTTCGTCCACCTGCAGCCGTTGCATAAGTTTCTCGTAGTGCTTCTTCGCAAACTCATCAAAGTAGTTTTCGATAATTCTCTTAGCAAGGCGCTGCGAGCGTGATAGATGCCTCTGTTGTTCTAGCTGTAGAAGCAGACACTCTTGAAGGTTGCGTGCCCCAACGCCCGTTGGCTCTAGTTGGTGAATTATCTTTAGTATATCTTCCAGCTCGTCAACTTCAACCTCCATGCCGACCATAAAGGCTAGATCATCACTTATGGAGTTGAGATCGCGACGCAAGTAACCATCTTCGTCGATGCTTCCAACAAGAAATGTTGCTATTGTATACTCTCGTTGCGAGAGGTTGCGATATCCGAGTTGTTCGATAAGAAATTCGGACAGTGAACGCCCTCCAGATAGAAATACGGGTCGTTGCTTATCATCTTTGGAGTAGTTATTGATACGACTCTTATATGAAGGGGTGTCATCTTCGCGGAGGTATTCATCCATAGAGAGCTGTTTAGGCTCCTCTATATCGTCCGCTGCGGGAGATTGTTCTTCGAGAACGATATTCTCCTCAATCTCCTGTTTGATACGCTGCTCGAGCTGCATGGTAGGCAGTTCGAGCAGCTTTATCATTTGTATCTGTTGTGGTGATAGTCTCTGTTGAAGACTCAACACCTGACGTTGGTTTATAGCCATATTCGTGAGTTCTGAAAGATAAGTCGTCTTGGTGGGAGTTTTACCTCCCTAACAAAAAAGGAATCGTTAGTTTCGTTGCTCGCCTCCTTTGGCTGTTGGTGTTGCTAATTAAAACTCTGCGTTTTTAGGTGTTCGAGGGAATGGGATAACATCACGGATGTTTGCCATGCCTGTAACAAATAGAAGCAGACGTTCAAAACCTAAACCAAAACCTGAGTGAGGCGCTGAACCCCATCGGCGAGTATCTAAATACCACCATATATCCTCCTTGTGCATTCCTAGCTCCTCGACTCTTGCTGAAAGTTTGCCAAAGTCTGCTTCGCGCTCCGAACCACCGATGATTTCGCCTATTTTAGGGAATAATACGTCCATTGCGCGTACTGTCTTGCCATCTTCGTTTTGTTTCATGTAGAATGACTTGATCTCTTTAGGGTAGTTAATCAAGATCACAGGTTTCTTGAAGTGATCTTCTACGAGGTATCTCTCATGCTCTGATTGTAGGTCGCAGCCCCAATCTACGGGGAACTCGAACTTACGTCCCGAAGCTTTTAGTATCTCAACACCCTCTGTGTACGGAAGCTTTACGAAGTCGTTGCTAACCACAAACTCCAAACGCTCAAGAAGCTCCTTGTCCCACATCTTATTCATAAACTCAAGATCCTCGCGGCAGTTGTCAAGAGCGTACTTAATAAGATATTTAAGGAAATCCTCGGCTAGCTCCATATTATCCTCAAGCTCGTAGAACGCCATCTCTGGCTCAATCATCCAGAACTCCGCCAAGTGGCGTGGTGTGTTTGAGTTCTCGGCGCGGAATGTAGGACCAAAAGTATATATTTGACCCAGTGATAGCGCGCCTAGCTCACCCTCCAACTGTCCTGATACTGTAAGGTTACATGAGCGACCAAAGAAGTCTTGAGCGTAGTCAATAGCTCCATCCTCGGTGCGAGGAGGGTTCTGCATATCGAGAGTCGAGACATTGAACATCTGACCTGCACCCTCACAATCCGAAGCCGTGATGATAGGTGTATGGAGGTAGAAGAAACCCTTTTGGTTGAAGTATTGGTGTATAGCGTAAGCCATAGCGTGACGAATGCGAAGAATTGCACCAAACGTATTTGTGCGTGGGCGCAGGTAGGCTATATCGCGTAGAAACTCTAGCGAGTGACCTTTCTTTTGTAGTGGGTACGTATCAGGGTCGGCAGCACCATAAAGCTCGATGCTTTGAGCCTGGATCTCAACACCCTGACCTGCTCCCATAGAGGCTACGAGTAGACCATCAACTCTGATGCAGGCACCTGTGGTGATCTGCTTAAGTAGTGTCTCGTCGAAGTTCGCTATATCGACCACGATCTGTATGTTTCCTGCGCATGAGCCATCGTTTAAGGCTATAAATGCTACATTTTTATTTCCTCGCTTGGTTCTAACCCAACCCTTTACTGTTACTGTTGCATCAGTAGCCTTCATCTTTAGCACCTCTGCGATTCTTGGACTTTTCATATATTCTTTAGTGTATCTCTGATTTTACTTTGCAAATGTAGTAATTTATTAGAAATTATTAAAAAATTTCTAGCTCTTTTAACCACTCTCTTGCTGTTGCGTCGCTCGGCATGCGCCAATCACCGCGTGGCGAAAGAGAGACGCTACCAACCTTTGGCGCGTCGGGTGTTGCCGACCTCTTGAACTGCTGGGTGAAGAAGCGGTGGATAAATACCCTTAGCCACTTTAATATTGTCTCTTTATCGTAGTCGCCCTCGAATGCTTGAATTGCCATAAATGCAATCTTCGAAGGTGAGAAGCTCGAACGGACGAAGTGGTACAAGAAGAAGTCGTGTAACTCGTAGGGTCCAACGAGATCTTCGGTCTTTTGAGCTATATCGCCCTGCTCATCGGCGGGCAACAACTCTGGACTTACTGGTGTCGCGACAATATCGCGAAGTATCTCTGCTACGCGAGGTGTACTCTTTTCGTCGGCAACCCAGCTCACAAGGTAGCGAACAAGGGTCTTGGGTACCGAGGCGTTGACGCCATACATCGACATGTGGTCACCATTATATGTCGCCCACCCTAGAGCCATTTCGCTGAGGTCGCCCGTGCCGATGACAAGTCCGCCCTCCATGTTAGATATATCCATCAATATCTGTGTGCGTTCGCGAGCCTGAGAGTTCTCGTAGCTCACGCTGCGATCATCTTCGCTTAGACCAATATCCGAAAAGTGTTGTAGGCAAGCCTCCTTGATTGATATCTCGCGCAGCGTTACGCCCAACTCCTTTATTAGGTCTACGGCGTTGTTGTAGGTGCGTCCAGTAGTTCCAAAACCAGGCATTGTAACACCTATGATACCCTTGCGGTCAAGCCCTAGGCGGTCGAAGGTCTGTACCGTTACGAGAAGCGCTAGGGTAGAGTCTAAACCGCCCGAGATGCCAATAACAGCACATTTGCAGCGTGTGTGCGATACCCTTTGTGCCAGACCGCTGCTCTGTATTAAGAATATCTCTTGGCACCTCTGCTGTCTGAGCGCGAGGTCACTAGGGACGAATGGAGTGCGATCAAAACGGCGCACTGCGGTGTCACACTTAGAAGGCTCAAAGGTGACCTCTTTGGTTATAAATTTGTTGTTGCTATATGCGTGGAACGTAGAGCTGCGTAGTCGGTGGTTTTTAAGTAGCTCGATATCAATATCAGCTACAATAATTTCACTCTCTAGTGAGAATCTATCCATCTGTGCGAGGATACGTCCATTCTCCGCAATGACACCTTTGCCCGCAAAGACTAGGTCGGTAGATGACTCGCCAAAGCCAGCCGATGAGTAGACGTAAGCCGACATGCAGCGTGCTGATTGTTGTTCAATTAGTGAAGTGAGGTATTCATGTTTGCCGACAACCTCGGGGGATGCTGATAGGTTTAGGATAACATGTGCTCGTTGCGAAAGAGCCGACGATGGAGGGCATGGAACCCATAGATCTTCGCATATCTCGCACGCACAGTCGACGCCATTAATCTTAAATATAAGGTTCGTCGCTATCTCAACGCTGTGGTTGCCTATATTTATCGTTGCACCCTCTCCTATGCTGTTTGCCGAAGCAAACCACCTAGCTTCGTAAAACTCGGAGTAGTTAGGTATATATGTTTTTGGTACAGCGCCAAGGATTTCGCCTCCGCAGAAAAATAGAGCACAGTTGTAGAGTCTACTCTCTACCATCAGAGGCACGCCAACAACGCCAACAGATTTAATATCGCGACTCCTCTCAACTAGACAGAGCAGTGCTTCTTGTGCGTAGTTTAGGAGGTGGGGCTGCAAAAAAAGATCGCCACAAGTGTATCCAGTGATAGACAGTTCAGGAAATACAACTACCTCAGCGCCCTCTTCTGCCGCTTGTGAGAGTAGCTTGTAGCTCTCATCGCAGTTATACGCGCAGTCGCCTATTTTGACTTTGGGTGAGGCTGTTGCTACTCTAAAAAGACCGTAATTTCTCATCTTATCTATAGTTTATTGCGCCCACAGTTGCGCTAGGTTAACAATAACATCGACGCTACGTTGCATCGTGTTGAGTGATGCACACTCATAGCGTCCGTGGAAATTTATTCCGCCCGTGAATAAGTTAGGGCAGGGTAGCCCCATAAACGAAAGTCGCGCTCCGTCGGTTCCGCCACGAATAGGCTTGATGATGGGTGTGACGCCCGCCATACGCATAGCTTCGCACGCCTTGTCAATTAGCTGAGGGTGAGGCGTTATCATCTCTTTCATGTTGCGGTATTGATCTTTTATAATCAACTCAACACTCTCCTCCGTGTAGCGTTGGCGCAGCAGCCCTACGGCATGCCAGAGTGTTAGTTTGCGCTTTTCGAACTCCTCGGCATCATGGTCGCGAATTATATAGTTCAGCTCCGCGCGTTCTACATCGCCCTGAACTCCTACCAGGTGGAAGAAACCCTCATAACCCTGTGTGTACTGAGGTCTCTCCGCCGCGGGGAGCAGTGTGTTGAATTGACACGCCAGATCAAGGGCGTTAACCATCTTATCTTTGGCGTACCCAGGGTGGATGTTTACCCCTTTGATTACCACTTTTGCGCTTGCGGCATTGAAGTTCTCGTACTCGATCTCGCCCTCCATGCTACCATCTACGGTGTATGCGAAGTCCGCCCCAAAGCTCCTAAGGTCGAAGAAGTCGACCCCTCGCCCCACCTCTTCGTCGGGGGTGAAGGCTATGCGGATCTTGCCGTGTTTGATCTCGGGGTGGTTTATGAGGTGCTCGGCAGCGGTTATTATCTCCGCCACTCCCGCCTTATCATCCGCCCCCAGCAGGGTTGTTCCATCGGTGTGGATGATGGTATGCCCCTTGAAGCTCTCTAGCTCAGCGAACTGCTCCACACTCATCGTCGTTGTGGGGTTAAGTTCGATCTCCTCGCCTCTGTAACACTCAACTATTTTGGGTCTTATGTTCTCGCCCGACATATCTGGCGAAGTGTCGACGTGGGCGATGAAACCAACCACTGGAGCAAGCTCGCACCCCTCACTAGCGGGTATCGTAGCCATCG
>JBCQVD010000046.1:0-16730 GCA_047173405.1 Rikenellaceae bacterium
GGTTCCATTCTCTACATCTCTACTCAATGAGAGCGGCGAGCAGACAATCACGATGAAGTTTAGCGATGGTGGTGGTTATGTATCATCTGTAATCCTCGACGTCGAGGCTTATGACTATCGTCCAACCTCGGATCTTGGATCTCTTAGCAATGGAGATTTCGAGTCGGGCAAGATCAGCTGGACTCCTTTCTCAAAGGGCGGAGAGGCGACTATCGTCTCAGGTGACGCGGCTCGCTCGGGTGCATACGCAGGTAAGGTAGCTGGCGAGGCTGCTCTAGCGCAACGTATCGTCTTCTCGGCAGATCAACAGTATAAGATCTCGGCTTGGGTTAAGAGCAGCGCAGATAGCGGTCAGGTGACTCTCGCTACATCGAATGGCGACAAGAAAACATTCTCAACCACCAAAGAGTACACCTTTATAGAGTACTCATTTAACACAGTTTCCGAAGAGACAGATGTCATTGTTCGATTTGAGAATAATGATGGTGACGACACTATCTATATTGATGATGTTGTCTTTACTGTAGAGTAGTATTTACTACATTCAGAAACTGTTTAAATTTTATATTTTCGTTCTTTTTGTCTCTTTTGCATCATTTTTCGCACCTCAAAATCGTTAAATAAAACCACTATTCGCCTCATTCGAGGTGCAAAAATTAATACAAAATAGCTCTAAAATAACTTCGATACAAAACATAAACAGTTTCTCATTTAATTTAAAAGAATATGATAACAAGTAAAAAAACGATAATTTGCTCACTTGCTGCTATGTGTATAACACTAGCGGCAAGCGGTGCGGTTATCTCCTTTGACCCAACGGTAAAACGTTACCTTGTAAATGGCGAAGGTGAGGAGGTCTCTTCGTTTGATCGCGGAAAGTATATTAATATCCACGCTAGTACATACACTGATACTGACGTGCTTAACTTCTTGTCGGAGTATGGCGTTGGTTATGGTCGTAATTTTTGGGGTCCTGCCGATGTAGCTTACCAAAAGACTGGAGAGTATGGTGTTTGGCCATCTTATTCAACCAACCCTAATACAACTATCCATACAGTAAACAAGGGCTTTATCTGTACTCAGCACCCTAACGACAAGGGCGTTATGTATGAGTGGGATGACGATAAGATCAAACTTTCGGGAGAGTATGCCGCTGAGTATTTCAATAATACAGTTAGTACCGTTCCAGAGTATTTTGAGCCTTTCAACGAGCCTTTTGTGCACTCGTACGATGGTACTTTTTCGGGTACAAACTCAACCAACTCGCAAGAGATGAGAGTTAAGATCTCGGAGTATTTCAAGCAGAGTGCTATCGCCATTCACAACTGCGCACCACTTGCCAATATGAAGGTTATCGGTTACGCGGCTGCCTACCCTGCTTTCGAGGTTACCGCAGGATCAGACGCTGTGGGTGGTCTCTTTGGACAGTGGCGTACGGCGATGAAGCTCTTTATGGACCATGCGGGTGACCACATGGATGGCTACTCGGTTCACCTCTACGACGGTATCAATGTCGAGGGTACATCGACCCTTCGTTCGGGAAGTAACGCCGAGGCGATCCTTGACCTTGTTGAGAGCTACGAGTACCACCGCAACGGTAAGGTTACTCCATTTGCGATCTCGGAGTATGGAGGTATTGATGCTGAGACTTCAGGTTCGGCATATACCGAGCCAGGCTCTAACCGCTGTATTGGCTCTATCAACAAACTCATCTTCTCGCTTATCGAGCGCGAGGATATCATGTTAACTTCGATTCCATTTATTGGCGAAAAGTCACAGTGGTATATCACCGCAGCCAATAACTTTGGTTGTTATGGTTCTATACTATGGAAGCCTACAACGACACCAACTCAAGAGGATGTGGATAATAACTTCGCCAATGTTGTCTGGGAGTACACTCCAAAGATCAAGTTCTATGAACTTTGGAAGGGTGTGAGCGGCGAGCGTTTCGATATCACATCGACAAACCCAGATATCCAAACTTTGGCGCTACGTAACGGTAGTGAGGTCTATATCGCGCTCAATAACCTTGACGACGCAGAGCAGACTATCTACTTCTCGAATATCGCCGAGGGGGCTACTTTTAGCTCTGTTGAGGTTCGTAGCTTAGAGTCATCTTTCGCATCTGGAATTATCTATAATGTGACAAATTACTCGGATCTTCCCACAAGCCTTACCCTCAAGGCCGAGGAGACTGTCATTATCAAGGCTAGCCTAGGTGGTGATTCATCGACTTCGAACGAGATCCGCAGTAAGAGATATTATAGTGGTGAGGATATGAAGCTCATCAGCAACAATATGTCGTGGAGCTTCTCGAATGTGGCGGTACCTCAATATGGTCGCGCTGTAGCTCGTGTATCTATCGGTCGTAGATATAACTACGACAAGGCTGCTACATGCAAGATCAATGGAGTATCTGTTGAAGTTCCAACCAACTGGAGAGGTTACGACCAGACATCACGTTCGGATGGTTACTTCTTCGGTATGATCGAGATTCCATTTGATGTGTCGCTGCTCAACGAGAACGGGACGCAGAGCGTAGACCTCACTTTTAATGACGTCGATGGCGGATATGTGACATCTGTGGTCTTGAAGGTTGACTCATACACAAGCCGCCCTGCGGAGTTGATGTCAACACTCTTGAATGGCGACTTTGAGATGGGTCGTGGTAATGGCTGGTCTCCACTTGCAAAGGGTGGTGTGGCAGATATCGTAGCCGATTCAGATGAGGCTAATGGTGGAACCTACTCGGCACAGATTAGCGGCGAGGCGGCCATTGCGCAAAAGTTGGTTCTTACGGCAGGCGCAACCTATAAACTAACAGCCCAAGTGAAAGGCTCGGGTGAGAACCCTAGCGTTCGTGTGGTTGCATACTCAAGTGAGCTACCTAACCAAGCACAAACATATAGTGTATCATCAAGTTATAACAACGTGAGCTACACATTTACAGCCCCTTCAACGCAAGAGGTAATAATTAGATTTGAAAATAATAATAGTGATACTGTCATAAACATAGATGACATAACTTTAACAGCGGAGGAATAAACCATGGGATACGTAAAAATTAAAAATTTAGCACTGCTCTTCTCACTTGTAGTTGTAGCATTTACATTTAGCAACTGTGCCAGCGACTCAACTGATGATGGTTCAAACATCGACCCAACAACACCTACAGTTGCCCTTAATAACGACGAGCTTAAAACAGCTCTCTCGGATCTAGGCTTTACATTTAACAGCAAGGGTGAGCTGGTTTTGGACTCAGTGGCAACAGGCACCGAGGAACTTAACCTCTCTAACTCGGGGCTAACATCAGCTGCGGGGCTAGAGTACCTCACAGCTCTTAAGAGCGTTGATTTGAGCGGTAACGACTTCGATGAGTACTTCGAGTGCGCAGACCTACCCTCAACACTTGAGTCATTGACCTTTAATGATAATGACGCTACCGTAGAACTTAACGACCTCGAGAAGATGGCATCTTTGAAGAGCCTACGTGTTGAGGATTGCGATAAGTTGACACGTCTGGAGATGCCTTCGAGCCTCTTTGGAAGTAGCAGCTATGTCTATACAAATATTAGCACTAACGCACTTAGAATTAAGAACTGCGAATCACTTACAACTGTCTCAATGCCATCGACAGGAGACTCTTTTGGTCTTGTGGCACTCGAGAATCTTCCAAAGGTTACATACCTTGATCTCTCGAAGCTCAGCATGATACACACTATGATCCTCTCGGGTCTAAGCTCTTCGATAGGTGTTCGTATGCCTACCGCTTTGTCTGCTTATGTAGATGGTTGGGGTAGCGTATCAACAGATGGATTGTTGATCGTTGCAGCGGATTCAGGTGTGCGTGCCATCTCAAGCATCGCAACCTTCTTGACAACATTCTCAAGCAATATCCTCGACGCTTCGGATTACTATTTAGACTAATAACTAAAAGTTTAGCTCCGCGGGGAGCACCCCGCCGCTGCCAGCGATGTGTAATTCCGAGGACTGTCTCCGACGGGCGGGGTGCTCCCCGCGGAGCTTTTATTATGTAGCGGTATGGTTTAAGAACTGCGTTCTACAATAAAAAGTGTTAGATAATTATCTCAAATAAATTTGGATAACTATCTAACACTTTACATTTTATAAACACCCAAGTGTTTAAAACCAAACCGTGTTGAGCGTTTAGTGTTAAGCGTTAAATGTAAAGAAACTAATCGCTTAACATTAAACCCTCAACACTAAACACTTCTTCGCTTGTTGAGCAAACGGATGTTTGTGTCTGTGTGATTATAGGAAATAGGGACAAAGCTTGCTTTGGGTTCCTATTTCGTGTAATCACAATAAATCAAGAATTGATTTACCAACAATCGCTACAAAAGTTTAGCTCTGCAGGGAGCACCCTGCCGCTGTCTGCGCAGGACAGTAAGAAACGATGCAAGAAGCTGCTCGCCGCATGCCCAAAGCACTCCTGCAATTTTATCTCTCTACCTTTCTTAGCAGCGCTACGCTCTCGCCATTATTTAGAAGTATGAGAGTCTTGCCATCTATGGCGTAGTGTGTCACCTTGCCGAGCATCTGTGTGAATAGATCCTCTCTGTCGGGTTGAGGGCACATCATCCGTGTCATACCCATATGGTCAAATTTAAGCTCTTTCTTATCCGACGTGGCGTAATCCCCAAAGAATCGGTTACACTCTGCTAGCCCGTTAACCTTACCATCCTCACCGAAGGTAATGGTGTATTTATCATCTGTTGGGGTGAAGTTGCTAGATCCGATCTGTTCGACTTGCCATGTTGTACCGCCTAGTTTTATATCTCGGGATGCGTTGCCGCTACGGCAAGCACAGCAGCAGCTGAGAGTTAGAGCAACGCTTAAAGCGACGACGAAGGTTAAAAAGACTCTTTTCATGAAAATTTTAAATTAAATAGTTTTAGAAACGGTTTAAATTTTGTATCGAAGTTATTTTAGTGCTATTTTGTATTTGTTTATGTACCTAAAATGAGGCGAATAGTGGTTCTATTTAACGATTTTGAGGTGCAAAAACAGTGCAAAAGAGACTAAAAGAACGAAAATATAAAACTTAAACAGTTTCTTAGTGTGCAAATGTAGTAATATTATAATAACTTTGTCTACGTAACTTTATTGTACTGGAGATTGATTATGCTTTTGGGCGGTGAAAAAAATATTATAGAACGTTTTATATCATATATAGAGCGCGAGAGACGCTGTTCACCTCTTACGGTGGCGGCGTACAAGCGCGATCTGGAGCGTTTTGTCGGTTACCTCGGCATGACCGAAGATAGCTTTTGCGGGGATGGTATCTCACACACAACCATTGGCGAGTGGATAATCTCTCGTAGCGACAGTAACCTATCGGCAGGCTCCATCAATCGTGAACTATCGACCCTGCGCTCGCTCTTTAAGTGGATGCTCTCGCAGTCGCTCATCATGCGCAACCCTATGGATGGGATCCCGTCGCTTAAGCACAGCCGTAAACTTCCAAGTTTCATACCATCGAGCGGCATGAATAGAGTAAACGAGGATTGTTGCGATAAGGCCGATGTGGGTGACTGGCTCTCCATGCGCGACGCGCTAATTATACGCCTTATCTACTCCACGGGGATTCGTCGTAGTGAGGCTGTCGGGATAAATATCGAGGATTTCTCCGCCGATATGCAGAGCCTCAAAGTGCGCGGTAAAGGTAACAAGGAGCGGCTGATACCTATTATGCCAGCAATAAAAGTGGAGATTTTAGAGTATATAGCCCAATTAAAGTCCCAAAATAGTTGCATAAATCATTCTTTTCCCCTATTTTTGACAAAGCACTTCACCCGATTAACCGCCAATATGTTATATCGTATTGTACGGCGAGGTTTAGGTGATTCGGGGGTTCAGGGTCGTCGGAGTCCTCATGTTTTGCGTCATACCTTCGCTACGCAGCTTCTTAATTCGGGGGCCGACATGCGCGAGATACAGGAGCTTTTAGGTCACTCATCGCTCCACGCAACACAGCTCTACACCCACAACTCGCTCTCTGGGCTTCAGAGTGCTTATAACTCTCACCATCCGCGCGGAGAGGCTCACGTAGAGGATGACGAAGAGACGCAAAGGCATGAATAATGGAGTAAAAAGTATGAGTGTTAAGTCACTCTAGTATTAACCTTTAAAAATATGTAGCTATGAACGTACAGATTCAGTCAGTAAAGTTTGATGCCGATAGGCAACTTTTGGATTTTATAGAGTCAAAGATCGCTAAGTTAGATCGTTTTGCTGATCGCGCCACAGGAGCGGATGTTATTCTTAAACTAGATAAAGATCACGAGAAAGGTAATAAAGTAGCAACAATATCACTCCGCCTGCCAGGTGATGATCTAGTGGCAGAGAGGCGCGCTAAGACCTTTGAAGAGGCTGTCGATGAGTCTATAAGTGCACTAAAGAAACAGATCGAAAAGGCAAAGGACAAAGCTGTTTAGTGTTTAGTGTTAAGCGATTAGTGTTTAATGTTTAGCGGTAAGTTTTTTAACATTTAACACTAAACATTAAACATTTTTTGGTTCTTACGAACCAACGCCCTCTGAGTAATTTTAGGCTCACCAGAAAAATTAGGGGGAGCCTAATTTTTCAATAAAAATCGCTTTTTAGGAGGGAGGGCGATATAGTTTTCGGTAGTCCACGGGGTGCCCTGCGCGGGCGGCGGCGGGGTGCTCCCCGCGGAGCTAACTTATTTAGTTATTAGCGTTTAGATGATAGTTATTAGATAGTAAAAATACCATAACTACTAACTCTCAACTACTAACTATTTTCTAACTATAAGCGCGGAGTAGACATCTTCGGCGTAGTTGCGACCAATAGGTAGCGCCTTGTCGCCCCTGATATTGACGTACTGCTTAGTAAAAGATTGAACATGCGCCTTGGAGATGATATAGGAGCGGTGGACACGTATAAAATCAGACTGTGGCAGCAGCTCCATAAAAGCTTTGATGCTCATCTTAGTGAGTACTTTGCGTCCCTGCTCGCAGTGTATCTTAACGTAGTTAGCGAGCGCCTCGATATATATAATATCGCTATACGGGATAGTAATATTCTGGTAATCAACCTTAATGGTTATCGCGCCATTTGTAGGCTCCTCGCTCTGTGTCGCCCTAGAGTGAATATTGACGATATGCTGAACGCGCGCAATAGCGCTTGAGAAGCGTTCGTAGGTGAATGGCTTATGCAGAAAATCTACGGCCCTCAAGTCGTAGCCATCGAGAGCGTACGAGGCGTGAGCCGTAGTAAAGACGAGGATCGACTCCTCGGGCAGCTCGCGCGCCAGGTCCAGCCCCGAATACTCCTTCATCTCGATATCGAGAAGAACAAGCTCGGGCTTCTGCTCCTTGATGGCTTTGATACCAAGCAGCGGGTTGGTATATGTAGTAAGCTTGATCTCGGGGTAGTTCTGGAGGTAACCCTCAATAAGCGACAGCGCTAGCGGTTCATCATCAATGGCGATGCATCTCATAACCTGAGTTTTAGATAAGGGGAATTTATTGTTTACCTGACAGTTTTATTAATTCCCCTTATCTAAAACTCAGGTTATCGGCTTTTTAAAGCCGATTTATGTTCGACAAACCCCTCTAAATCTCCCCAACCGTTTGGGGAGACTTCCTTTTAGAGGTGTTTTATATAAGGAAAATTTATTGTTTATACTCGATGGCTCACGTTTATAACTCAATTTTTAGTATTGTCTTGAATATACCCTGCTGTTCGAAGCACTCCAAGGAGTAGCGCGAGGGGTAGAGCAGCGACAATCGCTTGCGGCAGTTCTCGATGCCTATGCCTGTGGAGCTGCCCCCTTGTATAAAGACCCTGTTTGTTGTGGTAAATAGCAGAGATCTACTCTTTAGTTTTATAACGATATCAATAGTGCATGCCTCCGAGGAGGAGACGCCATACTTAAAGACATTCTCCACGAAGGTTATAAAGATCATCGCAGGGATGTATAGGCTCTCGTCGTCTATATCGCTTGTGAAGTTAACTGTGGTCTGGTCGTCGAGGCGCAGCGAGTGGAGGTCGATGAGTTCTCGGATGTACTTCACCTCCTCGACGATCATAATCTTCTCTTTGTCGGTATTCTGGTAGATATACTTCACGATATTCGAGAACTTCATTATCACCTCTCCCGTGCGTGGGGAGGCGGTAAAGTTGAGGGCGTAGATCGAGTTTAGGGTGTTAAACATAAAGTGAGGGTTGATCTGCGAACGATATATCGCAAGCTCCGCCTTGCCCTTCTCCGACTCTATCGACTGCCTCTTAATCTTCTGCCTAAAGAGTTCCAGTAAAAGACCCAACATCACCGTAAAGCTAATATCAATAAAGCAGAGCAGTGAGAGGCTCTTTTGCCTTAGCTTCATGGGTGTCGGATCCGAAGCCGAGGTCTCTGTGATATCTAACTTTGACGTTATATAGGTTATCAGCCCTATGGTGAGCAGGATAAGTGCCGTTTTTTGCCAATCACCTTTGAAGATGTAGGTAACGAAGTTAAAGCGGCGGTTTATGGAGTGTATTATAACCATAAAGATAGCCATCACAACAAAGAAGGATGGATCCCGCTCGATGATCTTATCGGTAGGTACAAGCATGATGGTTATGGGGATAAAGAGCAAGTAAAACCCTATATCCATATATCTTAATATTTTAGCCTCTTCTTTAATCATATCACAAAGTTACAATAAAATGAGAGACAATCAAGGCTATTATAGTGTTTTATATCCCCACAATTGTGTTGTTTATAACCTTCCTCTTGTAAGTTTATCTTTGCGTATATATCTTTGAAGTGCAGATATCTTTATCTTCAGTGTATAAAAATTAATTTAAAATATATTTTACAACTAAAAACTACGATGAAAAATTTAAGAGTAACACCTCTGTTGGCACTTGTTGCCATCTCGTTTACCCTCTTTTCATGCAAAGAGAGCGTTAAACCGCAAGTCGAAAAGAGCTACAAGACGTTAACCGTTGCTAAGAGCAACACCTCGAATACTTTGCGCTACACAGCCTCTATTCGAGCAGAGCAGTTTGTTGATATCCGCCCTCAGGTGTCGGGTGTCATCACTCAGATCCTAATTAAGGAGGGTGCCCAAGTCAAGAGCGGCGAGTCGCTATTTGTTATCGACCAAGTACCCTACAAGGCGGCCTTAGATGTGGCTCGCGCAAATGTTAAGAGTGCCGAGGTTGGTGTGGCAACAGCTAAGCTGAACGCCCAGAGCGCCGAGAGTCTCTACGACGAAGATGTGATATCGAAGAACGAGTTGCAGGTGCTTCAGAACACCCTCTCGTCGGCCGAGGCAGCCTTAGCGCTAGCTAAAGCACAGGAGGTGAGCGCTCAGAACGACCTATCGTACACCGTAGTTAAGAGTCCCGTTGATGGTGTAGCCAGCATGATTAACTATCGCGTTGGAGCGTTGGTGAGTTCATCTATCACTTCGCCACTTGTTAGCCTCTCGAAGAGTGATAATATGTACGCTTACTTCTCTATCTCGGAGGCTACGTTTATGAATATGATCACCGAGAGCGGCTCTAGCGAGGCGCTGCTTGAGAAGATGGGCGATGTAGCTCTCACTTTGGGCAATGGCACGCAGTACCCTCTTAAGGGTAGGGTAGACGCTATAAGTGGTGTTATCGAGCAGTCGACAGGTACAGTAAGCCTAAGAGCAGTATTCGAGAACCCTGCACAGATCCTTCGTGATGGTGGAAATGGTGCAATCCTAATCAAAGACAATATCGAAGATGTTATCGTTGTCCCACAAGTTGCCACCTACGAGATACAGAACAAGACCTTTGTATATAGAGTTGTTGATGGCAAGGCTACCTCGGCGGTTGTTGTGGTTGCCCCTTGTGACAATCCATCTGAGTATATCGTAACGAGCGGCTTGAGCGCAGGAGATGTTATCGTTGCCGAGGGTGCAGGTCTCATGCGTGAGGGAACTGTTGTAAATGCAAAATAGAGGAGAGCATAGTTATGAATATAAAGAGATTTATTGATAGACCTATTCTGTCGGGTGTTATCTCCGTCATTATAGTCTTTACAGGAATCATCGGCTTGAACTTGCTCCCCGTAGAGCAGTTCCCCGATATTGCACCACCGACCATTAACGTAAGTGCTTCATATACTGGAGCAAGTGCCGAGACGGTGCAGAAGAGTGTTATCGTACCCTTGGAGGAGGCGATAAATGGAGTAGAGAATATGATCTATATGACCTCTACTGCGACAAGTACTGGTTCAGCTAGTATCAACGTCTACTTCCGCCAAGGTACCGACGCCGATATGGCAACGGTCAACGTGCAGACAGCTATCGCTTCGGCGCAGGGTCTGCTTCCCGCGGAGGTTACAACGTCGGGAGTGTCGGTTAAGAAGCGTCAGTCGAGTAACCTTAAGATGATTACGCTCTACTCGCCAGACAATGTCTACGATGACACCTTTATCACCAACTACATGAAGATCAACGTTGAGCCTCGTATTCAGCGTGTTACTGGTGTTGGTGAAGTCGACGTTATGGGTGCTGAGTACGCCTTGCGTATATGGCTCGACCCACTTAAGATGGCTCAGTATAGTCTTATCCCCGCGGATATTAACGCCGCTTTGGCTTCTCAGAATATCGAGTCTCCAACGGGAACGCTCGGTAGCAACTCTACCAATACGTTCCAGTACGCTTTGAGCTATAAGGGACGCCTTGAGGAGGAGGTTGATTTCGAGAATATCGTGCTTAAGTCGCTCTCCAATGGTGAGGTTCTTCGACTTAAAGATGTTGCAAGCGTAGAGCTAGGCTCTAAATCTTACGATATCTTTAGTACCACCAATGGTTATAATGGTCGTACTTGCCGTATCTCACAGACATCGGGTTCTAACGCCAATGAGGTTATCAAGGGTATCGATGTTGTGATGGACGAGATCCGCGCCGATCTACCTAAGGGTCTTGTTCTCGACGATGTGATGAATACCAAGGACTTCCTCGACGCTTCGATCGAGAATGTGATATGGACTCTTCTCGAGGCGATTATCCTCGTTATCCTTGTGGTTTATGTCTTCTTGCAGAACTTCAGATCGACACTCATCCCTTCGCTAGCGATTGTGGTCTCACTAATAGGTACCTTCGGCGTGCTCTATGCGCTAGGTTTTAGTATCAACCTACTCACCCTCTTCGCTCTGGTGCTGGTTATCGGAACGGTGGTCGATGATGCCATAGTGGTGGTCGAGGCGGTGCAGAGTAAGTTTGATGATGGTTATCGTTCGGCCTACCACGCTGCGGTCGATGCTATGGGGCAGATCTCTTCTGCACTTATTACCACTACCGTGGTCTTTATGGCGGTATTTATCCCCGTATGTTTTATGGGCGGTACTACTGGAGTCTTCTACACTCAGTTTGGTGTTACGATGGCAATCGCGGTTGCCATCTCGACCATCAACGCCTTGACCCTCAGCCCTGCCTTGTGTGCCCTCATTTTGACCCCATACCGCGATGTCGAGAGTGGCGAGAAGGCTAACTTCTCGTACCGCTTCCACGTCGCTTTCGAGAGCGCCTTTGATGGTATTGTCAACAAGTACAAGAACCAAGTATTCTTCTTCTTGAAGTATAAGAACTTCTCGTTTGTGCTGGTTCTCGCGGCGATGGCAGGTCTGTACTACTACGTCAACAACACACGTACATCACTTATCCCAAGCGAGGATACAGGTTCGTGCTTTGTGATGGTTCAAGCGCCCGTGGGATATAGCCACACCGAGACAACCAAGATCATGAACGAGGTGGAGCGACAGATTAACAAAATCGACGAGGTTAAGATCTTCACTAAGGTTGTCGGTGTTAGTATGCTCGCTTCGCAGGGTTCCGACAACGGTATGTTCATCATCAAGTTGAAGGATTGGAGCGAGCGCAAAGACCCAGAACAACAGGTGATGGCTATCACACAGCGAATATACGCTTTAACGGCGCATATCACCAATGCCCAGATCATCGTTATCGCCCCACCAATGATTACAGGTTTCGGTATGAATAGTGGTTTCGAGGTACATATCCAGGACCGCAAGGGTGGTACGACCGACGATCTTTTCAAATACACCAATGACTTTATTCAAGCCATCTCCAAGCGTGAAGAGGTTGCCCGTGCACAGACCTCATTTAGTACCCGCTACCCTCAATATGTCGTAGATATCGACGCTGCGCTCTGTGAGCGTAACGGGGTATCACCAGATGATATCCTGAGCGCTATTTCAGGATACATCGGAGGTAGCTACGCTTCGAACATCAACAAATACTCTAAGCTCTACCGCGTTATGGTTCAAGCACCTATTGATGATCGCCTAGACCTTAACTCTTTCGAGAATATGTACGTTCGTAACTCGGCGGGCGAGATGTCTCCCGTGAGCCAATACATAACCACCGAGAGAATCTACTGCGCACAGACGCTATACCGCTACAACCTATTCCCCTCAATTTCGGTCAACGGAACAACTGCCGATGGCTTTAGTTCGGGTCAAGCTATCGAGGCAGTGAAGCAGGTTGCCGCCGAGACACTCCCCGTTGGTTATAGCTACGAGTTTGGAGGTTTGACCCTTGAGGAGTCTAATTCATCCTCTTCGTCGACGATAATCTTCGCTATCTGTATCATCTTCGTATACCTCATCCTTTGTGCGCTCTACGAGTCGATATTCATCCCGCTAGCCGTTATTCTGTCGGTGCCGTTTGGACTCTTTGGTAGCTTCTTGTTTGCCAATTTGTTTGGTCTTACCAACGATATCTATATGCAGACAGGTCTTATCATGCTTATTGGTCTACTCGCCAAAACAGCAATCCTTCTTACGGAGTACGCCTCGACATGTCGTCGCGAAGGTCTTTCGATCAGCCAAGCAGCAATCACAGCTGCCAAGGTGCGTCTGCGTCCAATCTTGATGACCTCGCTAACCCTTGTCTTTGGTATGTTGCCGCTGATGTTCGCTTCGGGCGTTGGAGCCAACGGTAATATATCTCTGGGTGTGAGTGTCGTGGGAGGTATGCTTATCGGAACAGTATCACTCATATTCATTGTTCCAGCTCTCTTCGTGATCTTCCAAAATATCGAGGAGCATGTTATCCCAAAACGAATATTGCCAACGACAAAATAGTATAAATATATGAACTATCTAAAATATACAGTAGCCGCCGCAGCCCTGAGCCTTTCGCTCTCGGGGTGTGGTCTCTACTCAAAATTTGAAAGCCCCAAAGATGCCGTGCCAGCGGACGGTCTCTACAGTTATATCCAGGCAACAAACGATACCTCCAATATCGCGTCACTGCCTTGGCGTACGTTATTTGTCGATGCTCACCTTCAGC
Organism: Rikenellaceae bacterium; assembly: GCA_047173405.1. Lineage (GTDB taxonomy): Bacteria > Bacteroidota > Bacteroidia > Bacteroidales > Rikenellaceae > Alistipes. The sequence goes on from JBCQVD010000046.1 coordinate 13,332, forward strand.
GTCTCATCGAAAAGGCACTTCAAAATAACACAGATCTCAGCGTGGCACGTCTCGATGTCGAGCAGGCACAAGCGGCACTTAAAACGGCTCGCCTAGCCCCTCTGCCCACCCTGAGCGCTACACCTCAAGGTACAATCTCCGACTTCAAGAGCAGCACAACCAAGAGTTACAACCTCTCGGTAAGCTCCTCGTGGGAGATCGACATCTTTGCTAAATTACGTAACGCTAAGGAGAGTTCAAAGGCGGCACTTGAGCAGAGCGTAGCCTACCGCCAAGCCGTTCAGACGCAGCTTATCGCCACTGTGGCTACAAGCTACTACTCTCTGCTGATGCTCGACGAGCAGCTCAAAATCAGCGAAGAGACACAAAAGAACTGGGACGAGAACCTCCGCGTTATGGAGGCGCTTAAGAGAGCAGGTCGCATAAACGAGACGTCGGTGCTTCAATCAAAATCAAGCAGCGTAGCCCTTAAGTCGCAGATTGTGACGATCAAGGAGCAGCTTGCCGCACTAGAGAATACTCTATGTGCTCTGTTGGCGATGCCTACAACCCATATTGAGCGCGGTGAGATCTCGCAAGCTACATTCCCTAAAGAGCTATCAATAGGCGTACCTATGGAGCTGCTGACCAATCGCCCCGATATACGTATGGCAGAGAGCCTCCTAGCGCAACGCTTCTATAACGTCGCAGAGGCACGATCATCGCTATATCCTACACTTACGCTAAGTGGAGCTATCGGTTTTACTAATAGTTCAGGTGCCGTAACAAACCCTGGAGATCTACTCTCTAGTGTTGTGGGATCCCTCGTGCAGCCCATCTTTAGCCACGGAACACTCCAAGCGCAACTTAAGATCTCTAAAGCACAGCAGGAGCAGGCTCTGCTAGAGTTTAAGCAGGCTATCCTTGATGCAGGTGCCGAGGTTAACAGCGCGCTTAGCTCATGGCAGAGTGCTCAGGCAAGACTCAAGCATAGCGAGGAGCAGATTGATCTTCTTAAACTCACAGTTAAGAAAACCGAGCTGCTGATGAAACACGGAGAGGCTAATAGCCTTGAGGTTCTCACCTCACAGTTGTCACTCCTCCAGAGCGAACTATCATACGCCGAAGATAAGTTCAACGAGGCGCAAGGGGTCATCAACCTCTACCGCTCACTCGGCGGCGGCGAGTAACCGTTTAGTGTTTAGTGTTAAGTGTTAAGGAACAAAATACTAATCGCTTAACACTAAACACCAAACACTTCGGTTGTTGAGCAAAAGATACAATAGGCATAATCATTAATGCAAAAACAATCATATTTTTTTCATGGCGATATTAAGTAGTGTAAATTTTAAAATAAATTGTTAAACAACAATTTATTTCATAAACAAATTTCTAAAAACAGCAGACACACTTGTCGGGGCGTACTTCTTGTTGGATGTATGCCCCCGTTCTTTATACTCATCGCCATCGTTGGTATTTTTCGCTCCTGTATGGGCTACGATGAGATTGACATCGACAACTCGATTATGGTTTAAAGGTATATGTATGACCGAGCCACAAACACGAAATAATTATTAACCTTGCAGATGACTGACTAATTCGGCACATTTGTGTAACTGCGAATTTTCACTATCTTTACGATAGATTAATATTAGCAACTGAGTATAAAAAACGATGGAACACAAGGAGATAAACTTTGATGAGTATATACGACAAGGCGAGCCTGAACTTCGTGAGAGGGGTATAGCTTGGCGTACTGCTATTGGTTTGCAGAGAGTCGATGGGCTTACTACGTCGGAGTATCTTCGTGAAACTGCTTGTGCTCATATTGAGGGCGATATAACTATTGAAGAGGTTAAGGCTCAACTTGACACCTATTATCAGAGCATCGAGAAGCTAATAATAATAGAACCGAAGAGGCAGATAAGGTGGCAGCACGAATTACCGAGATACTTTCGGAGCAATCATTCAACCTTTCAGTTATTGAGTATCTTTCTATTCACAAGCGACTTTTCGAGGGTATTTACACCCACGCTGGTAAGGTTAGAGAGTACAATATTTCTAAAAAAGAGTGGGTGTTAGATAGCGAAAGTGTAATTTATGGTAATGCTCTAAATCTCAAAGAGACAATTGAATACGACCTATCGCGAGAGAAGAATTTTGATTACCGCAATCTTATGCAGGATGATATGGTTTGCCATATAGCAAAGTTCACCTCCGATCTTTGGCAGATACACCCATTCGAGGAGGGCAATACTCGCACTACTGCATTATTTGTCATTAAATATCTGAGAACACTTGGATTTGATGTTACAAATGATGCCTTTGCAGCACACTCGTGGTACTTCAGAAATGCACTGGTGAGAGCTAATTACAAAAATATCCCAAAAAGAATTTTTACAACACCCAAATTTATAGAACTATTCTTCCGCAACTTTTTAATGGACGAGCAGAATGAGCTTAGAAATCGCAATTTACATATAAGCGTGGCATTATAGAGCGACAAGGTTCAAACAAAACTGGCAGTTGGGTAATAACTGAATAATAAAAACATAAAAAAATATGAGTAAGAAAATATTCCCAAAAGAGTGGAAAGAGACCCATCCATACAAAAATTCCGACCCGTCTGATTCTTACTATACAAAAATCGCCAATAGAGTTTTAGTAGCTTTGGAGTCAACGCAGTTTGATGAAGTTTTAGACAAGGATAAGACAAGACGTGTAGCCTTGGCTCTCACTTCGTGGTTTGAGGATGTGATGTCGGATATGGGCATTTGGAGAGCCTTTACCGCAGAGTGCAAACGACGCTATGGTTCATACCTTCCATTTTATGACACGTCGGAGGATAACTATTTTCCCGATGAAATAAACCTAGCTGATGTTCAGTTTCTTTTGTGGCACTATGTGCAGCAAGATAGTATGGGAAGAGCCTTAATTAATCCTGAAAATATAGGACTTGAAATGGCAGCCGAGGTTGTATATTTCCTATTTGACCGAGAGTATGAAGTGGCTCCCGTGAACCAAACGCTACAAAATTTCTTCGCAAATTTAGATGTTAGCACAAAATCATTCTATCCTCTACGCAATGTTATGGAGTGGTTCTGTTATGGTTGTTATCTTAATATTTATAACGAAGAGAAGCTATATGATATAACTATGGATTTCTTCGAGGAGCAAGATATGGATAAGAGGGATGCTCGATATTTTAATATGATGACTTATAACATTCGTGTAGATCACCTTTTGTCGGCTCGTAACATCCTCGCCCTTACCTCATATCAGTGGCTTGCAATGATTGTCAAAGATTCTGCTAAAAAGGAGTTGCTCGGCGAGGTCAGTTACAAACGATTTGTGGGAATTTATGTAGATAGTGCCGACGATGAGTATGTCTATGCAAGAGAGGTTGGCTCAAATGGAGAG
>JBCQVD010000047.1:0-16529 GCA_047173405.1 Rikenellaceae bacterium
CTTGAACTTCATAATAACTTGCTATTATTCAACACATTAAAGATACAAATAAATAATGAATAATGCAAATTATTGGGCACAAAAAAAGACTGCCCTAAACTTTCGTTTTTGGACAGCCTCTTTTTGTTGTGTGGGAGTTGAGGGATTCGAACCCCCGACCCTCTGCTTGTAAGGCAGATGCTCTGAACCAGCTGAGCTAAACTCCCAATAATGTATGAACCTGTGGTCTCCTTTAGAACGGGTTTTGTACCCCTCATAACGGCTGGCACCTCTTTTAACAGCTGGCACCCCACCTCTAATAAAAAAGCCACTCTCTGAGTGGTGTTTTAAAGTGGGAGTTGAGGGATTCGAACCCCCGACCCTCTGCTTGTAAGGCAGATGCTCTGAACCAGCTGAGCTAAACTCCCGTTGCAACAATCGTTGCTTTGTGCGCCTGAACAAGGACTTGAACCTAGGACCCCATGATTAACAGTCATGTGCTCTAACCAACTGAGCTATTCAGGCAGAACCTTGAGAGAGCCTCGGTGAGGTGTGTTTCTCTCGTTTGGTGGTGCAAATATAAGACGCTTTTTTTAATCTACAAAATATTTAGATGAATATTTTTGTTTTTTTTATATCTTTGCAAAACAAGAATAGTGAACTATGAGATATATATTATTGACTTTCTGCCTCTTATGTATGATAACAGGGGTTTCTGCTCAGGCGTTAAAATTTGATAGCTCCTTTTGTGATTTTGGAGAAATCAAGGAGGACGGGGGTTTGGTGAGTCACACATTCAAATTTCGCAACACCTCAAAAACACCTATTGTCATCACGGGCAGCAGCACATCGTGTGGCTGCACAGTGCCTACATTCTCGCGCAAGCCGATTCTCTCGGGCGAGGAGTCGACCGTGATAGTTAAGTTTGACCCTCTCTACCGCCCAGGGATGAACTCCAAGAGTGTGCTGCTCTACACTAGCGAGGGGGGATCGCCCATAGAGTTAGAGATCCGTGCGCGTGTGCTGCCTCGTACGCTTGCCACAGACGAACGCTATCCCTACAAAATGAGTGAGGAGTTGCGTGTGAGTGGGCTATATGTGACGTTGGGGAACGTCTCGCATGGGGAGTCTCGCATGGGTGTCATTGAGGTTATCAACACCTCCAAGAGAGGCTTAAACATCGAGCTGCGACCTCGCAAGGCCAACGGCGCCCTAGTCATCGAGTACCCCAAAGTGTTAGCTGCTGGAGAGCAGGGGGTGTTTAATATTGGCTACGATATAGCGGCAGGAAGTAGTTATTACGGTTCAATGAATGACATCATTGATATATACATAGATTCAAAAAAGGCGTCTCTGTGGATGCAATCGAAGGCATATATAGTGGATAATTTCACCTCAAATATAAAAAATCACTCTCCATCAGCGCTTTTTACTAAAAAATTCATTAACTTTGACGCGTTCAATCCCCAAAGTGGACTCTTTGCTCGTCGCTTTGAGGTGAGCAACGAAGGAGTTGAAACACTGATTATTCGCAAGGTTGAATCGCCCGAGTTTTTGGTTGTTCGTCCAGTGGGTGCTTCGGCTGTTAAGGGTGTTAAGGAGGGTGCTTCGGCTGTTAAGGGAGCCAAGGTGAGTGCATCGACCACTAAAGGACATGAGATGGCTGCTTCAAACATTCAAGGATACGAGATCAAGGGTGGACAGAGTGCCGAGTTTGAGGTGTTGTTAGATAGTCAAGAGTTTGGTTTAGGAGCCAATGTCTACTACATAACGCTGATTCTCAACTCTCCCGAGTACCCAGTTGAGCGCATCAAAGTTGTGGGAAGGTGTGAAGAGGGTATAAAATAGATATTAGATACAAAGAATAAATAGCTTATAAATAACCATAAAACAATGTTTAAGATTTTAGAAAAGAGGAATATCGCCAACAATATCTACTTGTTGCGCATCGAGGCTCCTCGTGTTGCTGCATCAGCTAAACCTGGTCAGTTTGTTATTGTGCGTTGCGATGAGCAGGGTGAGCGTATTCCACTCACTATTGCCGATTACAGCGCAAGCGAAGGGTGGGTTACTATCGTAATTCAGACTCTTGGCGTCTCTACAACTAAGATATGCGAGCTTGAGGCGGGCGACTACCTTGCCGACTTCGCAGGCCCACTGGGTCAACCTTCGGAGTTCATCCACGAGGATTTGGAGGAGTTACGCAAAAAACGTATTCTCTTCGTTGCGGGAGGTGTTGGTGCCGCTCCAGTATACCCTCAAGTTAAGTGGTTGCACGAGAACGGTGTCGCTGCCGATGTTATCATTGGAGCTAAAAATAAAGATCTACTAATATACACCGAAGAGATGGAGAAGGTCGCTGCAAACCTATACATCACAACCGATGATGGTAGCGCAGGATTCAAAGGTCTCGTAACTGAGCAGATCAAGAACCTCGTGGAGCAGGGCATAAAGTACAACACTTGTGTTGCCATAGGTCCTATGATAATGATGAAGTTTGTATCACTCACAACCAAAGGCTTCGAGATCCCAACCATCGTATCGCTCAACACCCTTATGGTTGATGGTACGGGAATGTGCGGCGCGTGTCGCGTAAGCGTTGGTGGCAAGACCCGCTTTACATGTGTCGATGGACCAGAGTTTGATGGTCACCAAGTAGATTATGATGAGGCTATGCGTCGTCTAGGCATGTATCGTTCGGTAGAGCACCGCGCAATGGAGATTGAGGCGGAGCGCAAGGCAGGACACAAGTGTCGTATCGGTCTGGATAAGTAGTCCCACTAAACAAGTAAAAAAATGGCAAATAAAATACCACGCACACAAGCGCGTGAACAAGATCCACAAGTTAGAGCTACCAACTTCGAGGAGGTATGCTATGGTTTTAACCTCGAGGAGGCACAAGCGGAGGCTTCACGCTGTCTAAAATGTAAGAAACCTCGCTGTGTTGGCGCATGTCCAGTAAGTATCGATATCCCAGGTTTCATCGGTGCTATACAGAACGACGATCTTAAGGGTGCTGCTGAGATCATCAGCAAGGATAGCTCTCTACCAAGCATCTGCGGACGCGTATGTCCTCAGGAGTCACAGTGCGAGGGTTCATGTATCCTAGGCATCAAGGGCGAGAGCGTTTCAATCGGTCAACTAGAGCGCTTCATTGGCGACTGGCAGATCGAGAATGTTGACCGCTCGGCGGTTAAGATCACTCGTAATGGTCACAAGGTAGCCGTTGTAGGTAGTGGCCCTGCGGGTCTAGCGTGCGCTAGCGACCTTGCAAAGATGGGCTACGAGGTTAAGATCTTCGAGGCTCTACACAAAGTGGGAGGAGTACTTGTCTATGGTATCCCTGAGTTCCGCCTTCCAAAGGATAAGATCGTCGCTAAGGAGATTGAGGCGGTGAAGGCTCTAGGCGTCGAGATCGAGACTAGCGTTATCGTTGGTCGCACCGTGACAATCGACTCACTAATGGATGACGAGGGCTACGAGGCTGTGTTTATCGGCTCGGGAGCTGGTCTACCACGTTTTATGAATATCCCAGGCGAGAACCTCAATGGTGTAGTTTCGGCTAACGAGTTCCTTACACGCGCCAACCTAATGAAGGCGTATGACACGGAGTATGACACCCCTATATATGTAGGTAAGCATGTCGTTGTTGTCGGTGGTGGTAACGTAGCAATGGACGCTGTGCGTACCGCAAAGCGCCTAGGTGCTAAGGCTACAATCGTCTATCGTCGTGGCGAGGCAGAGCTTCCAGCACGTCTGGAGGAGGTGCACCACGCAAAGCAGGAGGGTATCGAGTTCCGTATGCTCACCAACCCTAAGGAGATCCTCGGCAGCGAGCAGGGATGGGTTCAGGCTATCAGCTGCGTAGAGATGGAGCTTGGTGAGGCAGATGCTAGCGGTCGTCGCTCACCAGTTGAGAAGACTGATTCGCGCTTCGACGTGGAGTGCGATGTGGTTATCATGGCTCTTGGAACATCTCCAAACCCACTTATCCCAACAACCACCGAAGGTCTCGATACCAACAAGTGGGGTTGCGTCGTGGCGGATGAGGTAGGTACAACATCGCGTCAGGGAGTATTCGCTGGTGGTGACGTTGTAACAGGTGCCGCAACAGTGATCCTCGCAATGGGCGCTGGTCGTAAGGCAGCAACAGCTATTGACGAGTTTGTGAAATCTAAGTAAGAGGTCACTTATATATTTAATAACTCCTGCGAGAAATATCTTGCAGGAGTTTTTTATTGCTTCTTACTACCCTACGCGGGCAGCGGCAGGGTGCTCCCTGCGGAGCTAAACTTTTATTGCGCTTGTTGGTACGCGTTTAACATTAAACACTTAACACTCAACAGTTATTAGCGATACTTATTTGAGATAAGGGTCATGAACTCCTCGCGGGTGCGGTGGTCCTTTAGGAAGGCACCACTGAGTGCCGAGGTAGTTGTTGCGGAGCCTTGCTTCTCGATGCCGCGCATCTGCATACATGTATGGCTCGCCTCGATAACCACAGCCACACCCTTAGGGTTGAGTGCCTCTTGGATACAGTCACAGATATCTTTAGTCAAGCGCTCCTGAACTTGAAGGCGACGAGCAAAGGAGTCTACCACGCGCGCAATCTTCGAGAGACCCGTGATATAACCATTAGGGATATAGGCGATGTGTGCCCTGCCGTAGAATGGTAACATGTGGTGCTCGCAGAGTGAGTAGAGTTCGATATCCTTGACTAAGACCATGTGGTCGTACTCCTCGCGGAACATCGCCGAGCGGATGATCTCTAGCGGACTCTCGCCATACCCCTTGGTGAGGAACGACATAGCTTTAGCCACGCGCTCAGGACTCTTAAGCAGACCTTCGCGTTGGGTATCTTCGCCCAAAAGAGATAGGATCTTCTCGTAGTGATATTTTAGTTGCTCGATACGCTCTGCATCGTATTGCTCTTGTTTGATATAGTTTGGACTCTCCATAATTACGTTGTATTCAATAAGTTAAAAGACTACTTAGAGCACAGGTACTCGACTAGCTTTCTCACCGCGCGCCCTCTATGTGAGATCTCGCTCTTCTGAGCTGTCGACATCTGCGCAAAGGTAAGCTCCTCGCCTTGGGCGATAAAGAGAGGGTCGTAGCCGAAGCCTCCGCTACCCACATTTACGTCAATGATACGCCCCTCAACGATTCCTTCGAAGAGGAACTCCTCGCCTGAAAGGATCAGCGCGATGACTGTTCTAAAGCGTGCGCGACGATTCTCCTGCCCCGCCAACTCACTGAGTAGCTTTGCGTTGTTAGCCTCGTGATCGTGCCCATCGGTAGCATAACGAGCTGAGTGGACGCCTGGAGCACCTCCCAGAGCCTCAACCTCCAAGCCCGTGTCGTCGGCAAAGCAGTCGCTCCCCGTGCGCTCGAAGATATAGCGCGCCTTTTGCAGAGCGTTGCCCTCAAGTGTTGGTGCATCCTCGGGTATCTCCTCGGTGATTCCGCACTCCTTAAGGGTGATAAGCGAGAAGCTATCGCCCAGCTGCTGCGACACTTCGTCGAGTTTATGTTGGTTGTTGGTAGCAAAGATTATTCGTCTCATATCTGCTTAAAATGTAGAGAACTTATATGAATTTTTCTGGCAGTAGACCTCCTCGGGGGTGATCTCAACTCCACTGAGTGCTTGCGGCATCAACACCACACCGCCATACTGCACAAACTTCTCACCGCTCTTAGTCCCTGTGGGTGAGCCTACTGCGATATGGTTACCGCTATACAGCCCCAGCCCCTGCTGCGACGAATATACCTCGACCCTGCGTCCGCTCCCAGCGTGGCTGAGTGTTGCGTGGTGGGTTAGTTTTTGGGGTTCATAAGAGTCTATCGCAAAGAGGTGGTCGTAGCCTCGCGAGTATCTCATCTCATTGAAGTCGCCCTTGATATCGGCTCCTATCGCCTTTGGCGATGTGAAGTCGAGAGGTGTAGCTTCGACCGCGAGCAGCTCGCCCGTATGGGCGCCATAGCAGTCAACTTCGCACACCTTAGAGGCGTTGATTTGTAGCTCGTGGTCGAGCATCGTACTCTTCATATCGCCCGAAAGGTTGAAGTAGAGGTGTGGTGCAAGGTTCACAATAGTCGTCTTGTCGCTCTTTGCGAGGTAACTGATCTCGAAGTTCATCTCGTCATCGAAATCGAAGATCACCTCCGCCGTAAGAGTGCCAGGGTAGCCCGACTCGCCATCATCGCCCACGAGCGACATAACAACACGGTTGGTCTCCACACGGCTCTCCCACATACGTTTATGGTAGCCCGAAGCACCACCGTGCACATGAAAAGCCCCTGCGTTAAGGTCGAGAAGGTGCTCCTCGCCCCCGATGGTGACCTCCCCTGAGGCGATGCGTCCCACCGTGCGACCTATCGTGCGACCCATATAGGCGGTGTCGCGAAGCATATTCGCGAAGTCGCTATACCCCAACAAGATATCCTCTAGTTCGCCTTTGGCGTTAGGCATCTTAACCGAGATAACCGAGGCTCCAAGGTTGGTGAGTTGGATCTCTGCGCCATTATCTGCGCGCATAAGATAGACAACGACAACCTCGCCCTCCTCGCTCATTCCATATACATACTGTTCAATATCCATAGCTATACTGCCGCAGGCACTGGTAGTTGCTCCAAAATATGATCTATACGGCGCAAGCACTCTTCGCGACCGATAAACTCAGTGACATCGTACATGCCAGGACCTTTACCCGCACCCACAAGCGCTAGGCGCAAGGTGTTCATAACCTGCCCCATACCATAGCCGCGCTCGGCGATCCATGCGCCAACGATAGCTTCGGTGTTCGAGAGCGAGAAATCCTCGATTGCCGCAAGCACCTCTCTAAGCTCCGAGAGGATACGAGGGTTATCACCCTTCCAGTACTTCTTGCTCTGCTTAGCATCGTACTCGGTAGGTGCCACAAAGAAGTAAGAGGTTAGATCCCAAAGATCTGCCACAAAGGTGGCTCTCTCACGCATTATGTAGGCTGCACGCCCCGCTAGTTCGTCGCTCACCTCAACGCCATGCGACTTAAGGATTGGTTGGAAGAGAGGAGCAAGCTCCTCGGCACTCTTAGCGTGCATATATTGTGCATTAAACCACTTAGCCTTATCTGGTTGGAAGCGCGCGCCCGACTTAGATACTCTCTCCAGAGAGAACTCCTCGATGAGCTGCTCCATAGAGAATAGCTCCTGCTCCGTGCCTGGGTTCCAGCCCAGCAGAGCCAACATATTGATAAACGCCTCAGCGAAGTATCCATCCTCGCGGTAGCCGCGCGACGACTCGCCACCTTGAGGCTTCCACTCAAGCGGAAAGACGGGGAAGCCGAGCTTGTCACCATCGCGCTTAGAGAGCTTACCTCCGCCCGTAGGCTTAAGAAGTAGTGGCAGGTGGGCAAACGCAGGGCGTAGCTCCTCCCACCCCAAAGCTTGGTAGAGTAGGTAGTGAAGCGGAAGTGATGGTAACCACTCCTCGCCACGTATAACGTGCGAGATCTCCATCAACCTATCATCCACGATATTAGCGAGGTGGTAGGTAGGGAGCCTGTCAACTGATTTATATAGTACCTTGTCGTCAAGAGTCGAAGTGTTAACCTCGACATGCCCACGGATAAGGTCATCCATTGCGACGATCTCATTCTCGGGCATTTTAAAGCGAATAACCCACTGCTCCCCACGCGCTATGCGTGCCTCGACCTCCTCGGCGCTAAGGCTTAGTGAGGTAGGCAACTCGCAGCGCACGCTATAGTTGTAGGCAAAAGCAGCACCTGCCGCCTCAGCCTCCTTGCGCTTCGCATCAAGCTCCTCGGCAGTATCAAAGGCGTAGTAAGCCCAACCGCTCTCGACAAGAGACTGCGCGTACTGCCAGTAGATCTCGCGGCGCTCGCTTTGACGATAAGGGGCGTGAGGACCTCCCACACCGACGCCCTCGTCGATGGTGACACCGCACCACTTAAGCGACTCGATGATATAATCCTCGGCACCCTCAACAAAGCGCTGAGAGTCGGTATCCTCGATTCTGAGGATCATCTCACCGCCATGGTGACGAGCAAAGAGGTAGTTGTAGAGGGCTGTGCGCACACCGCCCATATGTAGTGCTCCCGTAGGGCTAGGTGCAAAGCGCACCCTTACTTTTCTTTCCATCTGTTCTTGAATTATAGAGTTATTAAAACAAGCTCTATGCCACTATACGTTAAATAGGAAGTGCATAATGTCGCCATCCTGCACAACATACTCTTTACCCTCGACACCGATCTTACCCGCATCGCGGCACGCTCTCTCGGAGCCTAGCTCCATATAGTCGCTATATTTAATAACCTCGGCACGGATAAATCCACGCTCGAAATCTGAGTGGATAACACCCGCCGCTTGTGGAGCCTTCATGCCTTTGGTGTATGTCCACGCGTGAGTCTCCTGGACTCCAGTGGTGAAGTATGTCTCAAGCTCAAGGAGGTTATACGCCGCCTTGATAAGACGTGCTACACCCGACTCCTTAAGACCCAAATCCTCCAAGAACATCTGGCGCTCCTCGTGGCTCTCAAGTTCCGCGATATCCGCCTCAGTAGCTGTCGCTACAATAAGCATCTCGGCACCCTCCTCAGCTATCGCCTCACGTACAGCCTCCGTGTGGGCGTTACCTGTTGCGGCACTCGCCTCGTCGACATTACACAAGTAGAGAACAGGCTTATCGGTGAGTAGGTTCAAATCCGCCACCACCTTGCGATCCTCCTTGTCAAGCTCCAACGTGCGGATCGACTTACCCTGCTCAAGAGTAGACTTGAAGAGGATCAAGATGTCGTGCATGCGTTTCGCCTGCTTATCTCCGCCCGCAGCCTGCTTCTGACACTTACTAATACGGCTCTCCACCGACTCCAAGTCCTTGAGCTGAAGCTCCGTGTCGATAACTCCCTTGTCGCGCACTGGGTCAACAGTGCCGTCAACGTGGGTGATATTGCTGTTCTCGAAACATCTAAGTACGTGGATAATAGCGTCCGTATTGCGGATATTACCTAGGAACTTATTACCTAGACCCTCACCCTTAGAGGCCCCCTTCACAAGACCTGCGATATCGACAATCTCGATTGTTGTAGGGATAATCTTCTTAGGATTATCTATCTTGGCGAGGTTGATAAGCCTCTCGTCTGGCACCGTGATAACACCCACGTTGGGTTCGATAGTGCAGAAAGGGAAGTTTGCTGCCTGCGCCTTAGCGTTAGATAGGCAGTTAAAGAGTGTTGATTTACCCACGTTGGGCAGACCCACAATGCCGCATTGAAGAGCCATAATATATTCTGTTTTATGTTATTCCTACTTTTGGAGTGCAAATATAACCATTCTTTTGTAGATATTTCTTATATTTGTGATATTTTTGTAAGCGGCAACTTATTTATACGAACCTTAAACTATCAGACATGAAACTATTTACACTTGTAAGTGCAATAGTATTGGGCGCAACAACAGCCTCAATAGCACAAAACCCAATCATCACACACATCTTTACAGCAGACCCATCAGCAAGAGTCCACCAGGGGAAACTATTTATCTATCCATCAGGGGATAAAGTGCCAGACGAGGGTCATGTGTTTAAAGATCAAACGGCTGGCTTCTGTATGCCTGGGTACCACGTATTCTCGCTCGAGGGTGGTAGCACATGGAAAGACCACGGCTGGGTACTAAAGGAGAACGAAGTGCCATGGGGCGTAAAGGATATGGGGGCTATGTGGGCACCTGACTGCATCGAAAAGGATGGTAAATACTACTACTATTACCCCGCAAAGGCAACCGACGATGTTGGCGGCAAGAACTGGCGCCGATTAGGTGTCGGAGTAGCCGACAATCCACAAGGACCTTTCAAGTGGGAGAAGAACTATATGCAGGGAATCAAGCGCCCAATCGCGGGTATTGACCCAGGTATTCTGCTCGACGACGATAATCAGGCTTATATGTTTTGGCGCTCGGGCGATGGTATCGGTGTTGCACCTCTTACGGACGATATGAAGGGTGTGAAGCAGGATGTAATCACAGTGCAAGGTTTGCCATACGGCTACAAAGAGGGTCCATTCCCATTCAAGATAGGCAACACATACTACCTCTCGTTTGCTCACCGCTTCCCAGGCGAAGAGTACAACATTGGCTATGCTACAAGTAAAAAGCCAATGGGACCTTACGAATACCGAGGTACATTGATGGATAGTATCGGTAAGGACACCAACCACAACTCTGTTGTCTACTATGACGGACGCTGGATTCTGTTCTACCACTCATGGCAACTTAGTGGGCACAATAAACTACGCTCGATATGTGCCGACTACATGACCCTCAACGAAGATGGTACCTTTAATAAGGTAACGCCTACCCTACGCGGTATCGGCTCACCACGCCCAGGCGAGAAGATTGAGGTTGATAGATACAACACCATCTCTGGCGCTCAAGTAGCCTTCGTTACAGGCAACGAACCAACGGGATGGATGGTGTGCGAAACCAAGCCAGACTCATACGTGACATTCAACGAGGTTGATTTTACCGATGGAAGCTCAACAGTGATGCAGGCGCGTGTGGCGACTTGCGGACGCGAAGGCTCTATCGAGGTGCGCAAAGACGATCCTCAAGGGGATATCATCGCCTCATTCGATATTAAATATACTGGAGGATGGGCTAATTGGACAACTCTTGAGAGCAAAATGAAGATGCCAATAAGCGGAAAACACAATATATGCGTGGTATTTAAGGGCGTAGATTCTAGCTTCTCGATTGTAAACCTCAACTGGTTGCAGGTAGTTCCAGCGAAGTAATACCTAAGGGACTGCCCTGCGCGGGCAGCGGCGGGGTGCTCCCCGCAGAGCTATTCTTCCCTTGCGTATTGGGATTAGAGACTCCATTCTAATATTTTGAGATTCAAGTTATTATCGTAAATAAATTTACACAATAACTTGGATCTCAAAATTTATTAAGTGCCAAGCATTTAAACCCAACACGAATAAAATTTAAACAGTTTCTTAACCGCCAATATCCAATCTCTTTATAATTTACTAACATTCAAATCATTAAAGAGTCTCCAAGAAGATTTTCACCTAACACAAATAAAAAAAGATGAAAATAATTGGCTAAAAATTTGGAACTATCTATTTTTTGCGTACCTTTGCAGACGCAAATGCCTCTTTAGCTCAGTTGGTAGAGCACGACACTCTTAATGTTGGGGTCCACGGTTCGAGCCCGTGAGGGGGTACTGAAAAGCTAATCACTTTATTGTGGTTAGCTTTTTTTGTGTTCATAATGCCACATATAAGAAAAACCTATAAGTATATAGAAAATCATTATAGAAAATCTATTGCATTAGAATAAAAAAAACTTATCTTTGTCATAGTTACAAACACAAGCTTAAAAAAAAGAAATTTTATTATGGTAAAGAAATGGCGTTGCACCGTATGTGGTCACATCCACGAGGGTGCTGAGGCACCAGAGAAGTGTCCTCTATGTAAGGTTCCAAAGGATAAATTTGTAGCCGTTGAAGAGAGTCAAGAGGGTTTAGTATTCGTTACTGAGCATAAGCTAGGCGATGCTAAGGGAGCAGATGCAGTTTTGATGGAGGGTCTACAGAACCACTTTATGGGCGAGTGCTCGGAGGTAGGTCAGTACCTAGCAATGAGCCGTCAAGCAGATAGAGAGGGTTACCCAGAGATAGCAGAGGCTTTCAAGCGTTACGCAATCGAGGAGGCAGAGCACGCTTCTAAGTTCGCAGAGCTTCTAGGTGAGGTTGTTTGGGATACTAAAACTAACCTTATGAAGCGTATGAACGCTGAGAGTGGTGCGTGTGAGGATAAGATGCGTCTTGCAAGAATCGCTAAGGAGCAAAACCTTGACGCTGTACACGATACAGTACACGAGATGGCTAAGGACGAGGCTCGCCACGGCGCAGGCTTCCAAGGTCTATACAATCGCTACTTCAAGTAGAGATAACGTCTATCAAATAAAAAGTCACGCCTTACGTTAGGCGTGACTTTTTGTTTTTACCTCTGAAGGCAGCGGCAGGGTACTTCCCGTTTTGTATTGCTTCTTACTGTCTCACGCCGACGGGCGGGGTGCAAGCTCCCATTTACTATTTGTAGCGATTGCTGGTAAATCAACTTTTGATTTATTGTGATTACATGAAAATAGGAACTTAAAGCAAGCTTTGTCCCTATTTCCTATAATCACATACGCGCAAACATACGTTTGCTCAACAATCGAAGTATTAAGCGTTTAATGTTTAGTGTTAAGTGTTTAACGGCTAGTCCCTTAACGTTTAACACTAAACATTCAACGTTTTTCGGTTCAAACACAAGAGTGTTTGATAAATTTCAGAGGGATAGTTGGTTACTCAACTTTATTTGAAATAATCAACTATCCCTTTGAATATTATAGCTTTAGGTATAATCCGAAAACCGCCACAAAAGTTTAGCTCCGCGGGGAGCTCCCCGCGGAGCCTTTATCATACAGCAATAAAATTACCTACAATCCGAAAAGGCTCGGTACATAGAGTGATATAGCGGGGATAAAGGCAACCATAAACAGCACTATGATCATAGCGATAAATTGAGGTAGCAGGGGTTTGATGACATTCTGTATCTTCGCACCCGAGACGCTACAACCGATAAAGAGCACCGAACCTACGGGAGGTGTACACAATCCAACGCTGAGGTTGAGAACCATCATAATACCAAAATGCACTGGGTCCATACCGAGCTGAGAGGTGACAATAGGTAGGAAGATAGGTGTGAAGATCAACACGGCGGGTGTAATATCCATAAAGATACCTACGCCAAGCAGTATCAAGTTGATAAGGATCAATATAACGATCGGGTTCGAGCTGACACTAAGGAGCATGCTGCTCACCGTTTGAGGGATATTCTCGTAGCTCATAATCCACGACAGACCCGTACAAGCAGCGACAAGCAACAAAACGATAGATGTCGTCTTGACCGATTGAAGAAGTATGCCTGGGATATGGCTGAGGGTGACCTCCTTGTATAAAAACGCCAGAATTAGTGAGTAGACAACGGCGATAGCTGACGCCTCGGTAGCTGTAAATAGTCCTGTTAGGATACCGCCAATAACAACGACGAGGAGCATCAGGCTAGGCACAGCTCTCCAGAACTTATGGAGACCCGTCATAAAGCCAATCTTCTCACCGCGAGGGTATTTATGTTTGATGGCATGGAACGCCGCAACAATCATAATAACCAATCCGAGGAGTATGCCAGGGAGGTAACCAGCCATAAAAAGTGCCGAGATAGAGACTCCGCCACTAGCTAGCGAGTAGACGATAAGTGTGTTGCTAGGGGGGATGGTTAGACCTGTGGTTGCCGATGTGATATTTACGGCAGCGCTGAAGTTAGGGTCGTAGCCCGCCTTGCGCATCTCGGGAGTCATGATACTTCCGATGGCCGACGCTGCAGCTACGGCAGAGCCACTGATAGCTCCAAAGAGCATATTGGCGATGACGTTAACCACAGCGAGTCCGCCAGGAAGTCGTCCTACGAGGACCTTAGCGAAGTCGATAAGTCTCAGGGCGATACCTCCGCTATTCATTATATTTCCCGCCAAGACAAAGAACGGAATAGCCAGAAGAGCAAAGCTATCGAGACCCGACGCCATACGTAGTGCGTAGGTTGTAAAGGCGGGGATTGAGTCAATACTTACAAGCATTGTTAGAATACCCGAAATACCGATACTATATGCAATAGGGACTCCTATGCAGAGGAGTGTAAAAAAGCTAAAAAGCAGTACTAAGATTCCTATAATATCCATTTGATGGTCTGTTTTAAGGTCGTAAAGTTGGTAAAAGGTTGTTTAGATCTCTTGAGGTTCCTTCGTCACGCACAAGATATTGTTCAACGCGTAGTAGAGCGTTATCACTCCGCTGAAGGGTAGAACTAGGTATATGTACCCCATATTAAGCTGCAAGGAGGCGGATGTCACACCAAGGTAGAAACGTGTGTAGACAAGCCACCCACCGCCAACAATCAGAACAAAGAGGGCAAAAGCAAAGACAAACATATTTATAACAACGGCTACGCGCCTCTTATTTTGGGGGTTAAAGCTCTGTATGAAGATATCTATGGCGAGGTGTTCGCCACGCCCATAGCAGTAGGCTGCACCTAGCAAACCTACCCAAATAAGCAGGAATGTAGCTATCTCGTCGGTGACCGAACTTGGTGAGTATAAGACATAACGACTCAAAACCTGCCACACTACATCAACAACCAATAAAGCCATCAGTAGACTTAAAATACTCTCTAATATTTTATCTATTTTAGATCTCATTATATTTCTCATTTATAGATCGCCTAAGGTTACAGTTACGCGCAACCTCAAGGATCTGTTTAAAATTAGTAGCTCTACGCGGGATTACTGGAGGGCTTCGATCTTCTCCATTATATCTTTAAACTTAGGGTCTGAGGCGTACTTACGTCTCATAGGCTCCGAGCAGTCGATAAATGGCTGCTTGTCAGGAACTACGATCTCCATACCCTTCTTCTTCATTATATCCAGCGAAATATTCTCCTGCTCGGCCCATAGCTCGCGTTGATACATGCGCGCTAGCTTAGCCGCCTCATCGATCCACTCCTGCTGCTGTGCTGAGAGAGAGTTCCACCTCTTGGTGCTTATGACGATAACATCGGGCGAGAAGATATGCTCGGTTTGTGAGTAGTAGTTAGTCACTTCGTGGTGGAAGGATGTAGTAATAGAGGGGGTGTTATTCTCCGATCCATCAACGACATTACTCTGCAAGGCGGTGTAGAGTTCACCCCAGTCAATAGGTGTTGCGGAGCTACCAAAGCTCTGCATCATCTCAACGGCGATAGGGCTCTTCATAACTCGAATTTTTAGCCCGCGAAGATCTTCGGGCTTATTGATCTGCTTCTTGATAGTGTAGAAACTACGTGCTCCAGAGTCGAAGTATGCTATACCTTTAAAGAGGTATGGAACCGTTGAATCAAGAATCTGTTTTCCTACCTCGCCATCGACTACGCGGTAGAGGTGGTCCTTAGAGTGAAAGATATAGGGGATACCGAACACCTTGAAAGGGTCCGCAAAACTCTCAAGCGTCGCCGCCGAGACCTTGGTGATATCAAGACTTCCAATTTGAAGAAGTTCGACACAACTACCCTCAGAACCTAGCTGCGCCGAAGGGTATATTTGAAGCTTCATCTTTCCGTCCGACAGACGTTGAAGCTCCTCATCCATCCTCACCAGACCTAAGTGAACCGAGTGGGTTGGGGATAATCCATGGGCTAGTTTTAATGTTACTACCTTCTCTTGCCCGCCACCGCATCCAACAGACACAATAGCACAAAGAAGCAAGACGCATAACAACTTCAGATTTTTAATCACAATTTTTAAGTTTAAAGTTTGGTTTTCTTTAGAAATGGTTCTAACTATAAATATAACTATTATTTTCTCTTTTACAAAAAGTTAGCGAGAAATTAGCGTCAGACAAACCATTTCACAATCGCAAAACAAAAAATGTTAAGTGTTAAATGTTAAGAAACTAGTCACTGAACACTCAACACCAACCACTGAACACTCAACACTCAACACTCAACACTGAAATTTACTCCCAATCGACCCGCTGAGGTGAGTACATCACAACACCGCTCGCTGCGCGCAGTTCGCGCATCGCCGAGTTATAGCGCTCGGCAATAGCTCCCATGCCATCTGTTCGACGCTCTAGGGCTGAGCTTATGGCGGATGAGATAGGTGCAATAAGGCGGTTTAACCCCATCACGTCGTGGTGTATATGCTCTATGGTGAAGCTATCGACCACCCCTCCTCTACTTGCGGCGAGGAGTATAGCCCCCTTAAGCCCCAGGTTGCTGTCGATCAACCCGAGCGTCAGGGCATCCTCTCCGCTCCACACCTTTCCTTGTGCGATCTCGAGCGTACGCTCGAGGGGTATATTACGCCCTTGGCTAACGTGGCTGGTGAATGTTTCGTATATGTTATCAACGCTCAGAGCCATCGCGGCACGCTCCGTGGCGTTGAGCGGTCTCATGGTACGCATAAAATCTGCCGACGCGTTGCTCTTCACAACATCGGTGGTGATGCCTAGCTTTGAGTCTAGTGCGCCCTCGACGTCGGGGATCATGCTGTATACGCCAATCGAGCCTGTGAGCGTAAGTCTATCGGCAACAATAGCATCTGCGGGGGCACTAATATAGTAACCTCCACTGGCCGCGTAGCCGCCCATTGACACTATAATGGGCTTTTGTTCGCGCAGCAGCACCATCTCTCGCCATATAACATCTGCCGCCAGAGCGCTTCCTCCAGGGGAGTTAACGCGCAGCACAACACTCTTAACACTCTTATCCTCACGCGCACGACGCAGCAGCGCACATAGCGACGAACTACCCACCTCACCTAAGGCACCCTCGCCATCGTAGATAGCACCTTCGGCGTATATCACACCAACCTTGGCGTCACTCTTCTCTTCACTCTTCATAGCCTCGAAGCTACTCCTCAAGAGTATGTAGTTGGATAGCGTAATAGAGCGCAGGTTACCCCTCTTACCC
>JBCQVD010000048.1:0-16438 GCA_047173405.1 Rikenellaceae bacterium
GAGCGCCGTAGAACCGAGATCGCGCGCGGTGGCTATCAACCCATCGTTCATCCTGCTCGATGAGCCTTTCGCGGGTGTCGACCCTATCGCCGTGGAGGATATACAGAGCATCGTAGCCACCCTCAAAAGCAAAAATATTGGCGTTATCATCACCGACCATAATGTCGACGAGACGCTCGCCATCACCGACCGCACATACCTCCTCTTCGAGGGTAAGATCCTCAAGGCGGGAACTGCCGAGGAGTTGGCAGCCGACGAGATGGTGCGCAAGGTATACCTCGGGCAACACTTCGAACTTCGCCGTGCACCACAATTCAAAACAGCAACACAACCTACTGATACAGAGTCTAATACACCTAAAGATGACTCTGCTGACAATGAGCAATAATTTATACATTTAATGGATATACATTTATCAAAGGGGGAAGTCTTTGGAGAGCTGAACCCACCCTGTTCGAAAAGCTATGCACAGCGCGCCCTTGCGGTTGCTCTACTAGCTAAGGGGCGTTCTATTCTCCGTAATATTGACCTCTGCGATGACACAATCTCTGCGATGCGCTGCATCGAGACTTTGGGGGCAAAAGTAACACACCTCGACGAGCATACCATCGCCATTGATGGCGGGAATGTTCCCCGTGGAACAACTCTTAATATTGGCGAATCGGGGCTGTCGACTCGCCTCTTTACACCTCTAGCGTCGCTTTGGAGCGAGACAATACACATCGAGGGTCGAGGTTCAATCCTCAAGCGCCCAATGACTATGATGATAGAGCCACTCCGAGAGCTTGGCGTCGAGGTTAAAGACAACAGTGGATTTCTCCCTTTCGAGGTCAAGGGTCCAATAAAAGGTGGCGAGGTGAGCGTTGATGGATCTGTATCATCGCAGTTTATCACTGGTCTTTTACTATCTCTACCACTAGCTCAAAACGACACAACACTACATGTTGATAGAGCCGTCTCAACACCATACCTCGACATGACAATCGAGACAGCCAAAGCGTTTGGAGTCGATATCTCACACAACAACTACACTGAGTTTTTTGTCGAGGGGGAGCAGAGCTACCTACCAACAGCCTTCACTATCGAGGGCGACTGGAGCGCTGCATCTGTGCTTCTAGTGGCTGGAGCGATAGCGGGTGAGGTGACACTGCGCAACGTCTCGGCTCTATCCAAGCAGGCCGACGTGGCTATCACCCAAGCCCTCGTGAGCGCTGGAGCTGAAGTGACGAGCGACAACAATAGCCTCTCCATAAGGAGGCGCGAACTAAACGCCTTTAGCTTCGATGCTACACAGTGCCCCGACCTCTTCCCTGCACTTGTAGCGCTCGCTGCGGCGTGTGATGGGGTATCGACAATAAAGGGCACTTCGCGCTTGACGCACAAGGAGAGCAATCGCGCGTTGACACTTCAAACGGAGTACGCAAAGGTTGGTATCGAGGTGACACTCGAGGGTGATGATATAATGAAAGTGCGCGGAGGTGAGATAACCAACACCACAGTAGATAGCCATAACGACCACCGCATAGCGATGTCCATGGCAGCAACAGCTCTTCGCGGAGAGGGCGAGATGGTGATCAAGGGTGCCGAGTGTGTAGCTAAGAGTTACCCTGCATTCTTCGAAGATTTTAAGTCGATAATAAAGTAATTTTTTATGAATAGTTTTGGTAGAAACTTTAGAGTAACAATTTGGGGCGAGTCACACGGTGCTGGAATAGGCTGCTCGGTAGATGGCGTGAGGGCTGGCGTGGAGCTTAACCTCGACCACTTCTCGGCTGACCTTGAGCGTCGCAAAAGCGGCAAAAAAGGGACAACACCTCGCAAAGAGAGCGACACCCCGCGAGTAGTATCGGGTCTATTCAACGACCACACCACAGGCGCGCCTCTCACTATTGTCTTTGAGAACGAGAATACAATATCTAAAGATTATTCCAACCTAACAACACATTTTCGCCCCTCGCACGCCGATATGGTCGCAGAACATAAGTATGGCGGCTGGCAAGATTATAGGGGCGGAGGTCACTTTTCGGGACGCATAACACTCCCTTTTGTTGCAGCGGGCGTTGTGGCAAAGCGTATGCTCGGCGAGAGCATTAACTTCTCGACGACCATCGCAGAGTTAGCGGGCGAGAGCGATTCCGCGCGCTTTGACGAGATTGTCGAGCAAGCGGTTAAGAACCTAAACTCCGTAGGTGGCGTTATCGAATGCCGCATAAGCGGTGTTCCGATGGGGTGGGGAGAGCCATTCTTTGACTCTGTGGAGAGCGTCATGGCGCACCTCCTATTCTCGATCCCTGCGGTTAAGGGTGTTGAGTTTGGTGGCGGATTTGCCTCTACGCGCATCCCTGGAAGCGAGAACAACGACATGGTAGTTGACGCTTCGGGCAGAACACAGAGCAATAACGCGGGAGGTATCAATGGCGGCATCAGCAACAGCAACGATATTGTCGTACGAGTAGCCGTGAAACCAACACCAAGCATATCTAAACAGCAGATGACATACAACCGCACGAGCGACAGCGTAGAGCCTCTAGTGATTCACGGTCGCCACGACGCCTGCATAGCACTTCGCGCGGGGGTAGTTATTGAGGCTGCCCTAGCTATCGCTCTCGCGGATCTTAAACTAAGCGTACAGACGCCAGAGTCGAAATAATGAAGATACGTGATATTTTAGAGAGGCTACACCAAGCGGCGGCTCCACTCTATGGTGTACGCGAAGCTCACCAAATCTCGCGTATTGCAGCAATGGAGGTGTGGGGCTTTACGCCAACCGACCTTATATTAAAGATTGACGAGGAGCACGAGGGCGAGCTGAAGGAGCTTGAGCACATCGCAAGCGAGATAGCTTCAGGGCGTCCGTTACAGTATATTTTGGGGGAGAGTGAGTTCTGTGGACTCACCCTTTCGCTTAAAGAGGGGGTGCTTATTCCCCGCCCCGAGACCGAGGAGCTTGTCAATCTCATTGTCGAGGAGTACGCGCGCACGACACCCAAGATTCTCGATATCGGCACTGGCAGCGGAGCTATCGCCATATCTCTGGCGCACCACATCAAGGGTAGCCGCCTATTTGCTCTGGATCTCTCGCAGGACGCTCTGGGCATAGCTAAAGCCAACGCAGAGCGAAATGCTCTACCGATAACTTTTATCGAGGGGGATGCGCTGTTGGGTGTAGAGAACGCCACCGAGGAGCGAGAATTTGACGTTGTAGTCTCGAATCCACCCTACATACCGCGCAGTGAATCTTCGCTAATGCGTCCAAACGTGTTGGATTTTGAGCCACACCTTGCGCTATTTGTCGAGGATGACAACCCACTTATATTTTATCGCTCAATCGCCCGTTCATCACTCGTGATGCTCAAAAGTGGCGGGCGCCTATACTTCGAGTGTCACGAAGATTATGTGTTCCACGTAGAACAATTACTGCGTGATAAGGGTTATCACGAGGTTCAAAGCGCCAAAGATATTAATAATAAACCGCGCATGGTATGGGCTACACGACCATAAAAAAGAGCAAGGCAAAAACTGCCGAGCAAGCGACAGCAGCGCTAGAGCGAGAGGGAGCACGACGAGAACTCGCTAGCGGCGATGCTTACAAGCTAATGGCGCGGTGGGAGGTCGCCAAAGAGGATCGCGAACGCATTGTGCAGGGGTTGATTCAGACGCGCTTTATTGATGATCGGAGGTATGCCAAAGCCTATATCCGAGATAAGATAAACCTAAGCAACTGGGGCGAAAGAAAGATCACAACAGAGCTGAGCAAGCACGGAATAAGCCGAGAGATCATAGCACAAGAGATGGCAGAGGTCGACACGGAGGTGGTAAATCAGCGACTTCGAGAGGTTCTCGAAAAGAGATCACGAAGCGTGAAGCACAAAAATAACTATGAGCTAAAGGGCAAACTTATACGCTACGGTGTATCGCTAGGGTATAGCTTCGAGGTGGTCAACAACACAATATCACAACTAAATTTAGAGAACAAAGAGGAGGAGATATGGGACGATTTTTAACAGCTTTCACACTATTTATGGCGCTAGCGACAGCTAATGCTGAAAATATTACACCCGACTACTACGCCTATCCACTTGAGGGGGTCGAGCAACTCTATGCAGGCAACGTGGGCGAGATGAGGGGTGGACACTTCCATGCGGGGGTGGATATCAAGAGTGATGGCGTAGAGGGCAAGAGGGTTGTCGCGGCAGCAGATGGGTACATCTCTCGCGTAGGGCTATCCTCAGGCGGATATGGCAAGGTGATATATATTACACACCCTAACAACACAACAACAGTATATGGGCACCTTTCACAATACCGCGACGATATCGAAAAGTATGTCACCCGCGAGCGAGCAAGAACGCGTCAGCACTCGATAAATCTCTACTTTAAGTCGGGGCAATTCCCCGTTAAGAGAGGAGAGTTTATAGCCCTCTCAGGAAATACAGGCTCTTCGGGTGGTCCTCACCTACACTACGAGGTGCGCAAAAACGAAACACAATCGCCCATAAATATCTTTAGACGCGGCATAATAAAACCGCGCGATACGCAGCCGCCTCTTCTCTTCACGCTCCACTATATCGAGATTGACTCTATTGGAGGTGTTGCCTACGCCTCGCCAATCAATAGCTACAAGATCGTGAGAGATTCGAATAATCTGCACACCTTAGATGCCCCCAACAATACCATTGAGGTGGGGCGCATGGGGCACTTTATCGTTGAGTGTTCGGATCGAAAAGATGGAGTAACCAACACCTTTGGAATCTACTCGCTGCGTGGCTACCGCAACTCGGAGCCATTCTTCGCATACCAAAACGATGGGTTTACCTTTAAGGACTCTCCATATTGCAAAGGTGTCGCGTACCAGCCGATAAAGTTCGACTCGCGCAATGAGGTGGTTCGCATGAGCATCAGCGAGAACCACGCAAAAAGTTTCTACTACGACACGCCTAACCGCGGTATCATTGGGTGCGACCAAGGCGAGAGCGAGAGTATAAAGATTGAAATCGAGGATGACTGCGCACTGAAATCGACACTAACTTTCAACATCACTGGCAACGCCTCCCCATTTGAGGCGACACCCGTAGAGGCGGAGAATATGGTCTTTGCTTCAAAAGATTTCTCATTCAACAGCGACTCTTTGAGGGTAAATGTTCCCCGTGGAACACTTTACGACTCTACACCATTTGCGGCGAGCATAGCCGAGACACCTAAAGCAAAAGAGGCAGACTCAATAAAATTTCTCTCCCCATGCATCAGGGTATTCTCAAAGGAGATCGCACTGCACAAAAAGATGGAGGTATCGCTAAAGTGCGATATAGAGCCACACCTAAAGGAAAAGGTAACGATAGCTATGGTGAGCAAAAAAGGGGATGTGTACGGCATTAACAGCGAGTACAGAGATGGCTGGGTCACTGCAAAGAGTGGTAACACAGGGGAGTTTATCGTGGCGATAGATGATCAAGCCCCAAAGGTAATTCCCAATTTTAGCAATGGTTTTAACATGGGGAGCCATAAATTTATGAGCTTCAAGGTGAGCGATAATCTTAGCGGCATCAAGGATTATGAGTGTCACATTGATGATGAGTGGGTACCATTAGACCTCGAACACGGGGTGTTAAAACACTACTTCTACCACAAACCAACACAGAGCAGACACCAACTAAAATTAACCGTAGATGATAACTGCGGCAATAAAACTACCATCGAAAGAGAGTTCATTCGATAGGATGCAAATAAAAAAGAGGATGAAAAGAGCTATTTTTCAAGAATATTTGATAAATTTGCATCGTTTATTCAGAAATTAACACATAAACTATAAACTATGTTTTTCAACTTACTCACAACAGAGACAACAGACTCCCTAAAGAGTGGAGCCGCAGCAACAGTGGATAGTCTAGCTACAGGAAAGATGACTATCGCCGAAATTATCGAAAAGGCGTCAAGCACTAGCCTTGGCGACATAATCTCTACACTTGGTGCCGAGATAGTACAGATAGTGTTCAAGATCATCATCGCACTCGTCATCCTCGGAGTCGGCAAATGGCTTATCAGTCGAGTAGAGAAGATAATGATGGTAACCTTCGAGAAGCGAAACATTGACCTATCGCTAAGATCGTTCCTTCGCAGTATCGTCAAGGTGATACTCTACGTGCTTCTGGTGCTAACCATAATCCAGCTTCTCGGAATCAACACGACATCTCTTGTAGCGATGCTTGCCTCTGCGGGTTTGGCTATTGGTATGGCACTAAGCGGAACACTCCAGAACTTCGCGGGCGGAGTAATGGTTCTCTTTCTTAAACCTTACCGCGTGGGTGACTATATCACAGCGCAAGATCAATCGGGTACCGTACGCGAGATTCTACTCTTTACAACAATCCTCGATACTCCCGACGGACGTACGATATTCCTACCTAACAGCACCATCTCGTCATCTATTATCGACAACTATTCACACGCAGGAGTACGCCGTGCGGAGTGGAGCGTCGGCATATCGTATGGTGACGATTACGCTCAAGCTAAAGAGGCGATAATGGAGATCGTAAATGCAGAGAAGCGCATCATTAACGACCCTGCAAAACCAGCTATGCTCCCATTTGTTGGACTAAAGAGCATGGATGATAGCGCCGTGCAGATAGTAGTTAGAGGATGGACAAAGAGCGAGGACTACTGGGATGTATTCTTCCTCATAAATGAGAAATTCTACTCTACACTACCTACGAAGGGTGTTAACTTCCCATTCCCACAGTTGGATGTACACATTAAAAATCAATAATAACACAGAATTAAAATGGAGTTAAAGGATATCCTAGCAATATCAGGACAACCAGGGTTATACAAGTATATAGCCCAATCGCAACGCGGAGTTATCGTTGAGTCTCTCGAGAGCGGAAAGCGCATGAACGCTGCTTCGAACGCACGAGTTAGCGCGCTCACCGAGATCTCAATGTTCACATACGAGGAGGACATCGCCCTTGCCGATGTATTTACTAAGATCTTTGAGTCTACATCGGGCGCCGCTGCAATAAGCCACAAGGAGTCACCCGAGAAGATCAAAGAGGCTTTTGCTGCTGTGCTTCCAGACTACGACAAGGAGCGTGTGCACGTATCGGATATGAAGAAGTGCTTCGCGTGGTTCAATATCCTTGTAGGTGCTGGATTTACTAAGTTTGAGCTACCTTCAAACGAGGAGACACAAGAGTAGTAGATGAGAATTGGAGATATCGAGTTAGGCGATGAGCCGCTCTTCCTGGCGCCTATGGAGGATGTCACAGACCCCTCATTTAGGCACATGTGTAAGGGCTTCGGTGCAGATGTAGTCTACACCGAATTCATCTCTGCCGATGGTCTTATTCGAGACGCTTGGAAGTCGCGCGCGAAGCTCAATATTGACG
The DNA here is from genome assembly GCA_047173405.1 of Rikenellaceae bacterium. GTDB lineage: Bacteria > Bacteroidota > Bacteroidia > Bacteroidales > Rikenellaceae > Alistipes. The sequence goes on from JBCQVD010000048.1 coordinate 7,383, forward strand.
ACGCCGAACGACCTGTCGGGATACAGATATATGGTCACCTCATAGAGCCAATGGTCGAGGCGGCACGCATCGCGGCGAGCGTCAACCCCGATATAATAGATATCAACTTTGGGTGCCCCGTGAAGAAGATCGCAGGGCGAGGCGCTGGGTCGGGTATGATGCGCGATGTGCCTTTGATGGTGGAGATGACACGTCAAATCGTGAATGCTGTGAATACTCCTGTAACCGTCAAGACACGTCTTGGGTGGGACGAGGAGAGTAAAAACATCGAAGAGATAGCTCTTAGGCTTCAGGATGTCGGCATCAGCGCACTCACCATTCATGGGCGCACACGATCTCAGATGTACAAAGGCGAGGCAGACTGGACTCTAATCGGGGCGGTGAAGAACAACCCCGCAATCAAGATTCCAATCATCGGCAACGGCGATATTGACTCTGGTGAACGTGCTCGCGAGATGTTCAACCGCTATGGCGTAGATGGCATCATGGTGGGGCGCGCTACCTACGGTCGTCCTTGGATATTCCGCGAGATACGCCAATATCTAACAACGGGCGAACACGCACCACAGCCATCGGTTGTCGAGAGGGTCGAGATTGCCAAACGTCACCTGCTGAAGTCTATTGAGGTGAAGGGCGACAAGGTGGGTATTCTCGAGATGCGTCGTCACCTATCGAACTACTTCAAAGGGCTTCCCAACTTTAAGCAAACACGCCTCAAGCTCGTCACCTTGACAGATCCCGATGAACTATTGCTGACTATCGACAGCATCTCGCAGGAGTGGGGTGATTTTGATCTAAGCAACACCATACCCGCACCTCTATCTCACGAGATATAGAAGCGACACAATAAAGGGTCAAGAATATTCGTTTTTAGCCCTTTTTAAAGCCTTTAATAGGCAACTAAGGAGAAGTGCTCGAGTGGCTGAAGAGGCACGCCTGGAAAGCGTGTATACGCCAAAAGCGTATCGCGGGTTCGAATCCCGCTTTCTCCGCAATTTTTCATGAGGACAGCTTCTTGCTCTGCCATTCTTTGCATTGCTTCTTACTGTCTCACGCCGACGGGCGGGGAGCAAGCTCCCATTTACTTTTATATTTCCGAGGACTGTCCTGCGCGGACAGCGGCAGGGTGCTCCCTGCAGAGCTTTTCTTTTTCATTGCATCTGTTAATGAGTCTTTGTTTAAGCCCTCTTGATTGTCGCGATAAGTTCTAAAAGCAAGCTTTCAAACTTATCTCCACAACCAAGTGACGCAAACTAAAGTTTGCTATTAACAGACGAAATGACAGCGTTTAGTGTTGAGTGTTTAATGTTTAGCGATTAGTTTCTTAACGCTAAACATTAAACGGTTTTCGGCTTAAACACGCAGTGTTTGAGAGATTTCAGGGGGATAGTTGGTTACTCAAATTTATTTGAAGTAATCAACTATCCCCCTGAAATATTATAACGTTAGGTATAATCCGAAAAACCGCGACAAAAGAGTAGCTCCGCGGGGAGCACCCCGACCGTCGGAGACAGTCCTCGAGTATGAAAAAGATTTTTGGTTCTTGCGAACCAACGCCCTCTGAGCGATTTTCTCGCAAGCACAAAAATCGCTTTTTAGCAGCGAGGGCGAAAACAATTATTCAATCCGAGGACTGCCCTGCGCGGGCGGCGGCGGGGTGCTCCCCGAGGAGCTAACATTATTAACTATTAATTTCCGAAAACAGCGGAGCTAGAATAAAAAAAAGAGCGACCTAAGTCACTCTTTTCTATTGTTCTACTCCCACTCGATTGTTGCTGGTGGCTTAGAAGAGATATCATAGACTACGCGGTTAACGCCACGCACCTTATTGATAATCTCGTTCGATAGCTTAGCGAGGAACTCATAAGGCAGGTGCACCCAGTCGGCTGTCATACCATCCGTAGATGATACGGCACGCAGTGCTACGCAGCTCTCATAAGTACGCTCATCGCCCATCACACCAACGCTCTTAACTGGCAGCAGGATAGCTCCAGCCTGCCATATTTGGTCGTAAAGACCCGCTTCACGGAGTGAGTCGATATATATCTTATCAACATTTTGGAGGATCTCAACTCTCTCGCGGCTAATCTCGCCCAAGATACGGATCGCGAGACCTGGACCTGGGAAAGGATGACGACCGATAAGGGTCTTTGAAATACCCATAGAGAGACCTACGCGGCGCACCTCGTCCTTGAAGAGCAGACGTAGAGGCTCAACGATCTTGAGGTTCATCTCCTCGGGTAGACCACCTACATTATGGTGTGACTTAATAGTTGCCGAAGGTCCATTTACTGAGCATGACTCGATAACGTCTGGGTAGATAGTACCCTGAGCAAGCCACTTAACATCCTCTATTGCATGCGCCTCCTCGTTGAACACCTCAACGAAGTCGCGACCGATAATCTTACGCTTAGTCTCGGGATCGCTCACGCCATCCAAGTCACCAAGGAACTTATCCGTAGCATCTACACCCTTGACATTGAGACCCATACCCTTGTACGACTCCAACACCTCCTCAAACTCATTCTTGCGAAGGAGACCCGGATTAACGAAGATACAGTATAGATTTTGACCTATCGCCTTGTGTAGAAGTACCGCAGCAACTGTCGAGTCGACACCTCCTGAGAGACCCAACACAACCTTATCATTGCCCAACTTTGACTTCAACTCAGCAACCGTAGACTCCACGAAACACTCTGAAGTCCAGCTTTGAGAGCAGCCACAGATACCGACCACGAAGTTCTCAAGCAGCTGCTTGCCATCTGTCGAGTGGTAGACCTCGGGGTGGAACTGAATAGCCCATGTAGGCTCACCGTCGATTGCATAGGCTGCGACCTTTACCTCCTCAGTACTTGCTATAACGCGGTAGTTGCTAGGGATAGAGGTGATGGTGTCACCGTGCGACATCCACACCTGTGTTGTTGTGGGGAGTGAACGGAGAAGTGGATTCTCGGCATCGCCGACAGTCAACATAGCGCGACCATACTCGCGGCTAGGGGCTGGTTGCACCTCACCACCAAAGGCGTGAGAGAGATACTGCGCACCATAGCACACACCAAGCAACGGCATCTTACCTTTGATCTGCGACAGGTCTGGCTTAGGTGCCACCTCATCACGAACAGAGTAAGGGCTACCCGAAAGGATCACTCCCTTGAAAGAGTCATCAAGTTGCGGGATTTTGTTAAAGGGGTGGATCTCGCAGTAGACATTTAGCTCACGAACGCGTCGAGCAATGAGCTGTGTGTACTGAGATCCGAAATCAAGGATTAGGATTTTTTCCATTCTAAAGAAAAGGGTGAGGTGAACGCAACTAAGTCATTGTCACTTAGCGCAGTTCACCTCTATTTATGTAATTATTATATTTATCTAAAAATTAACTACGTGAATAGTTAGGTGCTTCGCGTGTGATTGTTACATCGTGAGGGTGATTCTCGGTAACGCCCGAGGTTGTAATGCGAATAAATTGAGCTTTCTTGAGAGCTTGCATGTCTTTTGCTCCACAGTAGCCCATACCCGACTTAAGACCTCCGATAAGTTGATAGACCGATTCAGCGAGTGAACCCTTAAATGGAACACGAGCTACGATACCCTCGGGAACAAACTTGCTTGCCGACTCACCATCTTGGAAGTAACGATCTTTAGAGCCGTTATTCATCGCCTCGATTGATCCCATACCACGGTAGGTCTTGAACTTACGACCGTTGTATATTATGGTGTCACCTGGAGACTCCTCAACGCCACCAAACATAGAACCTATCATCACGCAGTCACCTCCCGCAGCGAGAGCCTTAACAATATCACCAGAGTAACGTAGACCACCATCAGCGATTACTGGAACGCCTGTACCCTCTGCCGCCTTAGCAGCATCGTAGATCGCTGTAAGCTGTGGTACACCCACACCTGCGACGATACGCGTTGTACAGATTGAACCTGGACCGATACCGACCTTGATACCATCAGCACCCGCCTCGATGAGATACTTCGCAGCCTCTCCAGTGGCGATATTTCCAACCACAACATCTAGGTCTGGATAGGCAGTTTTTACCATCTTAAGTGTTCTGATGATATTAGCCGAGTGACCATGCGCCGAGTCAAGAACGACAGCATCGACTCCCGCCTCAACAAGAGCACGTACACGCTCCATAGTGTCGTTGGTAACACCTATACCCGCAGCAACGCACAAGCGACCCTTGCGGTCTTTACATGCGTTAGGATTATCCTTAATCTTTGTTATGTCACGATATGTGATAAGTCCTTGTAGGTGACCCGTGCTATCCACAACGGGGAGCTTCTCGATCTTGTGCTGAAGAAGAATGTCGGCTGCCTGTACGAGATCAATGATCTGAGTCGTAACAAGACCATCCTTGGTCATTATCTCCTCAATCTTACGGCTCATATCGCGCTGAAAGCGAAGGTCGCGGTTGGTAACAATACCCAACAAAAAGTTCTCGCTATCAACAACGGGGATACCTCCGATCTTATTCTCACGCATCATCTCGAGAGCATCTGCCACGGTATGGTCCTTACTGATAGTCACAGGATCGTCGATCATACCATTCTCCGAACGCTTAACCTTGCGAACGTGTAGAGCCTGCTCCTCGATAGACATGTTTTTGTGAATCACACCGATTCCTCCCTCACGAGCCAAAGCGATAGCTAGCGGAGCCTCGGTTACTGTGTCCATAGCAGCTGAGACTATTGGAATGTTAAGCTTGATGTTGCGAGAAAAGTTAGTCTGAACGCTAACCTCGCGAGGTATAACCTCTGAATAGGCAGGGACAAGAAGTACATCATCAAATGTAAGTCCCTCTTTTTGCACCTTCTCCTCAATAAACGACATATATATAATGTTCTAAAGTTATCGAATTGACTCCCCACGAAATACCGTTTGGAGTTTATGTTGCATGCAAAGGTACGAAGATTTTTTGGAATAGTTAGCTCTTTTTGTAAAAAAATCCTATCATATTGTCGCTGCCCTCCTGCCATAGCGCGCAAACGCATCAAATCAATTTAATATATAACGAATAAATAATTGTCTTATTGTTGCACTTTTTATATTAATTTTATATATTTGTAAATAGACAAATTTAACCAAATTACACTTGCTAAAACTTACAATTATGAACAAATCTTTATGGTTATCAAGTACAAAGCAGATCCTTATCGGCGTTAAATTGTACTACATCTGTAGCATCATTGCTACAATTTTTGGACTATCTTTCTTGAGCTTAGTCCCCGTGATCGGCCCTATCGGCAAGATGGCAGCTGGAGCTTCGGTAGTTGGTGCTTTCGCCTTTATGTATGGAGTAAAAGCGTTCAAAGAGGCAGTAGATCCTGCCGACCTACCATCTGTTAGCAAGCTATACACATCTTTGATTTTGGTAATTTGTGCGATATTTATTGATGTTATCCCCGTTATCGGTTGGATCGTTACACCTATCGTTAACCTCGTAGCATTTATATTTATGCTCCTTGCTTACAAAGGACTTAAGGGCTCTGAGAGCTTCCCTTCACCCGCTAAAGAGGGCGCTCAAAAGCTATTCATAGCGATGATTATCGCCTGTGTATCTGCTGTCGTCAGCATCATTCCAGTTATAGGCTCTATCATCGCTGCTGTGATCGACATCGTAGTTCTTATATTTGTTCTTGGCGGATGGAGCTTAATCGCCGCAGAACAAACTGCCGCAGAGCCAAAAGTGATCACAGAATAGATGTTTAATGTTTAGTGTTAAGCGTTAAGTGATTAGTTTCTTAACGTTTAACACTACTACTGGTGCGTAAAAACTTCTACAACTGCCCTGCGCGGGCAGCGGCGGGGTGCTGCCCGCGGAGCTTTTTTTTATTGCGATTGTTAATAGATTGATTCTCAATCTACTATATATTGATAAATGTTCGATTAAAGCGTTGCTTTATCGCTCCTTTATCAACATATAGCGACGTAGGCTACGCCTACTATTAACAATCGAGCGCTATGCAAACCAAATCAAAAAAAAGTACATAAGGTTACAAATGCTTGTGTGTCAAATCGTTGCTCAACCGATGCAAAAGTTAACGCACCACCAATAGTTTAACACTAAACAGTTAACGGTTTTTCGGTTCAAACACATGAGTGTTTGATAAATTTCAGAGGGATGGTTGGTTACTCAAATTTATTTGAAATAATCAACTGTCCCTCTGAAATATTATAGCTTTAGGTATAATCCGAAAACCGCTATAAAAGTTTAGCTCCGCGGGGAGCATCCCGCCTGTCGGAGACAGTCCTCGGAAATACATCTATACAACTGCCCTGCGCGGGCGGCGGCGGGGTGCTCCCCGCAGAGCTGTTCTTCTAGTGATTAGATTTTAGGGCACTGGGTCATAGCCGCTCCCGCCCCAAGGGTGACAGCGCAGTATGCGTCTGATTGTTAAGTAGCTACCTTTGATGAGTCCATGCTTCTGGAGAGCCTCAACTGCGTACTGCGAGCAGGTAGGTGTAAAACGGCATGAGGGGGGTGTAAATGGCGATATGCAACGACGATAGATAAAGACCAAAAGAAGTAGTGGCGAGATTAAAATCCACCTAAGCGCTCTGCGCAATATGTTCCAAAATCTTGCGAATTGCATTGCTGATGATTTTATAGGTATGTGTCTCCTTGGTTGAGTAGACAAGTGCAATATCTAGGTTGTGCGCCTCCGCTAGCTCATCAATAATTAACTTTTGTAGACGGTACGCCTCTTTCATTCGGCGACGCAGTAGATTCCTCTTGTTTGCTCTGCGATGAAACTTCTTGGGTACAGAGAACAACACCTCAACCCCAGCATCGCTGCTTGTCTCGGGCGTTGTCTTACGATATATATATCTAAAAGGGTATATAAATCCGCTTTGTCCTTGAGTGAAGAGCAACTTAATAGCCCCTAGCGAGCGCAGACGCTCATTGGGGGGCAAGGCATATTTCGAAGTGTCACTAGACAATAAACTACTTTTTTATGGTTGTTGACCTTACAGACCTACCGCGTTTTACCAATTTACTCTGTTGCGCACGCAGGAACTCATCGTTGGAGCTATCCTCCTTGAGTACAACGTCGGCGATATCCTCGCCCTTGGACAACTTCACAAGAAGGTTATCCACCGCCTTAACCATTGATGGGGCTTCGGGGGTAGGCGCCATAGTCTTGACCGTAAGTCCTGCATCTACCGCAGCACGAAGTGTAGCGTTACCAAATACCGCTACATTTGGTAGCTCCTCGGCGCTGAACTTCTCGCATAGAGCCTTAACATCAAATGGCGAGTAGAGCGCCACTAGACCCATTCCCTTTAGTGAAACGCCCTCCATATTAGAGGATACCGTGCGCGCCATAATAACGGGTGTATACGCCAATTTTAGCTTTGTTAGGGCGTCGGGGAGCTCTGGCTTGTGTGGCTCACTGAGGGTTAAGAGGAACTTCTCGTTTTTATTCTTCACGATAAGTTCAACGAAACTATTGAATGTTCCATCAGCAAACGAGATCTTACGCTTACGATAGACGATATATTTTTGTAGGTAGAGGGCAACAGCCTCTGTCTGGCAGATATATTTCAGGGTCTCAGGAACTGCGATTCTAACCTCTTCGCAGATGTGAAAGAAGCTATCCACTGCGGTTCTGGAGGTGAAGATTATAGCGGTATGTTCAAGAATCTCAACTCGTTGAGCAAGAAATTCTTTGAGCGATACCCCTACAACTCGAATAAGAGGTTTATATTCTATCTCGATTTTATGCTTTTTTGAGACTTCGAAAAATGGAGATTTCTCGATTACAGCTGGCGCAGGCTGCGACACTAAAATTTTGCGAATATTCAACACTGGTATGTAATTTTTGTTTCTAACTTATATTTTAACGGCAACCACCTCCACGGCGCTATGTGTTATGGCAGTAACCCTACTCTTGAGATCACACCCCACATAAGAGTTATAGGGAATAATTCAATGGCACAAAGATACAAAATCCAATGCAATATTGAAGCATTTTTCCTTACAAATAGTAAAAATGTCTGAAATAAAAAGATGCCAAAAATTATAATTACTTCAACAATAAGCATATAGACAACATAAATAGATTGCTCCTCAGTGCTTAGCAAAAAGAGCAGAATCGCGGGCGAGACAAATAGTGTCGCCAGAATAAACATACGGCGCCGAATAGACAAAAGCTCATCCACAAACTGGCTACTTAGTGTGATGTAAGCTATTGATTTTAGCAGCGTTGCTCCATAAAGAAAGAGCAGCACAACGACCATATAGACCGCCACAAGAGTTAGCGGCATATCCCAGTTCCACGGCAACTCGATGGCGCTATTCACAAACCTGATTATCAGAGCAACGAGCATCGTCACGCCAACACCCCACGTAAGGGAGGTTAGTCCAACCTTCTGTTTAGCAACCGCTTTACCCTGCTCCTCGGCGTTGCCTATATGTTTTAGTTTCGCCCACTTTATCGCGCTACCATCTACAATCTTTGGTAGCCATAAAACATATAACAGCAGAGCTACTATTGCAAATATATTGTATATCACGTCGACGTCCGCAAGGTTGCTCGACAGTGCAGTCGCCCGCTCCACGCTCTGCTCACAGAGCTGTGAACCCTCGCCAAAGACGTGGGTTGTAGCCCGCTCTATCTCGCGCAGGTGGTGCAGGTGCAGAGAGTCTGCGATCTCGCGTTGACGTATTAGCTTCAACGAGTCCGCAGCACGACGTGCATATTCGAGAGTATCAATAATCATCTCTTCCATCTACTGCTCTGCATGGCGTTTAAGGGTTACTCTAATAGTTGTTCCGCCCCCTATCTCGGACTCAACAACGGCAATACGCCCATCGTGGTACTCCTCGACAATACGGCGTGAGAGGGATAGCCCCAAGCCCCAGCCTCGAGTCTTTGTGGTGAACCCAGGCTCGAAGATCTTGCGCCAGTTACCTTTAGGGATTCCCTTACCGCTATCCTTGACATCTATCATCACCTCCTGCTCGGTCGATGTGATCGAGACATCGAGGGTTCCTTGACCCTGAAGTGCATCGAGGGCGTTCTTAAGGAGGTTCTCGACAACC
>JBCQVD010000002.1:0-55941 GCA_047173405.1 Rikenellaceae bacterium
CTGTATAGGATCATCCATGAAAATAGCAGAGGGGTATAAAGTTGTACCTTTATACTTTATCATCTGTCCCTTTCGCCCTATGACAGAACTTAGGCGCAAGGTGCTTCGTCCGCACTTGCACGTTGAGTTGTCACCCACGCAAATATCACCCGTCTTGAATCTAAGCAGAGGCATGCCCTTTACTCCGATTGTGGTGATTGTAACCTCACCAGCCTCACCATTCGGCACGGGTAGATTGTTGTCGTCCAAAAGCTCTACGATGATTAAATTCGATGGGGTGTGACACCCTGCGTGATATTCACACTCGGTGAAAGAACTCTGCATCTCGGTTGATGCGTATGTCGAGAATAGCTCCACCTCCGACCACTCATCTGTAATCTTTTGACCCAGAGCGTTGAGTTCTCCGTTGGGGTTTCTCAACGCTTCGCCAATACATATTGCCCTTTTGATTGAGGAGTTGTGGTGGTCTATGTTACTTGCCTTTGCAAACTCCGAGAGTTTGGTTAGAAACGATGGTACAACAATACACGCAGAGGGGTTGACCCTGCGGATTGTATCCCACTGCAATTCGGGGATGCCATTACCCACCCTTATCACTCCGCACTGGAGTTCTCGTGCCCCCATAAAGTATGCCAACCCTGCCATAAACCTCTTGTCGATGGTGGTCATTAGTTGGATGGTATCATCCTTGGTGCACCCTGCTGTGGTGAATGATAGAGCCTCGTTGTATGCTAAACGTTGCAAATCATCCTCGCTTAGCACAAAGGTTACGGGGTCGCCCAGAGTTCCCGAGGTGGTTACGATGTCGATTATCTCGCTTTTGTCGATGGCTATGAACTCATCGTTGTAACGCTGTAAATCCTCCTTGGTTGTGACGGGGAGCTTCACCAAATCGTCAACGCCCCCGATATCCTCTATTGATATACTGTTTGAGTCGAGCAGACGACGATAGAACTTTGAGTTTTCGTATATATATTTAAGCTCCTCGCGGAGCCTTTCGCTCTGGAAACTTTTTATCGACTCTTGGTCGGCAAATTGTATTTTACTATCTCGTATCATTTCATCTTTTTTATTATGTTTTCAATCTCCTCTCTTTCGCTTAGGTATGGTATCTCGCAGTTTAATGTTTGGCGATACACCTCTCGTGCTGTTTCGACTTCGTCAAATGTGGCGTAGAAATCCCCCAGTAGTCGATATGTGTAGTAGTGGTTGGGGTTCAGCTCTTTGAAGTTTGATATAAATTCTGCGGTGACCCTCTCTTTTGATCTGTGCCATATTGCATCTTTTAATATCTTCGTTGCCGCTCGCCACTCTATGAGCCGTGGTAGTTCTTGCTCTATAAACTCCTCGTCTGCGCGAACTCTATACTCGGGGGATGGCGTAGGGTGTTCTCCTCGCTCGAAAAATCTTCGCAGGTCGTAGCACTCAAACTCCCCCGATTGCCAAATATCGGTTGTCACCCACATCTTTGCGCTGCAAGGAGCAAATATCACCGAGTGGTGGGCGATGGATTGATTGAGAGTCATCTCATTTCCGATTCCTATATCTTTGCCCCCCTTGCCATATCTATTGCGCAGGGTGTTTGCTGCCTCTTGGTGATCTATTGTTTCATGGTTTGCAAGTAGCTCTGCGAGGAGTTCATATCTATATTTACTGTCGCTATACTTTATGTTTTCCACGTTGTAGCTATCCTCCTCAAACTCTATTGATTGGTAGTGATTTGTACAGATAATTTGCTCTTCGCCTTGGGGATTGTAGAGCGCTATCTTATCAGGTGTCTTTTCGATAATTGCGCACTTGCCATCCGCAGCTGAGCCAATGAGAAGCGACTCGCTCACAAATGTTTGGTGCTTTTGGGCTATCTTGTAAGCCTCCTCAATAGTTGCTGCATATTGGAGTATTTCACGAGTAAGAATCGAGATTGGCATAGCGGCAGAGGTGGGAATAGCACCCTTTGCGGCGTTGATTGTTATGGTCAATCCGCACTCGTTCATACCCGACAAAACGCCTACCATTCCAGCCCAACCCACACTCGCGTATCTATATCCACTCTCGGGGGAGGCAAATGTAATAATCTTATTTTTGGCAAAGTCGTCTCCCACATAGAAGTCAAAATTGCGCCCTATTAACAACTCTCCATCCGAGGATTTGTCGCCCCACACTCCAAATGAGCTGCATCCAACCAACATATATTGCTGCATAGTGTGCCCAATATCGTGCGCCGCGTGGTAGTTTAGCTGTCGTTCATAGGGTGTGCCAATTGCGTTATACTCATCGGTGCAGAACTCCGACATAGCAACTATCTCCTCGCGATACTCAAGTGGTATGTATCGCCCCAAATTGCGGTTGAAGATTACTATGAAGTTACGCAAGAACGAAAGGTAACCATCCGAAGGAATAATCTCGCGTATCTGGTCAATAAAGACATCCTCTTGATACTTCATCAACTCCTTGGTTAGTGCGCCCTGTGTAGCTCCTCTCTGTTGTGTAGAGCCTTTTATATATAGTTCCCAAAGCCCCGACGAGGATTGTCGCAGGTATGATTGGTTGCAATAGAGAGTATCACCCTTTTCTTGAATCTGATATTCCGAAGGATTTATGCTCAGGTCTGGTTCTCCCATATCGGCACTATTGTATAGAACAATAAGTACGAAAATCGGAAGCAATAACATTGCTATTATAGTAATTGACAGCCACTTAAAAAAATGTTTCATAAACTATACTCCTCCAATTTTTTTTGCTAAATACTCCACTCCAACAAACTCAGAACATGTTGCCGCAGCTGTTAGTGTAACCCCCAAAGCTCCGTGAACATTGAGATTCTGCCCCGTGAGAAATAGGTTCTCTATCTTGGTTCGAGAGGGAAAGAGAGTTGTGAGTGCGCTATTGTAGTTCTTAACAATGCCATACGCCGAACCATTTGGTGTAGAAGTGTAGTGTTCATACGTGAGCGGCGAGGCTGCAAAAACACTCTCTACGCTCTCCATAATTGAGGGGTAATACCTCTGCGTGAACTCAATTATCTTCTGTGTGATAACCTCCTTTAGTTCCTCATACTCTTGGGGGCGTGCTCCAAATTGAGTGTCACGAAATGGTAAAAATAACTCATCGGCAACGGGAGACATAAGGGTCACAACATCGCTATATTTTGAGCCTAGGGATGGCTGTTGAGTGCTAAGCAACACGCTCTTTGGGTGCATATCCGCCAAGGTAATCTTCATATCCCACACATCGGCACTACCATGAAAATATAGGTTCTTGTTGAGATACTTAAAGCTATCTCTCTTCATACATAGGTAGACCGAAAAGAGTCCATAGGTGTTGGGAAGCAGCGAGAGTCGTGTTCTATACGCCTTTTTGATGCAAGGAGTCTGCCCCACCATATTAAAAGTTGTCATCGGGTGGAGGTTCGAGATGTAATTCTTGGCAAATAACCTGCGACCATCCGATAGCTCAATATACTTCACAGAGTCATCGTCAACCTCAAAACGCACCACCATTGCTCGATTAAGTAGTGTGCCTCCATTGCCTCTGATCTGCTCGGCTAAAGAGTCTGCTAACTGCTGTGAGCCGCCCACGAACCGATATGCGCCCTCGATATTGGAGTGGTTTATCATTGCGTGGTGATAGATGTTTGCTGTGTCAGAGGTTGAGCCGCAGAGCACATTTGTGCCTGCCAAGATATTTTGAAGTATCGGATCTGAGACGCACTCTCTGATAAACTCAACTGCCGAGATGCTCAGATAGTCAATTTTTTTTGTCGAAAATACTCCCGACCTATGAACATCAACACTTATAGAGTCCCCTATAGAGCGCACGACATCGCAATACCTCTGCAACCCCTCACGCTGCGAAGGGAACTTAGAGGCAAGCTCTTCAATGAAATTATTGTATCCTTGACGATAACAGTAGTACCCCTCGTCACCCAATGTTATATGGTCGAAATCGTTGTCCAGTTGTTGCACTTTGAGTCTGTCGAACACACCAAAATATTTTAGATATTGGCGCATAATCCCCCCGTCCTGCATACTTCCAACATAGTGGATTCCTGTATCAATAACTCGACCTGCGCGCTTGAAACTCTGCAAACAACCTCCAAAGATTGCCGACTGTTCGACCACGCAGATCTTGTAGCCCTCCTTTGAGAGTATCACGCCACACTCTAAGCCTCCGAGTCCGCTACCTACAACTATTATATCGTACTTTTCGTCCATCTCTTCGTCTGCTTACGGGTTATTAAAAATAGTGTGTTACTTGTATTTTTGCCACTCTCCACAACCTCTACTTCGGCCCCGTTTGCATGAGCTATATCGCAGAGTATATCACGAGATAGGAAGCATAGCTCGCCATCTGTTTTGTTGAATTTGATATACTTCGTAGACCACTTTTCAGTAGATTCGGTGTTGTGGTGGCTCTGCTTTTGAGATGTGTCACCATCCCGAATTATCAACACTCCGCAGGGGGATAGTTGCGATATGCAATTTTCGATAACCCTTCGTTGAGAGTCGTAATCGAGATAGTGTAGCACGTCGCTAATTATGTATGCGTCAGCCGAAGGTATGTCATAAGTACGCAGGTCGGCACACTCAAACTCTATCTGCGGAGATTTCAAAAAGCTGCTCTTTGCCACCTCAATCTTCTCGCTGTCGTAATCCACAGCAACTATACGGCGCTTGTTTGAGAGCATCATCAACATATAGCTCATCGCTCCATATCCACACCCCAAATCTATGATTACGCCACGTCTGGGGAGTAATCTATCATAACGGTCGTACCACCCCTCGATATGCAGTTTTACCCTCATATACCACTCCAACACAGGACCTTTGTAGATGTAGTTCCTGATAATCATATCCCTAAAGTGCGAATTTGACGCGCGGTTAAACTCCTCGTACAGTTTGTAGTACTCCGCCTTGAAGTATTTGTGTATTGATTTGGCTCGTTCGCGATAACCTACACCATACTGCACATCTGTGGGCGATATGCGAGGGAGAATCTTTGAGACTAATTGCCCGTGTTTTATATATAGAGGTTGCCTTTTAGATGACACTAAACCTGCCCCATATAGCACTACAGGGATAATATCTAAGCCCAACTTTTCGGCTATATAGAACGCCCCTTTGTGGAACCTCTTAACCTCATTGTCTATGGAGCGAGTGCCCTCGGGGAATATGATGACGCTATACCCCTCATCGACTTTTTTGCGAAGGTGGGGGATTGCTGTCTCATATCCATCGGCGGTGTGAAAAAAACCTAAGAACCTCACTATGCGCCCAAAGAATGGATTGCTCCACACCCAACTATTGGTCACCATAACCATCTTGCGGTTGAGTCCCAACATTATGAGGATGTCGATAAACGATTGGTGGTTGGCAATAATTACCGCTGGAGTCTCAAATCGCTCATTGTGTGGGTTTATCTCTATGCGCTTGACTGTAACCATTACCTTTAGGAAGGTGCGAGTAAACCAACTTGTGATGGTGTGGATAAAGAGTTGTCGCTTAGATTTGCGATATATGAATAGGTGTGAGAGTGCGATAATTAGCTGCACTCCAAAACACCCCGCCACAAATAATCCAAAGGCATATATGGTGTTGAGTAGACTCAAAATCGAGAATGGAGCGTTCCCTTTAGAGGTGTGAGAGGTGATAAGTGCCCTAAATATCAACGGCGATATAGTGTACGAAACCAACACAACAACCGCCATCCCGATAAGCGAAATCAACCCTAAAGAGTACATCGCAGGGTGGCGAGAAAATATCAAAGCCCCCATACCTACAACCAGCGAAAGAGCCGAGATAAATATCGCCCTTTTGTGGTGCGACAACACCCCCGAACGGTCGCGATAGTGACCCTGCAAACCATCCATTACAAAGATGCTGAAGTCGTCACCAATACCAAATATAAAGGTCGAGAGAATGATAGTCACGATATTAAACTTAAGCCCCAACATAGACATTAACCCCACGATAATAACCCACGCAATAAACATCGGCATAAATGAAATTAGAGCCAACTCCAACCTACCATACGACAACAGCAATACGCTGAATATCAACAGCCCCGATATATACAGCACCAAATAAAAATTATCGCTCACATCGCGAGCCATCACCCCTGCGAAGTATGATCTGTCGGCAACTATAACATTAGTGCTTGATGCCAGCGTCGTGTAAACAGAGTTTTTGGCACTATCTTGAAGTTGAATCTGCGACATTAGCGTCAAGGAGCTACTATCAACACTTATCCATTCAGAAAAGAGCTTTGTAAACTCTCCGCCTGAGCTATAATCAATGGGAGAATACTCTCTACGCAAAATTCTCGAAAAGGCATCAAAAGCTCCCCTCTCAAACCCTAATCTATCTTCGTTTTGTGCAATTTGAGATAGTACTTTCGTCTTTCTCTCCTCGCTCCAAAACTCTTGCCACTTTGCTATTCTGCACAGCTGCTCATCACGACTAATAATATATGGAAACACCCCCGAAACCGAGGATACAACGCCACTCGATTGCAATGAATCAAGACTCTTGGATAGTGTCTCATACGCCTCAATAGTCCCTTCTGAGTCACCACTTGATGCTAAGAGCATAACATTTGACTCACCATCCTCTTTGCCCGAAAAACTATTTAACCTCGCCTCTGCACTTTGCAGGTGAGGAGGGTTGTAGTTGAGGTTCATCATATCGCTATCGAAGTTCACATCGCAGAAGAAGATGCCCGATATAGTTGCGAAAATAACTATCGACCACACCAAAATACGATTATGCTCGTGTGCTCTACCTGCCACGTCATCTATCGTATCGAGCAGCCTATTCGACCTTTTATCTTCACCACCAACGATAATAAATTGGGGGAGAAAGAGCAACGAAAAGAGCGTTGTGCCGATTAGTGCCAAAGATGCAAAGAGTCCAAAATCTTGGAGTAGTTGCGACGATGTAAATAGTAGACCTACAAATGCTCCGATTGTAGTTATACTTCCGATGGTTAGTGGATATACCAACTCTCTTATCACAGAGTAAATGTCGGTGGAGTGTTCAGCGTGCGAAATAAAGTGTATGGCGTAACTAAACGCAAGTCCAAAGATAATAGATCCCGAACCCACAGCAATAAGCGATATGCTCCCTTGGATTATATATATCGCCGAGAGCGAAAAGAGAACTCCAAACACCACTGGCGACAAGATTAACAGCACATTGCGACGATGCGCAAAGGCGATGAGGATAAATATAGCGACTACGATAATCGCAATATTTAGGGTCACCATACTATCAAACTTAATCTGCTTAGCGTTGTAGTGTGCAACGGCTGGTGCGCCGAAGTAGTCAACCATTACGCTCTTAGAGGTGTCGTTGAATGACTCCAATATTGACTCTATTTGCTTCACTATTTTAGGGTATGAGCTACCCTCTGTGGGGTCTATATATAGTATCAATGTTCGATTGTCGCTCGACAGTATATATCCATCCACCAAGTTATAGTTGGCATTTGTCCCCATCATCTCCAACCCCTTAAGTTTGTTGGTTGCTATTGCGAGTGGGTCACGATAGATATAGTCGCTAATGTATCCGCCCATAACCGATGTGAGCCTCTCTAAGTTCTCCTCCATCTTCTCATCTATAGCCTCCGCAGAGCATAGAGAGTCAATCCTCTGCCAATCCTCTTCGTCGAGTAGAGAAGGGATATGCGAATAGATGAAATTTGTTATGGAGTCTATCAGCGACTCATCTATGCGAGAGGTTAATGTTACACTCTGCATAAGAACAGAATCCGCACAAAACAGCTCCACAAGCTCCTCTGCCCTATCAATCAAATCATACTCATCGCCACCACCCTCCGCAGCACTGACAAATACAACCAGTCGATTGCTCTGCTTTAGCGATGATAGGGTGCGTGATAAACGCTGTTGATTTTCGGGGAAGATATTGGTTATATCCTCGTTGTAGCTTAGACGTAGTGCCCCAACACTCATCACTACAATGAGAGTCAATAACAAGCTCCACATCACACCTCTTGCAGATGCAAAATAGTCATATATTTTAATGAAAAAGTTAGACATTAGCTCCCCTCTTTCTAAATAACTTCAATGTTAGTAGTGACACTACATAAGTTGCTGCTCCCGCCACCACAGCGAGCACTGCAGCCCCAATAAGGTATTGCCATATATCTTGATAAACAGCCTCTAAGGTTATATTCTGAAAATCTATAACTCGTGACGAACCCAACCCAACACCCCCCACTAAGTAGCTACCATAGAGTATAAATGGAATCATCGGAGGTATGCTGATATTGGAGCTTACGAGCGCAATAGCCTTATTTAATTTCAAAAGGTGAGCCGTCCCCGCTGCCAATATCATCTGGTAACCCCACACGGGGAATATGCCCAAAAAAACCCCCAGACCTATTGCCGCGGCGATTTGAGAGTTGCTCTCATCGGTTGCTGTTATATGTTTTTTTATAAGCCTCACAACATTGGCTGGATTACACCCCTTGATAAAGCATAGAGGGTAGTAGTACAATAGAGCCAATGTAAATAGAAAGGTGTTCACCACGCTAATTCTCGAAAAATCCTTTAGTGGCTGAAAGTGCGAAACTCTCTCCTCGGCAGGCGGATAATAGACTCGAATCGGAATATTAAAGACCTTGATTCCTCGCCACGCAGCTCGTACAATCACCTCTACTTCAAACTCGTATCTGTTTGAGAAGTAGTGCTTCATCGCGAGATTTTTGATTGGGTAGAGCCTATATCCCGATTGTGTATCCTCTAACTTTTGCCCCGTTTCGACGTGATACCAAAAGTTCGAGAAGTTATTGGCAAAGGTGTTCTTCGATGGCATATTATCTGCCCTCAAGTTGCGAGAACCGACAATTAGAGAGTTGGGGGTTTGCTCAATAGCCGCCACAAATTTCTCGATGTCGGATGGGTAGTGTTGACCATCGGAATCAATCGTGAGGATATAATCATAGCCACTGCTCGCTGCATATCTTAGAGCTTGACGAATAGCGTACCCTTTACCTTTATTAGGTGTGTAGGAGATATTCTTCACCCCCAGCGACTCTATGATTTGTGGTGTCTCACCATCCGTAGAGCCATCATTCACAACAAGCAGGTCGTCGCTATACTCTCTAACCCCCTCCACCACTTGAGCCAAGGTTAGGGGGTTATTGTATGTTGGTACAACAACGAGGATTTTACTCTCTCTGATTCTCTCTTTAATATCTCTCATCGCTTAAATAAGTGTAGCTTTAAGTTTCATCATTGTTGTATCTTCACTCTTTACCAAAACAGAGATATTCATCTCCTCCTTAAGCTCTATTATAACATCCAACTCGTGATGCTGCGAGGGGAGTATAGTTGCCAAGAACTTAACCTCCTTGATTGTATCAAAGCGCACCTCTTTGCTCATAATCACCGCACAACACCTCTTTATCATATCCATAGTGCAGACCCCTGGAACAACAGGTCTCTGGGGGAAGTGACCCTCAAATATTTTGTGCGAGGGTTCAAGCGTCGCTTTAAATATGTATGTGTTCTCTGTATGGTCGACTCTCTCTATCGTAAAAAGCTGCATAATTATTTATGGTATAAAAATTTTACGGTCAATACTTCGGTTAATCTCCTTTGCCGAGAAGAGATACGCTGTGTACCCTCCGCCCTTTTCATCTATGCGCAGGGTGTTGAGGGTTAATGTCTTATCATCAAAGAGCATTGTCATAGATGTGATGTATCTCTTCACTCGCCTATCCACAGGTATTACAACCACTCGATACTCCGCCTCACGATACTCGATTGATAGCTCCCATCCACGCCCCAACTTCTCGACATCGCCCGACATACTCGCCTGCATCATATAGGATATTTGTGCCATCATAGGGTTTTCCGACGAACTCTCAATGCGCTTACCTCCAACGATAATCGTGAAGTTCTCGCCATTCATCACCACCTTGTCACCCTCGAGCGACTCATATATCATCGCCATATTGCCAGAGTTGTCGTAGTAGAAATCGCCATGCGAGGTTACTTCATCTTTTATCCCTGCGACCTTTTTGTGCTGCGAAAATTTTGCTACTATGGTTTTGTTTGCGCTACTTGCAGATGACAATTTTTGCTCAAACTCCGCTTTCACATCTGCGCTTTGTGCGCAAAGAGGTGTGGCGGCAAAGATTGCGCATATCATAAGCGTATATATTTTATTCATAACTCTAATCTTTTAACCTGAGTTTTGGATAAGGGAAAT
Organism: Rikenellaceae bacterium; assembly: GCA_047173405.1. GTDB lineage: Bacteria > Bacteroidota > Bacteroidia > Bacteroidales > Rikenellaceae > Alistipes. Next base: position 10,236 of record JBCQVD010000002.1, read on the forward strand.
TTATTGTTTACCTGTTAGTTTTATCAATTTCCCATATCTAAAACTCACGTTTTTAGTAATTCATCTACCGATACTGCCCTGTAACTATTGCGCTCCAAGTATCTTAAAACTCGCACTGTAAGCTCTATCACACACTCTCGATTATCGTGCATTAGCACTATATCGCCGCCTTTTATCTGCTTTACCACTCTGCGCTCAACAACCTCAACAGGGTGACCCATAGTGTCAAAAGACCTTATACTCCACCCCACGGAGCACAACCCAGAGCGTCTTACAGCACTGCCCACCATAGGGTTAGTCACTCCAAATGGAGGTCTGAAGTATCGCACCCTCTCGCCAATTATTGACTCTATAACTGTGCTGCACTCCATAATCTCGTTGTACAGCGCGCCGCTACTCTGCATCGGAAAACTACCTCGGTGATACATTGAGTGGTTGCCAATAGCGTGACCTCGCCTATGAATTAACTCTACTACGTGGGGGTGTTTGCGAGCCTTTTCGCCAATTATAAAAAATGTCGCCTTTGCGTTATATTTGTCCAACAACTTTAAGAGTTTTGGTGTCAACTCCTCATCAACCCCATCGTCAAAGGTGAGAGCAACGCAACCCTTTTTGCTCCGATTACAACATACGCTTCGCAGATAGACACCCAGCGATATGCTCCACGAAAAGTAGAACAACACCCCCATAAGAGCCACTACGCAAATTATAATCAGCAAAATAGTCATACCTAAAACAGACTCTCTATAAATTCATCTATCTTCGCAGAGTCGCAACTCTTAAAAATCTCCTCGTCGACCTCTATTGCGGAGCTTGTGTATCTCTGCTTTGTCATAATAAAAAACATAGCTCCATCACAAGGTGGCGCAACCCTCAACCTTGCGCATATAGTCTCAACAGTTGGAGTCAACTCATCGAACCACCCGACTAAAACAGCCTTTGCCCCAGCGCACTTTAACTGCAACACGGCATCGATCATAGCACTTTTGAGGCTACTCAGGCGATGAGTAAATGTGTTGTTATAACATTTAAGCGAGCGTATCAGTGCGACCTGCGCCCCAACGGTATTAAATGTCGATTGGATAAATGGCGTAGGGTTCAACATCTGTTCATCGCTCTCGATTATATTTACCAAAAACTTCTCGCTGTCGGCTATGCACCCCAACCACGTAGCGGTGATTATGGCATCTACCTCACCATACTCCTCAAAGTCAGCTATGGAATCCAATGCCGTTGTGACACCCATCTTCACCACACGGCTCATACGCCTACGGATATTCATACTCGGGATTAGCTCCTTAATATCTCGACACAAAGAGTGGTGGTATTTTATGCAATTTATGTAGTAGCTCATTTATATTCTCCCAAAAATTAGTGATGAACAGTTACCTCCAAATCCAAATGAAGAGGAGAGAACATAATTTAGTTTTACACCCTCCTGCACACGAGTCGCTATAGGTATATCGTCATCTATGGGCGAGAGAACCCTTAATGAACTATATATGACACCACGCGTCAAAGCCAACACCGAAAATACAGCCTCGACACCTCCCGATGCTGCGAGTGTATGTCCTGTGTAACTCTTTGTCGAGCTGCAAGGAGGTATCTTCTCTCCATCAAAAATTCTCTCTATTGCAGCACTCTCCGACAAGTCATTATTTTGTGTCCCTGTGCCGTGTAGGTTTATGTAATCAATTTCGTGGCAATCTACTCCCGCAACTCTTATCGCCTGAGACATAGCCCTATAAGCCCCCTCGCCTTCGGCAGAAGATGCCGTTTGGTGGTAGGCATCGTTAGCGTTAGCATACCCTGCGACTCTGCATAGCACCCTTGCCGTTGTCTCTTTGGTAAGCAATAGATACCCTGCCCCCTCACCTAAGTTTAGCCCCTTACGGCTCTGGTCAAATGGACGACAAAGCTCCTCGTCGAGAATCATCAGAGAGTTGAATCCACAGAGAGTAAATCTACAAAGAGAGTCTACACCCCCGACCAACACATAGTCCAACATCCCACACTCCAACATCCTTGCCCCCATAATCACCGCATTGGCTGCCGATGAACAGGCGGTGCTAATGGTCGTTACAAAATGCGTAATGTCACACACCTCCGCTATAAATTCGCTACTCGTGGCGCAGTCGTGCCCCACAACATCACGTAGTCTGCCTCGCGAAGAGTCCTTCATAAAATCGCGATAAAACTCCTCTGTTAAATCCATTCCACCAACTGTTGTGGAGCTTATGAGTCCAACACGTTTGCCCTCGGGGATATCCACCCCCTCAAGAGCCTCTTTGGCAGCTAGGGCACCAAGCAGTGCTGTGCGTGAAATGGTGCGTGATTTATCGATATCCAGCCTCTCTTTCAACTCCTCATTGCTCAACTTCACCATACCCATAGGCACACATATAGAGCTGTCGAAAAGGGTATTCGCCCCAATTCCACACCTCTGCGATAGTAGCGAGTCGAAGTTTTCGTCACACCCCACACCAATAGCCGAGACTACACCTATGCCGCAAACGTTGATGCTCATTGCTTAGACTCTATTTGCGGTTTGCGCTGATATACTCCACCATTGTGTCGACCGAAAAGAATATCTCCTTTGCGGCGGCTGGGTTCTCCAAACGGATGCCATAAGACTTCTCCAAGATAAGGATTATCTCAAGTGCATCTATCGAATCAAGACCCAAGCCATCGCCAAACAATGGCTCCGATGAGTCAATATCTTCGGGCGTAATATCCTCCAAATTAAGTGCTTCTATGAGTTTTAACTTAAACTCCTCTTTTAATGCTTCCATTTTTTTATATCTTTTTTATTAACGTTAACTCTACATTATAATCTTCACCTAGTAGTTCGCACCACCCATACAACGCTGCGTCGCAAACCCCTCGTACCATTAAATCTTCGCTATATCTTCGCAATCTCGACATTGATTTTTGCTCCTCTACAAAGAAGATTGTCTCGCCCTGAAATCTATGTTTTATAGCTATCTCGGAGGCTACAATATTGGGGAGTGTATATACAAACACCGCAGGTGATGTCCCCTCCGCTAACCTTTGGTTCACTATATCTTGGTGCTTCAAATCGCTATGCGAGGATGAACTTCTATTTGCCATCACCACAGCAACTCTACCTTGAGCCACACCCAAATCCACCCCCTGCATCATCTTGCACGATGCTACGTACCCCAACTTTGAGAGGTTGTCCATCTTAAAGAATTTGAGGTTGGCGTCGTTTAGTGCTCTATATTCGCCTTTTATAAACTCAGCAAATGGGGTCTCTATATTTTTGCTATCTATTTCGATGTGAGCTATTTGCTCTGTTCGCAAATCTGTTGCTATGTGTCTAACTACACTCTTTGCCTCTAATTTTTGCGAAAATATAATCGCTCCATTTGTACCCCCAAAACCCGATGCTGTCTTTACGGCGTGTCGAATATTCGCTTTGCGATTCTCTGACGATATATTTAACTCATAAGGGACTCCGCAACTCTCGTAACCCTTTACGCCAAAGACCTCACCTCGCAACATCTGCTCTACTACCAAAATACTCTCTATGACTCCCGAAGCTCCAAATGTGTGCCCCAAGTATGGTTTTAGGGAGTTACAGGGTGCCGAGAGAAGCTCTGTCATATTCACCGCCTTACTCTCCATCTCATCATTGTAGGGCGTACCTGTGCCGTGTAAGTTTATGTAGTCAATATCTGTTGGCGTTACTCCAGCTTGTGCCATAGCTTGATTGATTGCGAAGAAGAGTCCATCTCCACTTCGCGAGGGTGCTGAGATATGGTTGGCATCGTTGGAGAGTCCACAACCCGAAACCAAAATTTTTGACGTCGAATTTAGCTCATCGGCGCAGAGTAAAATAACGCCACACCCCTCGCCAATGGTCAATCCATCGCGCGATGCGTCGTAGGGTCTACACACCTCCGCCGATATGGATTTAAAGGAGCTGAACCCCTCAATAATAAAGTCGCAGATGGTATCTATGCCCACCACATATACATTATCCGCCTCGCCGTTCTCAACCATTCGAGCTGCAATAGCCACAGCCGCAACACCCGATATGCAGGCTGTGGATATAACTTGCGGAGTCTGCTCACATCCAAAATAGCTCTTTATGTTTTCAGCAAATTGCCACAAGTATGTTCTGTCAAAATCATTATTTAGCAGCTCCACATTACCTTTGGTAGTCGACAACACAATCGCAGTACGAGAATCTGCAATAGATATAGAGCTGCGCATTTGCACATCCAACATTGCGCGAATAACCAACTGTTCGGCAAATGTATAGCCCTCTAAATCTTCAGTATTTATGACAGTTCTATTGATTGTGCACCCTCGCGCAGATAGATTAGTGGTCTGCGCAGCAATAGCCTCAACACACGCACGCGTGCCGACACCAAGAGAGCTGATAATTGAACTCTCACCCACATATACATCTCTTAATCGGCTATCCATCTCTGTTTCCATTGCGTATAAAAATCGGGCATAGTGAGCATCAATTCGCCACTCTTACCATCCAAAAAGACCTGCGTGGAGCTACCCGTAGCGACCACCTCGCCATTGCTTTGACGGCGAATGGTGTAGTCGAAACATATCTTTGCCGCCTCGGTGTCGATGTAGCGAGTCTCGACAACTGCCCTCTCGCCACACTTTAGCGAACGTTTGTACTCCAAATTTAGCTCAACTATTGGGGCGGTGTAACCACTCCCATATATATCCATATATCCAATGCCAGCGAACTCCTCACCAAAGGACTCCCTGCCATCTTCAAAATACTTTACATACTCTCCGTGCCACACAATCTGCATCGAATCCACCTCGCTAAATCTTACCCTCAGCTCCGTGCTATTCACAAGTGCTGCAACACGCTTTTTACCCCTTGCCATATCTCTTACTCTTGAAGATAAATTTTCATTTTACACTCCGCTACCATCTTGTCGGCTACTCGACTCTGAGCCGAGATAAGTGTTATATTCATAACCTCCTGCTCGACTCTAATCTCTGTGCGTAGAGTCTCGCCAACCTTTGGGAGGTCGTATATCTTTAGCTTATTAACCGAACCTATAAATCCCAGAGGAACATCCTTTCCTGCGCTCTTGTAGATATATCCAACCCTCAACGCTGCACTCTGTGCGATATGCTCTATCACACCGCAATCGCTCAACACACCCTCCTCGCAGAAGATATTATCCTTCGCCACAGTAAGCCCACTCAACGATAAATCGCCATCCACCCCGAAGAACTCATCAACCATAACGATAGGTGATCTTTGTGGAATGAAATCTGTAATCTCATCCGCTGGAATTATGGCTTTCTCAAATACTCCCATAAAGGTCCCTTTTTATTTCGTTTAACTTTCAACATTGTCATCATCTCGCTTGGCGGAGAGTCGGGAAATATCCACGCTTTGCCCGTAGCTTCGGCGAGTTGCTTTGTCTCATCAAGATCAAAATCTCGCTGAAGGTAGTATTGAGGCATCAACATATCCGTCGACTCATCTACAACATCTTCCTCCAAGGCTCGCTTATAAAGTTCCGTGCCAGGGTATATTCTCATTCCCACATACGGAAATATCACCGTGTGGCGCAGCTGTCGCGAATTTTCGATTGTGGTGTGTAGCTGCTCGCGGCTCTCGCCATAGCCCGCCAAGATTAGGAAGTGAGAGTAGTAGACATTGTGCTTTAGAGCCAACGCAGAAGCACTCAACACATCCTCAAAGGTAAACCTCTTGCCATAAGCCTCTAGCGTCTTGTCACAAAACGACTCTGTGCCAAACTCAATGTGTGTGAGTCCAGAGCGTTGATAGAGAGACATCTGCTCTTCTGTAATATTCGATGGCGAGAAGTATGCTCCCCACTTAATCCCCATATCTCGCTTTACCAACTCTTCGCAAAGCTCCGCATTATACTCATTTTTGATATTGAATACCGAGTCGGTGAAGAACCAATAGTTCGCCCCGAAATCGCGCTTTGCCTTTTCTATTGTCTCGACAATCTTCTCTACACTCATTGTGCGCACCGCACGACCATCTATTTGTGGATAGGTGCAGTATATGCAGTTATAGGGGCAGCCTCGCTTGGTTTGGATATTGAGCATTCCGCTCTGCTTCCAATAGTACTCCACCAACTTGGGTTCATACTCCACTTGGGACGATAGTATATGGTGGCAAGTTTTGTTTCGTGCGCCACCTCTGTGAGTAACTCGCTGAATATCTGCGGTCGATGTTTTGTTTATTAGAGCCTTCAATAGCTCGCATAGTGCCGCTTCGCCCTCGCCCTCAATGCCATAGTCTGCACCTAACTCCTCTACGAATTGTTCGGGGAAGATGGAGTATCCTGCACCTCCAATTATAATTGGAGAATCACTACACCCCTTCACCTTGTCGACTATAGTTTTATAGGCTCCAAAAAAAGCTCTTCTATCGAGTGAGTTAGCACCATCGACATTGCGAATTGATAGGCATATAAAGTGTGGTTTTGTAGTGCGAATATGCTCCTCCAACTCATCATCGGAGAACATATTAAGGTCTATTACATCAACCTTGCACACGGGCAGATGCTCCTCGAGATATGGCTTTAGATATGCCGTAGCGAGGGGATAGACTGGGTATGGGTCACGAAGTCTATTGAGCGATATAAGTGCTACTCTATACTCCATACATCATAGAAGTTAAACCATTGTTGGGGATACCTTCTCACAACACCTTCAAACTCCTCTATGAATATATTCATAAGCTCCTCTTGGGTAAGTCCACCCTCTACGGATTTGAATATAAAACGATACTTCATTCCCCTCTCTCGCATTGCGAAATAGTAGACAACAGGTGTTTTGAATTTGGATGCCATAAGAGTGGGTCCCGATGCAAAAAGGGCATCATGACCCATAAAATTAACCCTCATAGCTCCCGATTTGTCGAGGTATCTATCCCCCTGCATACATACATACTCCCCTGCCGAGAGCGCCTGCTTGATTCTAATCAAAGACTCGATACTCCCCTCGTTGATTGGGATAATCTTGTATGGAATATCCATTCGCTGAACTACCGATTTAATCTTTTCGTACTCAGCGTCATACATTACAACATTGAGTCGCGACGCGTAATCTCCGAAAAATTGTGCTCCAATTTCCCAACATCCGACGTGTGCACCAATTATGATAGTTTCACCTCTATCGAGAATCTTTAAAAACTCCTCGTAGTTGTCATATTCAAATTTATATCTTGCGCCCAGACCGCTATTGATTGCGATTTTGTCTATTATGGTCTGTCCAAATGTGAAGTAGTGGAGATAGATATATATCGCCGACTTCAACACGCCATACTTGAGTATACGGCGGTTATACCTCCATATAGCGGCGGTAGCTTTAGGGGCAAAAGGGATAAAGTAGATAGCTACAAAAGCCAGAAAAAGATAGGCAGAACGCACACCTAAAGTGCGGATTATGGCGACAAAAAACCGATGTCCCCATGATCCACCTCTGGACTTACCGCTCCACTTCCTATTTTCTCTATTTTTCACCTACCTTTGTGATGATAAGGTTGTAGAAATCTGCAAATGTCTTTACCCCCACAAAATCGGGACCTACTAGCGTCACACCAAAGTTACTCTCAATAAGTACCACAACATCGACCAAATCTAAACTATCCAGCTCTAAGGTCTGCATCAAGGGTGCATCAGGTGTGATGGTATCAATATCAGCCTCAAATTCATCTGCCAACACCTCGTTGATCTTAGCAATAATCTCCTGTTCTGTCATAACTATTTAATGTTTTTAATTATCAATGTTGAGTTTGTTCCACCAAAGCCAAAAGAGTTCGACAAGAATAGGTCAAACTCCGTGTCGACTCTCTGCGATGGAATATTTAGTTTCGAGGTCGCCTCGTCACCCTCCTCAAAGTTTATGTTAGGGGCGATAAAGCCATTTTTCATCATAAGGGTAGAGTATATAATCTCGCTCGCTCCAGCCATCCACATCTCGTGTCCAGTCATCGACTTTGTAGATGCGACGTAGGGGTTGCAGCCTTCAAATACCTCTGCGATGGCTTTTGCCTCGTTCATATCACCAATAGGTGTTGACGTAGCGTGAGCATTGACGTAGGCTATATCACCCTTAGCAACCCCCGAATCCTTGATTGCCATCTCCAACGATCTACGGGGTCCATCAACGTTAGGCACCGAGATATGGTCTCCATTCGATGAGAACCCATAGCCCATAACCTCCGCCAAGATTGGAGCACCTCGCTTCACAGCCGATTCGTAACTCTCCAGAATAAGCGTCGCAGCACCTCCACTCGGAACAAGTCCATCTCTCGATTTATCGAAAGGACGAGATGCCTTGGCTGGTTCATCCTCTCTTATAGAGAAAGCGCTTAGTCCATCGAAGTTGCCCACCGCATATTTATTCACCTCCTCTGCTCCTCCGCAAACTATGCAATCCTGAATTCCATTTTTAATGAGCATATACGCCATACCTATCGAGTGCGAACCACTCGCGCAAGCCCCTGCCACAGTGAAGTTGATACCTCGAAGATTAAATATCACCGATAGGTTCATAGTCACCGTCGAGTTCATCGACTGAAAGATATTGCTCGACCCAACAAGTGTTGTATTCTTCTTCTCGCGGATTATATCGACACCCTCAATAACTGGGAGTGCGCTACTATCATTTCCATACAAGATACCTACTTCGTGGCTCTTTAAAAACTCCTCGTTGATATTAGCGTTTTTGAATGCCTCAACAGTTGCTACATAAGCATAAGTTCCCTGCTGCGCCAAGCACATACGCTTACGACGATCTAAGACCCCCTTTAGGTTAGGATCCTCGACAATGCCTGTCAACGCCGAACGATAACCCAACTCCTTGCGCACAGGGTCGATACCAATACCCGACTTGCCGTTATACAGCGACTCCTTAACCTCATCGAGATTTTTACCTATACATGAGTAGATACCCATACCTGTTATTACAACTCTATTCTCCATCTCAATTTTATGTGTATAAACCTCCATTTATGGATATTACCTCGCCTGTGATGTACGAAGCGTTTTTAGATACCAAGAATGCCACCAAATCGGCAACCTCATCGGCTCTGCAAAATCTACCTGTTGGGATATGTTTCTTAAGCTCCTTTTCATCCAAGTCCCCTGTCATATCGGTTGCTACATAACCTGGAGCTACTGCGTTTACAGTAACACCCTTGCGCGCAACCTCTTGCGCCAAAGCCTTAGTTGCCGCAATCACTCCTCCCTTAGCCGATGAGTAGTTCACCTGACCTGGCAGACCTTTGATTCCCGACAACGAGACAATATTAACTATACGCCCGAACTTAGACGCCAACATAGACTTAAGTAACGGTTGTGTTGTGTTAAAGAATCCATCGAGGCTTGTCGATACGACCTTATGCCACGCAGATTGCTCCATCCACAACATCAAAGCGTCGCTCCTTATTCCTGCATTATTAACCAAAACCTCGATATGCTCGCTCGGGTGTTGCTCTATCCAGCCATTCAACACAGAGGTCGTTTGCTCAAAATCCGAGACATCAAAGGGGAGTAGCTCGCCGTCCGTTCCTGCGTCTCTGACTGCTTGCAGAGTATTCTCTGCCTCCGCTACATTTGAAGCGTAGTTTATTATTATGTTGTAGCCCATCTCGGCGAGCTTAATGCTTACTGCACGCCCTATGCCTCGACTCGCTCCTGTTACTAATGCGTATTTCATCAATCTATTTTTTTAGATAGTTTATTACTTGCTCAATCTCCTTGTGCTTGGTGGTATCCTCCACAAATGGAGGTACAATCTCGCGGATGTTGTCATACAACTTACGCGTCTCGCACGAAAGTCTATCACTAATCTGCAAGCAATCCACCGCCTGAACCAATGCTATCATCTCTATTGCCATAACTTGAAAGCTATTCTCGATAACTTTTTGTGTTATAAGAGCCGAGTTTGTACCCATACTCACGACATCTTGGTTGTCGTTATTGTTAGGGATAGAGTGCACACACATCGGGTTCGACAACATCTGACACTCCGCCGTGGTGGATGTTGCAGTAAATTGTGCCGCCTGCAAACCATAGTTCAAACCCAACTTACCCATATTCACAAAAGGGGGTAGGATGCCATTTATGCGGTCGTGGAACAGATAGTTGATCTGTCTCTCGGAGAGCATTGTTAGTTTCGTAATGGCAATCTTGAGCTTATCCATCTCGAACGAGATATAATCTCCGTGGAAGTTACCTCCGTGGTATACACACTCAGTGTCGACATCCACAATCGGGTTATCATCTACAGAGTAGAACTCCTCTATCACTACACCCTCCGCACCATCTATGGCATCTGAGACGGGTCCCAATATTTGGGGTATGCAGCGCAATGAATAGTAAGGCTGTAACTTATGCTTAAAGATATCCTCCTTCTTCTCATTCACATTATACAGCACTTCGTCTCGACTTTGCAACATATCGCTAGACGCAGAGATCTCTCTCATTCGCGCGGCAACTTGGCTTTGACCCTTGTGTCCTTTCAAATCGTTGAGAAGCTGGGACATGAAATCATCATACGATGATGCTACCTCGTTAATCATTACAGATGCTAATATCGACCAATTTAGGAGTTTCTTAGCGAGGGTAACATTCACCAAGCTTATGCCTGTCATCACTGCCGTACCATTAACAATAGCCAACCCCTCGCGTATGTGCATGCTGAGAGGTGATATTCCAACTTCGCTCATAGCGACAGATGTCGCCACCTTTTCGCCTCTGAAAAAAACCTCACCCTCGCCAATAAGCGCGAGTGCCATATGAGACAACTGTACCAAATCCCCACTCGCCCCGACACTGCCGTGCTGTGGAATAATCGGGGTTATATCGTTGTTTAGAAAATCTACTAACAGCGCAGCTACATCTGGATGCACTGCGGATTTGGCTGCCAAAAAGGTCTGCAATCGTGATAACATTGCTGCACGACAATTCTCCCTCGATAGAGGTTCACCCACGCCACAGCAGTGAGAACGTATGATGTTATATTGCAACTCGGTCAACTCTGCATCGTCAATACGATATTGAGCCATTGGACCAAAGCCTGTGTTGATGCCGTATATAACACGACCCTTTTGAAAACTATATAAAAAATCAAAAGAATGTTGCATATTCTGCATCTCCTCCGCTGTAACGGATGCAGATATGCAACCATCAATAATTTCCTTAATCTGGTCTATATCTCTCATAAAAAACATCTAAAATTGTCATAAAACAATATTCATTGTGCAAAGATAATATTTTTTTCTTCTTGTGTTAAGAAACTGTTTAAGTTTTATATTTTCGTTCTTTTTATCTCTTTTGCACCATTTTTCATACCTCAAAATTGTTAAATAGAACCACTATTCGCCTCATTTGAGGTGCAAAAACTAATACAAAATAGCTCTAAAATAACTTCGATACAAAATTTAAACAGTTTCTAATTTGTCATAATAAAGATTTGTATTTATACGTCAAAAATATTTTGCTATAAAAATAACACTGGGTCGGGTTGTAGATCGACGCATAGATTGTGAATCTTGAGTCCGTTTTTTTTAGCTTTATTGATTGTTGAGCTAGTGCCGCTACGAGGTTTACCATTGTCGTAGGCGATAATTTCAGATGAGTTCTTAACCAAAAAATCATTACGTTTATGGTATGCGTTAGCGTTGTAGCCGCTTGTCGTTATTATGATGGTGTCGTCGGCTTCGGTAAGCAGCTCATGGTAGCGCGTCTTGTCGCGCTGTGAGAAGCGCTCCTCTTGACCCTCAAATGGTATAACCGAGATAAGTCTAATATCGTGATACTTTTCCCTTAACTTTAGCACCTCCTCGGCACAGATCATATCCCAGCCAATAGCCATGCCCGAGAGGAAGGTACGTTTACCTCTGTTGTAGCACTCCTCGAGCAGGGAGCAGAGCGCTGTGCGAATTGTGCTCTCCACATTATTGGGGTTAGCCATCGAGGTGGTTAATGCTCGACTGCCCGTGAAGGCTACGGTCTGTTCTCTGATAAGTTCCATGATTAGTGATAGTGCGTAGTGGGTTATTCTAGCGAAGTACAGTGGCAATGTTAGTACAAATATAGGTGAAATATTTGAAATTGCAGCTCTATGATACCAAAACACACGTTATTAGATATAATTATACCATAAAAAGGCATCTGTAAAAATACAATCTTCTGAATTTTAAGGTGTTGCTATCTACTTAATTATTAGTAATATACAAAGGACTAAACTGCGTATTTTTGTATATTCATCTTCACTATCTTTGTTCCCAGCATAACAGAGGATATAAATCTCTATTCTCGGTTATGGATTTCTCATATTCTAATTGTAAAGCTCGGAATTATAGCCACTTAGCTAATTTCGAGGAAAAGAGGATATGTCAATTTCTAATCATACGGACTTAACATCATGGTAGACAGTGGAGCATGTATCGACCCTAACAAGGTTTGTTGGTATGCTATGGCGCCAACATTTGGTCGCGAGAGCAGAGCCAAGGAGTATCTCGACAGCAGGGGAGTAAGGTGTTACCTGCCAACAAAGGAGGTTGTAGATGCAAAAACAAAGCATATAAAAGAGATCCCAGTGGTTCGTGGTCTACTATTTGTATATACATCCGAGAGCTTTCTCAGGGAGATATGTTCTGATATACCATACCTTTATTATAAGTATGTACGCTACGGTCAAAGGAGCTATAAGATGACTATCCCCACAAAGCAGATGGATAGTTTTCTCAGAGTTTCATCTATCTGTTCCAAGGATGTGATCTATGTTGATCCCCAGAGGATGGGTATTGATTTAGGTGAGGGGACACCCATAAGAGTACACAGTACAAATAGTCTCTTTGATGGTGTTGAGGGTATCTATATCAAAATAAAGGGTCGTCGAAGCAAACATCTGGTAATCTCCCTAAATGGATTATTAACTGTTGCAGCAATGGTCGACGTAACACTTATCGAGAAGATATAAACGTGAGGTAGAGTAGCTCTAATTACGCCCATTTAAAGCCATTATTAGTTTATGAATCTAGTTTTACTCTCCTTTGCAATTAGCAGCGTAATGGTTGCCAATATGATACCGCGGATATTGGTGCTCTCCCTGAGAAAGCGTCTCTTTGATCCTATCGACCCGCGTAAGATACACTCTGTTCCTGCGTCACGGTTGGGTGGAGTGTCGTTTTTTCCTGCGGTGCTTCTCTCTACGTGGATCTCGGTGATTGTCGGGTGTGAGTTGTACCCCAACGATAAGTCGGAGCTGTTCTGTATTGATCTAGTTCTCGAAAGCTCCGCGTTGCTGATACTCTTCTTAATTGGGGTGTACGATGATATTATAGGGGTTAAGTATAGCCGAAAATTCGCTATTCAGGTTATAGCAGCGATCTTCATAACCTACTCGGGTACATACTTCACGACGTTAAACGGTATATTTGGAGTCTACGATATACCTCTGTTTATTGGGCTGCCCTTGACGATATTTTTTTTAGTCTTTGTAACCAATGCAATAAACCTAATTGATGGTCTTGATGGACTCTCCTCGTCGCTCTCGATCATGGCGTTAGTAACCTATGGCGTAATATTCTACATAAATGGCGAGCTTACGGATGCCATTGTAGTGTGTGCTATGCTCGGGGCGTTGATGCCCTTCTGCTACAACAATATCTATGGCGTTCGAAGGCGAGGACGGTGCAAAATCTTTATGGGCGACACGGGTGCACTTGTTGTGGGGGCTGTTCTGGGCTTTTTGGCAATTAAGCTATGGGAGATGGGTGCGAGAGGTGGTTTTGATGAGCGGCACCATATCACTGCCGTGCTAGCCTATTCGGTGCTTATAATTCCCTGCTTCGATGTGGTGCGAATAGTTATACACCGCTTTAGAGACCACAAGCCGCTTTTTCTGCCCGATAAAAACCATATCCACCATAAGTTTCTGGCGCTAGGCTTCACTCCGAGGCAATCGCTTAAGAATATCTTGGCGATGAACACGCTCTTTATAATCGGAAACCTATCGCTAGTAAGTTATCTGAATTTTTCAACCATCATAGTAATAGATATCGTGGTGTGGAGTACTATCCATATCGTAATTACCAAAAAGATAGCGCTACGACATAAACAAATAGATAATATAATGTGAGTTAGATAATAGGTAGAACTCACAAAAACGAATTATTGGTGGTGCGTTAACTTTTGTGGTGGTTAAGCAATTACTTGATATGTAGCTATTTGTAACCTTATCTGCATTTTTGATTTGGTTTGCATAGCGCTCGATTGTTAATAGTAGGCGCAGCCTACGTCGCTATATGTTGATAAAAGAGCGATAAAGCAACGCTTTAATCGAACATTTGTCAATATATAGTAGATTGAGAATCAATCTATTAACAATCGTAAGATAAAAATAGCTCTGCGGGGAGCACCCCGCCGCTGCCCGCGCAGGGCAGGGCAGTAAGAGACGGGGCAAGAAGCTGCCCGCGTAGGGCATTTATAGAGGCTTTTAATGAATATAAACAATAAATTTCTATATCCAAAACACAGGTTAATATATGAAAAGACTTTTATCGGTGATAGCCCTCTTGCTGTGTGGCTCATGTGCTACAATAGATAGTGTAGCGTATTTTCAAAATCAGAAGATTGACACTAAATTTGAGTATGTGCGGGGTGGATATATTCGGTTTGGGGCGGGTGATGAGATCTCGATCTATGTGACGAGCAAGAACCCCGAACTAGCCGCTATCTTTAACCTCACGGAGCAGCTTAAGGGTATATCTATCAACTCGTCAGTCTCTACGCCAGGTTATACGATTGACTCAAACGGAGATATCGACTTCCCTATCTTGGGGCGGCTTCACGTTGAGGGTATGACGCGCGAGGAGCTGTCACGATTTATTAAGGGGCGGATCATGGAGGAGAAACTTCTGAATGACCCAATCGTAATTGTCGATTTCGACAACCTAAAGTTTGCTGTTCTTGGCGATGTCGCCTCACCAGGTATATACACTATAAGTAGCGATTGTACAACAATCCTCGACGCCATAGCCATGGCGGGGGATCTTCAGATCACCGCCCAGCGCGATAGAGTCTTTTTAACGCGAGATATGGATGGCGAAAAGATAACCTACCAGCTAGATCTCAAGAGTACGGAGATATATCAATCGCCTGCGTATTATCTGCAACAGAATGATATGATCTACGTGGAGCCTAACGAGGTGAGGTCGAACCAATCGACAATAAATGGAAACACCGTACGTAGCGCCTCGTTCTGGATTTCGTTATCTTCGCTTCTAATGACTATCGTAGTTCTTTTTGTAAATTAATAACTACTGGTGCATTAAAAATGTCTACAACTGCCCTGCGCGGGCAGCGGCGGGGTACTCCCCGCGGAGCTTTTTTTTGCGATTGTTAATAGATAGATTTTCAATCTGCTATGTGTTGACAAATATTCGATTAAAGCGTTGCTTTATCGCTCATTTATCAACATATAGCGACGTAGGCTGCGCCTACTATTAACAATCGAGCGCTATGCAAACCAAATCAAGTAATTGCTTAATCGCCGCAAAAGTTAACACATCACTAGTATAAATTAATAACTGATGAATCAACAAAATAACTCATACGTAACGCTCAAAGGGGCTTGGGAGATATTTATAAATAATATATGGCTTTTTGCCATCTCGATGAGCGTGGGTGTTGTTATCGCTCTGGCGTATATCACCATCACTCCACCCACTTACAAGCGCACGGCATCCATACTTATAAAAAACGAGAAATCAGGCTCTGCGAGCGGAAGCGATGAGATGCTGCTTAAAGACTTGGGGCTAGCACAGAGTAATACAAACCTAACAAATGAGATCCTTGTGCTTCAGAACCCACTATTGATGGAGGAGGTTGTGCGACGCCTAGGGCTGAACTACAACTACTCCATCCACCGTAAAGGGTTGCGTTGGATTGACCTCTACGGAAGCGCTCCCTTTAAGGTTGAGCTGTCGGAGCCTTTGCGGGAGAGTAATATAAGTATGCTTTTATCGCCGCGGGACTCAGTGAGCTTCACCATTGCTGAGTTAATCGTAGATGGTCAAGGGGTTGGTGACGAGATCCAAGGGGTCTACGGCAAGCCAATCGTAACACCCTATGGAGCCTTTACGGTTGTTGAGAATATGCCGCTAGAGGGTGACGCGTATGGTAATCTCTACTCGTTCTCGAAGGAGAGTATCAACGGTGCATCCTCGGCATATATGCGCTCACTCTCAGTCGCCTTAAGGGATGAGATGGCATCAATTGTAGATATTAGCTTTGTCTCAGGCTCCACACAAAAGGCGGAGGATGTTATCAATACTCTAATATCTGTCTACAACGAAAATTGGATTAAGGACCGTAACCTCGCGACAGTCTCAACGACGAGTTTTATCAACGACCGCTTAGCTATTATCGAGAGAGAGTTAGGCGAGGTCGATAGGGATATCTCAAGCTATAAGAGCGAGAACCTACTTCCCGATGTGGGGGTTGTGACGGGGATAAATCTCCAGTCATCGGCCGATATCTTAAAGGAGCAGGTCGAGCTAAATAATCAGCTCTCGATGGCTGTATATGTGGTTGAATACCTCGAAAATAAGGGTAATTCGGATAGTCTGCTGCCTGTGAATACGGGTATTGAGTCCCCCAATATCGAGCAGCAGATATCGACCTACAATGAACTCTTGCTGAAGAAGAAAAACTACCTGCTCAATAGTAGCATTAACAACCCAATAGTCAAAGCCATAGCTTTAGAACAAAAAGAGTTGAAGGGGTTGATTATGAACTCTATAAAGGAGTATATCTCGGCAATAAAAATACGCCTTGAGCAGAGTCAAATGGCTGAGGTTGCCGCACAGCGAAGAATCTCGAACAACCCCTCGCAGGAGCTATACCTTTTGTCATCGGGGCGCAAGCAGAAGATCAAAGAGGAGTTGTACCTTTTTTTGCTGCAAAAACGCGAGGAGAATGAGCTTTCGCAGGCGTTTGTTTCATACAATACCAAGGTGCTTAATCTGGCGCGTGGTAGCAATGTCCCCATTGAACCCAAGCGCATGGAGGTGTTGTTGCTAGGGTTAACCCTCGGGTTTATCCTCCCCATAATATATCTTTTGCTAAGGGAGGCTTTCGATACTCAGATCAAGAGTCGCGCGGATCTGGAGTCCCTGAATATACCATACCTAGGCTCTATACCCTACGATAAGGGGGATCGAATTGTGGTTAAGAGTGGCGATCGAAGTATCCTCAATGAGGCTTTTCGTGTTATTCGTACAAACCTCGATTTTATGGCGCCCAAAGGTGAGACTCCTGTAGTTCAGATAATATCGCTGCACCCTGGAAGCGGTAAGACCTTTACAACACTTAATCTAGCCATAAGCATGGCGCTAAAGAGTAAAACAAAGGTGCTTATTATTGATGGTGATATACGCAGAGCCACCCTTAGTAAGTGCGTTGATAATCCGCGGGTTGGACTGTCTAACTATCTAAGTGGCAAGGTCGATGATATTGACGCTGTCATACTAAAGGATCAGCTCAGCACATCACTTGATATTATACCCGTTGGTACTATTCCACCCAACCCCTCGGAGCTTCTCGATAGTGATCGCTTTAATCAACTGATGCTGGATATGCGCTCTCGCTACGACCACATCTTCGTCGACTCTCCACCCGTTGAGGTGGTTACCGACGCCGCGATTATTGCAAAGCAGTGTAACACATCCATTATGGTCGTCCGCGTGGGGCTGCTCGATAAACGCTCACTTCCATACCTCCAAGAGATCTACAATAGCAAGAAGTATAACTCAATGTCGATACTCTTAAATGCCGTTCGATATGGTGGGGGTAAGTATGGTTATGGCGGCAGAGAACACTACGGTTATAGCTACGGTTATGGTAACGAGACAGCTAAGAGATGACGCTTTCAAGGACAGATAAGAGTCTGCTTAACGCTAGGGTAAATGCGATATATTACTTTATCATACTCCTAATATCGTTCTTTACACGAAAGATATATATAGACTCTCTGGGGGTGGAGTTTATGGGTCTCACAACGACTCTTAATAGTGTGTTAGGGTTTCTTAACCTCACGGAGTTGGGTGTAGGTGCTGCGGTGAGCTTTACGCTCTACACGCCTCTTGCTCGCGATGATCGGGTCGAGATAAATAAGATAATATCTATACTTGGTTACATCTATATTCGTATTGGGTGTATAATATTGGGGCTAGGGGTTCTGCTCTCTCTGTTTTTTGTCTGGATGTTTGAGAGTAGTGGCATCTCGCTCGCGGTTATATATTTCGCGTTCTACTGCTACCTCCTAGCTTCGCTGCTCGGCTACTTCCTCAACTACCCATCAACCCTTTTTACTGCCGATCAGCGAGGTTACGAAATTACTCGATATTCGCAGCTGGCAGCTGTTGCGCGCATGCTTTTAGCCGCTGCCATAGCTAAGTGGAGCGCAAACCTCTACCTCTTCGTCTTTGTCGATCTACTATTTGGAGCTATTGTAGCTTACATCATCCAGCGCCGAGTGAGTAGAGTCTATCCATGGCTTAAAGCCTCTCTAAGCCACGCACGAGAGTACTTGAGAGAGTACCCATCAATTATAACCAAGACCAAGCAGGTCTTTGCCCACAAGATAGGCGGGTTGGTGCAGTCTCAAGCCACCCCAATCATTATCTACTCCTTTACAACCCTTACGGTGGTTGCTCTATACACAAACTATACGGTTATAACCGCTAAGCTGTCGGGTGCCGTAGAGTCGGTGATGGGTAGTAGTATCGCCTCGGTGGGTAACCTCGTGGCGCAAGGGGATACACAGCGTATTGTAAAGGTCTATTACGAGATGCTGTCACTTCGGTTTTTTGTAGCTGGTTACTTCACTTTTATGCTCTACATGCTTACCGAACCCTTTATTACGATATGGCTAGGGGGTGAGTTTTTGTTAAGCCACGCGGTGCTGGTTATCATGCTCTTTAGCTGCTATATCAGTTACTTTCGAAATACCACGGAGCAGTTTATTATGGGTTATGGGCTCTTTGATGATGTGTGGGCGCCATATACCGAATCGGCGATATGTATCGTAGCCTCCATTGTTGGTGGATACTACTGGGGGCTTGCGGGGATTTTGAGTGGGAATGCCCTAAGCTTAATAACCATAATAGGCGTCTGGAAACCATATTTCTTATATAGCCGAGGGTTCAAAAGGAGTGTTTGGGGCTATTGGAGAGGCTTCGCTCTTCGCTTTGCTATATTTATGGTGGCTAGCCTGTTGACGATCTTAGTCTATGATAGATGGTTGTCTATCGTCGCCACGAGCTATCTTCAATTTATTGTTTGTGGACTCTATCTCACGCTCCTCTTTTTGGCAATCTACACGCCTATGCTGCTGATCTTTGATAGAGGCTTTAGGGAGTTCACGTCGCGTACGATAAGAATCTGTTTAAATTTCTTTCATCTAATTTGTTAAGGATCTGTCACTTCACTTCTCGCTT
Source organism: Rikenellaceae bacterium (assembly GCA_047173405.1). Lineage (GTDB taxonomy): Bacteria > Bacteroidota > Bacteroidia > Bacteroidales > Rikenellaceae > Alistipes. The sequence continues at coordinate 29,746 of JBCQVD010000002.1, forward strand.
TTTTACACTCGTTACACAGGCACCGCTATGCGCCTCTTGTAAAGAGAGAGAATTAAAGCAACATCTCTCTTAACAATTTTAGCGAGAAAAACTTAAACAGATTCTAAGAGTAATAAAATAACGATAATGGATATATCAGTAATTGTTCCCATCTACGGGGTGGAGATATATGTAGAGAGATGTCTGCGCTCACTCTTTACGCAGACAAAGAGCGCGGGCGTGGAGTTTGTTTTAATAGACGATTGTACCATGGATAGGTCAATGGAGATAGCCTATCGAGTTATCGCCGACTACCCAGAGCTGCATGTGCGGGTGATAAGCAACGAGGTGAATTGTGGCATCGCGGCAACGCGCCAAAAGGGTATAGATGCCGCAATGGGTCGCTACACCATACAGATAGATAGTGATGATTGGTGCGAGCCGATGATGCTTGAGAGGCTGTACGCCAAAGCAACGCAGGACAACGCCGATATTGTAGTGTGTGATTATGTTGTTGAGAGCGACGAGCACCCATCATACGTGCGCCTTGTCGAGTTCGATGCCGCGGATCCTTTCCACGAATATATAAATGGAGCTATCAATAGCCAGCTGTGGAATAAACTCGTTCTCACGGAGTTGTTGAGGTGCGATGATTTCAAAAAGTATAGTGTCGAGTTTAACTTTGGCGAGGATGCCGCGATGTCGCTGATGTTGCTCTTTAATGCGCGTATAGTTAGCAAGGTGTCGGGCGCTTTTTACCACTACTTAGAGCGAGAAAATTCACTCTCTCGCATATATACAACTCAGCAGTGTGGCGATTTTATTGAGATGATCTCCTTCTATGAGAAGTATGTAGGCGATAAGGGGTTACTCGATAAGTACAGAGAGGAGATCGAGACAAAGGAGATAGAGGTGAAGTTCTTGATATTAAAGAATAGTGATAGACAGACACAAAAGAGATTTTATAGGGCTTTTGATAATCTAACAAGTAGGATCTGGCAACGCTGTAAACTGGGTGCACACAATAAGTTAGCTCTCTACCTAGCCTCTGTGGGGTACCTAAAGTGTGCCAACTTTATATGGTACACAACAAAATTCATGAAATTTATAATGCGCGAGTAGACCATGATGCAGTTAATTTCGTTTGATGTGTTTGATACGCTGCTTATTCGCAGGTGTGGGGCAGCCGAAAATATCTTCTACCTCACGGCTCAAAGACTCTTTGCGCAGGATCAAAGCCGAGCCGATAGTTTCGTGCTGTGGAGACTCAGAGCCGAGGGCGATGCTTTGGTTGAAGAGCCTTCGATAGAGGATATATATAGCTCATTCGAAAGTGAGTATTTTGGCGTCTCTTCTCAGCGGGCACTCGCTGCGGAGAAGAGTGTTGAGTGGGAGAATCTAACCGCCAACACCTCGCTTAAAGAGTGTGTTAAGAGGTGTCGTCGTGAGGGGGCAGAGATATGTTATATATCGGATATGTACCTCGACGAGGCGTTTTTGCGAATGGTCTTAAGTCGCGAAGGGATCATCGATGAGGGCGAGAAGATATACGTATCCTCCCAGTACAAAGCCACCAAAGCGAGCGGTAAGCTCTACGATGTGGTACGTTGTGAACTATCCCCCACGGCGTGGACTCACTATGGTGACAATTCTCACAGCGACATAAAGATGGCTCGTCGCAGAGGCATAAAGGCGCGATATGTGGATAGTCGGTTTACTCAAGAGGAGCGCTATTTAATGGAGCGCTTTAGACCCTTGAGGCGTGGCTATATATACTCCTCAATCGTAGGCGCTATGCGTAGCGTTAGGCTTCTGCTGGGGGGTGGTAGTGCTGCCGAGATCGCCTCGGGATATGTCGCTCCGATATATATCGCCTATGTGCGCTATATCTTAGATTCAGCCGCTCGAGATGGGGTCGATGAATTATACTTCTTAAATCGAGATAGCTATATTTTACACCAAATCGCGGAGCGTCTAAATCGTTATGACAATCTTAAACTTAAGTACCTCTTTATCTCGCGCCGCTCACTCTTTCTGCCCGCTTTGGAGGGGATGCAGCGCGGTGACGTCTTAGAGCTATTCGATGGCAAGACTCTCATAGGCAAAGATATTGAGAGCATCTTTAAGCTCTTTCAATTGGACCAAAGAACCCTCAATGCTCACGGTATTAAACTCCCTTATGGTAGGGTTAGTAGCTCCTTGCAGCAGCGCGAAATTTTAGATATTATCTTCAATAGCGCGGTGACACCCCTCGTCCAAGAGCAGGCGCTTCAGCAGAGGGCGTTACTCCTTAAATATCTCGAACAGCAGGGGGTCACCTCCTCGCAGAGAGCCGCTTTTGTGGATGTCGGCTGGCTCGGGACGTCGCGGCTCATGGTGAATAGAGTTCTTCGTAGAGGCGGCTTTAAGCCTGTCGAGTTTTTCTATTTCGGAGTTCGCCCAGATGTGCTGCCGTATAGCTATGGAGCCTTCAACTCCTTTATAAATGGAGCCACCAGAGGGCTAACAGCCATCATCGAGAACTACTTTTCGGTTGCGCCATACCGAAGCGCCCTCTCGTACAAGCAGGATAAGAGCGGGAGAGTGAGGGCAACTTTTAAGGATGACCATCGGAGTGCACGTAACACTGTTGTAGAGTGTAATATTAGAGCGTCGCTCAACCTGATAGATAGCGTCGAGAGGCTGGGTGTCGACTACCCCCAAGCCATCGAAGAGATAGCGTTAGAGGGTATTGAGTTGTTCAAAAACCAGAGCGTTAAGATTGATTATAGCGCACTTCTTTTAGTGGGTAGTTTCGACGCCCCTTTAATAGGCAAGCAGAGGTACTTTGTAAAGCGATTTGATATGTTGGAACTCATTCGTTACACACTCTTTGGAGGGCAGATAACGAACTGCGATGATATTAGCCTCTGTCTAACGATTAACTCCAAGGCTACCCGTTGCAGGTTTCGTCGCCTGCACGCTATATCCTCAAGGGTGAGGAGCTGGTTATATAGAAGAAGATGCGCAGGAGTAAGATAACCGTTGGAGTGGTGATACTCAACTACAACTCACACGCGGAGTGCGCTCGCGCTATTAGAGATATAAAGAGGCAACGAGGCGTAGAGTTGGAGATTATTGTTGTGGATAATAATTCGCGACATGATGAGCGCAAGAGTATTGCAGAGCTATCAGCAAAAGAGCGTGTCACCTATATCGCCAATGACGTGAACAGTGGCTACAATGCAGGGAATAATATTGGGCTAAGGCATGCGATTAGTAGAGGGTATAGATATGCCCTTATCGCCAATCCAGATATGGAGTTCCCCGCCCAAGACTACATAATAACTCTGCTTAGGGTGATGGAGCGTGATGAGGAGATTGCGCTATGCGCAGGCTCTATAATCACCCCCAGCGGAACGCCTCAGAATCCACCACGGGGGTGTGAGAGTGGAGGCATTGATGATTTTGGATGGCTCCGCAACTCGCTAAGGCGTAGATCAACCGCCCTGCACCCCTGTTGGGTTGATGAGCCACACCGATCGCGCTTCTGTAAGAAGCTAAACGGTTGCTGTATACTTCTGAGACTAGCGTCAATAGAGAGGATTGGTCTCTTCGATGAGCGGACGTTCTTATATGGCGAGGAGTCTATTCTCGCCAAGCAGATCGAGCGAGCGGGGCAGAAGATATACTATTGTGCACAGACTTACGCCATTCACAACCATATCGAATCTAAAGAGGGGGATAGCTCTTTTCGCCTTAAGTATTGGCGACAGTCGCAGCTGCTCTACCTACGCTATTATAGCGGCTATCCACCTATTCGTAAACTATACTCTTATCTATCTATTGAGACCTATTTCCTTTTGATGAGGGTAAGAGCCTACTTGAGAAAACATCATGGAGCCAATATCAAAAAAAGAGATCATTAAGACAGTGCGTCTGCGCATAGTTGGTTTATATACTATCTCGAGAGTATACAGCCTAAGCTTCGCCTTTTGGAGTGCCGTTTGGTGGTTGTGCTTCTATCTAAGGATGCCGATAAGTTACCGATTATCGAGGTATGCAATAGAGAGAAAGACAAAGTGGCTGGATAGATATATAGAGCGAAATTATAGCGAAATTATCAACCGCCACATCAACGAGCCGCCTCAGTTGCGTCGAGTCGAGGAGCCAAAGATCTGGATCTTCTGGGGGCAGGGCGAGGATAATATGCCCCCTCTCATTCGGGCGTGTTATAGGCAGCTAACACACCTAAACGGTAATAGCGTACTTCTAACAAATGATAATCTACACAACTACGTAGAGCTGCCACCCATAATCTATGAAAAGGTTCACGATGGGATGGTATCGTGGGCGAATTATAGCGATATCATTAGAAATAGACTACTCTCACGCTATGGCGGCTTATGGCTCGACGCGACAGTATGGGTTTCACAGCGCGTACCTCTCGAAAAGTTAAACGAGACGCCTATCTATACAGCGCATGGGGCGGTCTCAAGATCTAGGTGCAGTACCTTTTTCTGGACTTCGGGGGAGCTTAACTGGAGTAGCTGGTGCTTGTGGAGTCGGGAGGCTGGTTACCCTCTATTTTCATTTGTGGGGGATATGTTGTGCGCCATAGCCTCCAAAGAGAGAGTCCTCCCCGACTACGTTACGCAGGACTACCTAATAGATTACCTTCTTGCTCACCTGCCCAGCGTGAAGCACGATATGAAGCGAATGACCCTCTCGAACGACGGCAGGTTGGAGTTAGCCAATATGATGAATGAACCGTTCGACAATAAGAGGTATTGCGAAGTAGCGCAGAGAGAGTTCGTCTTTAAGCTCTCCTTTCGAAGGGCGTGGCACAAGCAAACCGCCACGGGCAAGCAGACCCTATATGGACGTATGTTGGAGGGTGTAATAGAGTAGACGATGATGACAACAAAACGCAGACGCGACTATATTGATATGCTCAAAGGGCTATCAATAGTTACTTTGGTATATCTCCATTTTGAGAACTTCTTTGAGTATGAGTACAACTACTTCTTAGTTCGCTCCACGGCGTTCTATTTCGTTGTCGGTTGGCTGTGGGGGCTATCCTCAAAGAGCCGAACCATAGAGGAGCATATACAGAAGAGACGATACACACTAATATATCCATATTTATGGTTCTCGATTATAATCATTGTGTTCGATATTATACTGGTGCTTCTCAACTTCAAAGAGCCTTACATTATATGGCGGGATATCTATAAGTTCTTATGTTTGAAAGGGATTGGAACACTGTGGTTTCTTCCCGCACTACTCTTTGGCGAGATAATATTTATCTATCTGCGTGATAAAAGCCTTCGCTTCAAGCTGTTCTCTGCGCTGCTGAGTCTGGGGGTGATCTACCTTCACTCTATATGGTTGTTGCACTATCAGGGTGTTGTGCGGTATGGAGATATCATAGGTGCTCCTCTGCAATTTATTAGCGATATCAATCGAGCGTGGCTCTATATAGCCGCAGCCTATTACCTAGCAAAGAGATACTCCGCTGCGATACTAGAGCAGTCCGCGTGGGTGAAGATCGTGGTCGGTCTCTCCTTTGTTGGCGTCTACTTCTGGGCAACAAATTTGCAACTCTTGCCACCATACCTCTCGTTTTGGGCAGTTAATATAGTCCTTAATACTCTCTGTATTGTAGGTGTAACGATGCTCTTTACTTTAGTGGAGGGCAGCCTCCTTGCTCGACCATTGGTCTACTTTGGTCGTAACTCGTTGATACTGATGGCTACTCACTTCTCGATTCTGTTGGAGATTTTTATGATTATTGATAAATATATATTTGGAAATATGGAGTATAACACCATAAATACAGTCTGGTACTTCTTCGCGGCTCTTGCCATTGAGGTGTTGATAATCAACCTTATAAATACGAAGGCGCCATTTTTAATTAGAAGGAAGAGTGTATAATCTAGGTAAAATATTCACCATAAGGGGCATCGCAACCTTTATGTTGTGTTTAATGTGTATAAGATATATACCATTAGAGAGCCGAGGAGGTCCGAGCGTGATAAAACTTGCAGTATCCCTCCTGTCACCATTTATCATCCTGATTTATAGCCCTAAATTTAATCGTGCAACATTGTGGCTAAGTCTATACTTTATCGCTGTTCTCTTTAGTGCGCTATTCAACTCCGAACAATTTAGGTACTCTACCATCCTCTACCTACTATCGTTTCTGCTCTACTTCCAAGCGTACTATAACTTGATATACAACGAAAAAGCCCTCTCTTTGGACTACTTCATAAAGGTGTTACAGGGTTTAATCTTGGCTTTCACGGTTGTGCTATTACTTCAGCAAGCATCTATTGTCATGGGGGTTAAGGTGCTCCCCATAATAAACCTAACACAGATCTTAGATCGTGGAATTGGAGCTAACTCGCTGGGTGGCGAGCCATCTACCTCGGCGCGTATACTCACCGTAGCCTTCTTGTGCTTGATGAGGATGTACGAGTTGAAGCTCGATATATCGGCTCTCACACCTCGAATGATATTCCGTGAAAATAGATGGGTTACGATTGGGTTTCTATGGTCGATGGTAACGATGGGTAGCGGAACAGCTTTTGTTGGTCTTATACTCTTGTCTCTCTATTTTTTCAAGCGTCAACACCTCGCAGTTATAGCCCCCCTCTTTGTTGCGCTATACTTTATTGCCCCACATATAGAACATACGCAGTTTCAACGCGCATACTCCATAATGGGAGCTATGACAACCCTCGACGCCGACGCTGTGCGCGATGCCGATGGAAGTGGAGCCACGCGAATTGTGCCATTGCTAAATACCATCCACAACACCGACCTCACAGAGGCAAAGACTTGGTTTGGGGAGGGTGAGAGCCACGACCACTGGTTAAAGGATATCCATACGGGAAAGACAAAGCTAGGGACGATGAGCACTTATGGGCTTCTGAGCTATATTATATCGCTAGGGTTTGTCTTTTCGTGTGTTATTCGCCTCTTCTCGTTAGAGACTATTTTGTTCTTTGCGGGCATGGCTGGAGCTACTGGAAATATCGCCTACCATTGGGGGTTGATTATGTTGTTGGCGACATCTAAATATTTTATGGATAATTATTTAGAAACTAAAGAGAATAAATCATGCAATCGAAAGTAACTGTTGCGATCTGCGCCTATAATGCCGCTGCGTATATTGAGCAGACTCTACGAGGAGTGCTGCGCCAGACGTTTAAAGAGTTCGAACTACTTATTATCAACGACTGCTCCACCGACAACACGTTGGAGGTCGTTGAGTCGACACTCCTAGATTTTAGACACAGGGTAATCAACCTCACCCACAACCAAGGTATCGCGTACGCTCGCGAGAGGGCGCTGGAGGAGTCGCGGACAAGGTACGTCATCTTTATCGACGCCGACGATATTCCTCTGAGCGGGTTGCTCGAGCAGGAGTATAGGGTGATAAGCTCGGACGATAATATTATCGGTGTTAGCTCATGGTATAGATTTATAGACACCGACGGCAGAGCTATGCGCGGCGGTCTGTTTACGGGGCCAAAGAGCCGCGAGGCGTTTGAGCTAATGGCAAGAGGCGAGAAGTTGATCTTTCTGCCTATATACACCATGTTTGATCGTGAAGCGGCGCTCAGGGTTGGCGGCTTTCGCTTAGATGGTTTTCCTTGTGGGAGACCTCGACACCAAGATTATTGTGAAGACCTAGACCTCTGGACCCGAATGAGCGACCTCTACGTAGAGGGTAAATATATGGTCACAATACCCCAAATATTATATAACTACCGTAAAGGTCACAGTGGGCTATCCTCCAACTCGGTATATATGACGCTTAAGATGATATACGTAAAGCGCAACCTGAAACTGCGTCGCGCGGGGGAGTCTGAGATCAGCTATGTCGATTTTATGGGGTCTGTATCGGCGAAGAAGATGAATCAGCTGGAGTATAACGCTAGGGCAGGTTACTATCTTCGTAATGGGGTTCTTAATATTGAGCGGTTTCGCCTCTTCTCGGGGGTGTGTGATATTGTTCGTTCGATGGCTATGAACCCTCACTATTTTATGCAAAAATTAAGGGCTAACATACGAATATTTAGAGGCTGATGGTTGCAAATTATATAAGGTCAGTAATTACGTACCTTAACAAAAATGTACGCTATGCCGTGCTGCGTAACTACGAGGGTTTACCCCACAACAATAGTAGCCGAGATATAGATATCATCATCGACCGAGGCGAGTTCAACCGTGTGCGATGGGGGCTCGCAGCGACTCTATTGCAGGATGATTGGCAACTGTTTTCGTGGCTCGATAATGGGAGGCTGATAACTTACGTGTGTGCGAAGATGCGTGAAGATGGAGGTGTCGAGATGGTTCAATGGGATCTCTTTACGAGCACCTCTATCCATGGTGTTGTGTTGGCTTCGGCTAATGAGATGTTGGCAAGTAGAGCGTATAATGGGGTGTTGTACCATGTCTCCAAAGAGTGGGAGTTTCTGGATAAATACCTCTACAATAGAGCTGTTGGCGATGCGTACCCTGCGAAGTATCAACAAACAAGAGATATGGTCTCTGTTTCGGATGTTGTTCGTGCCAAGATTGCCGATATATTTGGATGTGACGGTCTCCACGAGTGTGATCGTTTAAGTGGGCAAAAGCTCTTTAGACGCGCTCTGTGGAGGAACTTTAGGCGCAGCCCTTTATCTACGCTTACCTCTGTTATCTCCTCGCGTGTGCTCTACTTGTGGCTCTTTCTCACCTCTCGAACATCCCCATGCATATCTTTTACGGGGGCTGATGGAGTGGGCAAGACAACAGTTATAGATACCCTGCGACAGCAGATCGCGGGGGTCTATGGCGAAGCCACGGAGTATTTCCACTTTAGACCTCTTCTGATCCCCAATATTGGCGATGTCGCCGAGTCCGCGGGGGTTATGAGGGGTGTAGATAGGGACTACGCTAGCCCGCACCGTAGCAAGAGAAAAGGTGTTGTTAGCTCGCTGTTGCGCCTCTGTTACTACACGCTAGATTACGTCGTTGGTTATTGGGTAGAGGTGAAACCACACCGCAAACTAACAAAGGTGATTATATTTGATCGTTACTTTAGTGATGTTGTCGTGGACTCTCGTCGTTCGTCTATATACCTCAATACAAAGTTTCTGTACCTCTGGAGTCGTCTCTTTATTCCGCGCTTTAGGTACAATTTTCTTATCACCGCCACCCCCACTACAATCCGCCAGCGCAAACAAGAGCTGGAGAGTGAGCAGATCGAGAGTATCAACGCAAAGATGGACTACTTAGCGACTAAAAAGGGGTACTACCTAATTCATAATAATGGCGTTGTGGAGGTCTGCGTAGCGGAGATCATGGCGATAATTATCACCGAGCAACATAAATATAATATCGGGCATATATGAGGTTACGGGTCTTTGTCTCGGCGTATGCCTGCGAGCCATCACTAGGCTCAGAGATAGGTGTCGGGTGGCATTGGGTTGTCGAGATGTCGAAATATTTTGATCTATGGGTTCTCACTCGAGAGAGTAATCGGGCAAGAATAGAGTGCTACTTGAAAGCCCACCCAATGGCTCATCCACCGCACTTTGTCTACTATGATCTTCCCCGATGGTTGCGCTTCTGGAAGAGGGGGCTGCGCGGTGTGAGGATATATTATATGCTATGGCAGAGGTTGACTAACACTCTGGTTCGTCGCACGATGAAGCGACACGATATCGAGATATACCACCTTTTAACCTACGGCAATGCACTATGGTCGGCGAGCCGTTATGGTCAGCGGCAGCGGTTTATATGGGGTCCAATAGGTGTTGGGAGCTATGTGCCCAAGGAGTTTATTCGTGAGTATGGTCTGCGGGATTGGGCAAAAGAGACTTTTCAGAGGCTTCTGGTTAACACCCTAAAGTATAACCGAAGGTATATCAATCGTTGCAGGGACGCGGCTCTTATACTGTGTAAAACGGAGCAGGCAAAGGCATCTATACCGAGCAGGTATCGCCACAAAGCTGTCGTCTTTACGGATGTCGCCGTTGAACTGCTCGATACGTCAATGTACGCGGGGGCAAAGTGCGAGACGCAGTGTCGCTACCTTGCCGTAGGACGTCTTGAGGCGTGGCGCGGTTTTGATATGATGATCGAGGCCTTTGCACTATCCATCGGGGAGGAGGCTCGCCTTAGGCTCGATATTTTGGGCGATGGGACAGATATGAAACGACTCAAAGCGCTCATCTCGAAGCTCAACTTAGAGGGTTTCGTAACTCTCCATGGGCAGGTATCCATGGAGCGCTACTACCGCTTTATGGCAGATTGTGATGTCGTTATAAATCCAACCCTTAAGGAGGGCGCTGTAACAACTGCTTTCGACGCTTTAGCCTTTGGAAAGCCTCTTATCTGTATTGACACGGGAGGCTATACGAGGTACTTCGATAATGAGTATAGTGTTGTGTTGAAAATCTCGCCCCGCCCAGAGCTGGTAGCCTCTATAAGGCGGGCGATATTAAGACTTAAGGAGCCTCAACTGCGAGCCTCTATGACACGTAAGATAGAGGCTATAAGAGGCAACTTCACTTGGGAGCGTAAGGGGCAGCTCATAGCCGAGGTGGTGCGGCAGGTGGCAAGCGGAGGTTGTGAAGCCCTCAGATTCTCAAATAGCGACAGTAAAGAGTGGATCATTCCGCTGCGCAGTATGTCGATGGGGTTGATGCTCTACCAACCAAGCGGGTTTAAGGGGCGGGTCGCGAAGATGTTGTTAGCGCACCTCTACCGCTTGCCTATTGTGCGCAGAGCCGTAAATGGCGAAATTATCAACTCTAGCCTCCCCGTGGAGCTATCATCAATAATTCGCAGAGTCACGGGGTGTAACCACTTTGAGTTCTCAATTTTTGAGGGGACGCCATCCTCTCATCAAAAGAGGACAATACAGATCTTTAAAGGTGGTAGGGTGATCTGCTACTGCAAGGTCAGCAGTAACGCAGAGGTTAAAAAATTACTCTTTAGGGAGTCTCAAATCCTTAGGGAGTTATCTGAAGTGGGGGTGCAAAGTGTACCTCGCTCTCTATTCTGCGATACGTTGAGCGACGGGACGACACTCTTTATAGAGTCAACACGAAAGAGTCGTAACTCTACAATAGAACATCGGTTTACCTCCAAACATAGAGCTTTTTTGGAGGAGCTACACACTAAAACCGCCACGCGGTGTAGGTTTTGTCAGAGTGATATATACCGCTCCATAAGTCGGCTAGGTGGCGAGTATGCAGATATAATCTTGTCGCTCAGATCCCATTATGGTGATCGGGAGCACACCTTCTCGGCATACCATGGCGATTTCACACCATGGAACACGATAATCGAGGAGGGTGAACTGTTTACTTTTGATCTGGAGTATGCGCAGAGAACCTTTCCACCACGGCTCGACCGCTTTCACTTCTTTACCCAACAAGCTATCTGCTGCGAGCACTTAACGGCGGAGTCGATCTATCGCAATTTCGTGAGAAGTGAGCTAAGGGGGCAAACCATCGACTACACTCTCTACCTTCTGCACATGATCTCGCTCTATACCCATCGAGACGAAACTCCATCACCACACCTTAACGTCTGGAGGGGTATACTACGTATGTTATGAATATTATGCACTATACTCTGGGCTTGTCGCCTGAGCGCAGCGGGGGGCTTACAACCTACGCAACAGATTTAATGGTCGAGCAGTCGAAGGCGCACCGAGTGGCTCTATTGTACCCCTCGGGGTATGTGCCATTTTCTGTGGAGATATCGCTTCGCAGGTGTGCAAATTACAAAAATATTGAGTGTTACAAATTAATGAACTCACTCCCTGTACCTCTGCTGTACGGCATAAAAAACCCTTCGGATTTTATCTCAAGACGCACGATGAGCCTCCCCCAGATGGAGTTGCTCTACAACTCGGTAAAACCTCACATCTTTCATGTCCACACACTTATGGGGCTGCCCCTTGAGCTACTCGAATACCTCAAAGGGGAGGGCGTGAAGTTGGTATTTACTTCGCATGACTACTTTGGAATCTGTCCAAAGGTAAATCTTATAGGGCGTGATAAGATGCCTTGTGTTGCTCGGTCGGCGACTAAGTGTCGGGAGTGTAACGCCTCTTCGGTGTCGACCACGATGCTTCGGGTGCGTAACTCGCGACTATTTTTAAGGTTATGCAGAGCTATAAAGAGCTTTTAGAGCACTACGAGCAGATGCTTGCTCTATTCGACGTAGTACACTTCAATAGCGAGAATACGCGCGAGGTATACCAGCGATTTGTAGAGGTCGCCTCCTCGGAGGTGATCCCTATCACGCACCGTAATATTTTAGATCGTCGAGTGCCGAGGAGTTATAGTGGCGATTGCCTGCGCCTAATATTTATTGGTGCGCTATCACCCTACAAAGGCTTCGCGCGACTGATGGAGGCTCTCTGCGCCCTTGATTGTGAGGGTTATCGTTCGTGGAGCCTTAGCGTGTGGGGTGCGCGAGGTTCGAGCGGTGATAGTCGGGTAACCTTTAATGGGGGCTTCAACCACACTCAACTCTTCGATATCTTTCGAGACGACTCTCTGCTTGTTGCCCCATCACTGTGGAACGAGACCTTTAGCCTAGTGACCCTCGAAGCGCTCTCTTTTGCCACGCCCGTGCTAACATCTTCAACTGTGGGGGCTAAGGATATTGTCGCAGAGTATGATAGCTGGTTTATCTTTAACGACACTCAAAATTTAACAGATAAATTAAGGGCGCTCATGCAGAACGCGGATAGGTTAAGGCGCTTCAACTACAAGATTATGAATCAGGCGTGGCGGCACAACCTCCAGCAGCATGCTCAGGCGATAGATGAGATGTATAGCGGGGCGCATGATAAAGATAGTAAAAGATGAAAAAAGTAGCTATAATTGGAACTGTTGGGGTCCCAGCAGTGTATGGTGGTTTCGAGACAATGGTGGACAACATCATCGGCGATAACGCTTCGTGTGGTGTTCAATACACTATATTTTGTAGCTCGCAGAGCTATTCCACACAACTACCGAGCTATAGAGGAGCACAGCTAAAATATATCCCCTTAAAAGCCAACGGGGTGCAGAGTATAGCCTACGACGTGTGGTCGTTGCTGAGGGTTGTCGGTGGGTACGATGTCGTGGTTGCGTTGGGTGTCTCGGGAGGTCTCTTTTTCCCTCTCTTTAAACTTCTGTCGCGTAGTCGATTAATTGTAAATATTGATGGCTTGGAGTGGCGGCGAGCTAAATGGGGTCGTGTCGCAAGACGCTTTTTGCGCCTAAGTGAAAGGCTTGCCGTAGGGTGGGCGGATGTTGTGGTTGCTGACAACAGAGCCATTGTAGAGTATGTCGCAAAGGGGTATAGACGCAGCGCTGTGATGATCGCTTATGGCGGTGACCATGTTCTCTGCGAGGGTGTGGCGGAGGATGATATTTTGGCGGGTTATGGTGTCGCTAGGGGCGAATACGCAATGAGCCTATGTCGTGTAGAGCCTGAGAATAATTGCGAGATGATACTACGGTCCGCAGCCTATACGGGCGCCATCCTCCTCTTTGTGGGTAACTGGAGTCGCTCGAAGTATGGACGCGAGCTAAAGCGTAGGTACTCTAAATACCCCAATATAAAGATCATTGAAGCTCTCTATCAACGAGAGACTCTCTACGCTCTGCGCCATTGCTGCCGATGCTATATCCATGGTCACAGCGCAGGTGGAACGAACCCATCACTTGTGGAGGCTATGTTTTGTGGGTGCAACATCATCGCCTATGATGTGGTATATAACCGTGAGACAACAGAGAATAGAGCCGCCTACTTTATTGATAGCGAGAGTCTGTCGGCTCTGCTTGGTAGCTCAATATCTAATCAAGCTGAGATGCAACAGATCGCACAGCGACGCTATCGTTGGCGTACAATCGCAAAAGAGTATGAGAGTCTGTATTAAATACAGTTGAGAGTTTGCTCTCTTTTTGTTATTTAGCACACCCCCAAGAATGGAAAACCCCTCAAAATCAAGTGATTAAGAGGGGTTTTTTGTACCCAGAGCCGGGATCGAACCGGCACGGATTGCTCCACTGGTGTTTGAGACCAGCGCGTCTACCGATTCCGCCATCTGGGCATTAATGCTTTTCGGTATAAGCGACTGCAAAGTTAAGAAAAGAAAAAATAAAATCCAAATATATACTGCTCTTTTTTGCATAGATAGTGTCAGTGGGGCTAGATATAATCAAAAAAAATTGATGTTATCTATTTTATTATCAACAAAAATTGGGTAGATAACCAATTTTTATTAGCTTTGTATACTACTAGGATTATTTTAAACACTAACCAACAATGAACAGCAAATATTTCGAACCCGAGATAGAGACAATGTCTCGCGAAAAGCTTGAACAACTACAAGTCGAAAGACTTAAAAACAGTATAACTCAAGCTAAGAGATCTCCATTCTATGCCGAGGCTCTCAAAGATATAGATCCTCAGAGCATAACATCTGTAAAGCATATTAGCTCAATTCCATTTACAACAAAGCAGCACCTTAGGGAGAACTACCCTTTTGGGCTTAACGCGGTTCCTCAGGCCGAGGTTGTGCGCCTGCACTCATCGAGTGGAACAACGGGAAACCCTACGGTTATATGCCACACCAAAGGGGATATTGACACTTGGGCGAATCGTCTTGCTAGATGTCTGTACATGGTCGGTCTGCGTCGTGAGGATGTCTTTCAGAACACATCGGGGTACGGTATGTTCACTGGTGGTTTAGGTTTTCAGTCAGCTATCGAGTGGCTTGGTGCGCTCTCGGTACCTGCTGCTACGGGTAACAGCCCGCGCCAGATTAAGTTTATCAAAGACTTTAAGACTACCGCCATACACGCCATACCGAGCTACGCGATACGCCTTGCCGAGGTCTTTGCAGAGATGGGTATAGACCCAAAGACCGAGACGAGCCTCACGACACTTGTGATAGGTGCGGAGCCTCACACCGAGGAGCAGCGTCGACGTATTGAGGAACTTCTTGGAGTAAAGGCGTACAACTGCTTTGGTATGTCCGAGATGAGTGGTCCTGGCGTAGCTTTTGAGTGTCAGGAGCAGAATGGACTTCATATTTGGGAAGATTCATACCTTGTCGAGATCATAGATCCTGAGACTCTGGAGCCTGTGGCTGATGGTGAGGTTGGAGAGTTAGTACTCACGACACTTGACCGCGAGGCGATGCCTCTTATTCGCTACCGCACGCGCGACCTAACGAGATTTATCCCAGAAGCGTGTCCTTGTGGTAGAACACACCGACGTATTGACCGCCTTAAGGGACGTAGCGATGATATGTTTATTGTTAAGGGTGTCAATATCTTCCCTATGCAGATTGAGAAGATTCTTATGCAGTACAAGGAGGTTGGAACCAACTACCTCATCACTATCGAGACTGTGGGCATCAACGATGAGATTATCATCGAGGTAGAGCTAGGCGACGATGCCTTTACCGATGACTACGCAGCTCTCCAGGGGCTTAATCGAGCAATCACACGCGCGCTAAGAGATGAGATCCTCGTAACGCCTAGACTTAAGTTTGTTAGCGGCGGATCACTTCCCGTCTCAGAGGGTAAGGCGGTGCGTGTAGTTGACAAGCGTGCGAAATAGACTAACCAACAATAAAAGCATATAACAATGAAATATAATACACTTCAGCAGCTATCAATCTTTTTGGAGAATAAGATTGGCAGCCTCTACGAGATTATGGATATTTTGTCGAACGCGAATATCCGCATCATCGCAGCCACAGTTGCCGACACCTCAGAATTTGGCATTTTGAGACTTATAACTAGCGATAACGATAAAGCGTATAGCCTTCTGCGCAGTGCACAGAAGAGCGCACAGAAGAGCGAGGTGATTGCCATCTCGTGTGACTCTCTAGCTGGCGCCTTTTATGATGAACTTAAGAAGTTTGCTTGCGAGGGTGTTGTCGTAGAGTATATGTACTGCTTCTCGGTAGGTAGCCGCGCGATCATGGTTGTGCGCGTAAACAACCTTGAGGTGGCGATGCAACTAATCGAGAGAGAGGGCATCAAGAGCCTCACAAACGACGACTTAGCTCAGATCTAAATTAAGACCTATTCGAGGTCTGATCAAGTGACCAGCACGGGCAGTTTCGTGCTCTGTTGCTTACTGCACTGCGCGGGCAGCTGTTTCTGTATTCCCGAGGACTGCCTTCGGCGAGCGGGGTGCTCCCCGCGGAGCTTTTATTTTGTAGCTGTGTGGTTTAAGAACTAAATACTAATCGCTTAACTTTTAACTCTAAACGTTAAACACTTAACATTAAACGCTTAACACTTAACACTTAACATTAAGCACTTAACGCTGCTATTTCGATTTTCGGATTAAACACGCAGTGTTTGAGAGATTTTAAAGGGATAGTTGGTTACTCAAATTTATTTGAAATAACTAACTATCCCTTTGAAATATTATAACTTTAGGTATAATCCGAAAACCGCAATACAAAAAGTTTAGCTCCGCGGGGAGCACCCCGCCGCTGTCCGCGCAGGACAGTAAGAAGCAATACAAAGATTAGATATAGTTCTGCCTTGCGGAGGATGAGTCGAGACGTATGGCAACAAAGAGAAGTATGGTGAAAGCGAGCAGCGACGAGCCGCCATAGCTCACAAAGGGCAGAGGGATACCCATGACGGGCATTAGACCAATAGTCATACCGACATTAACCAACGTATGGAATAGCAGAATAGAGGCAACACAGTAGCAATATACGCGCCCAAAGGTCTCATTCTGCCTCTCGCCCATGTGCATTAGTCGCAGTATAAGCAGCGCAAAGCAACTCAGCAGAACAAAAGCACCCACAAAGCCCCACTCCTCGGCGAGATCACAGAAGATGAAATCGGTGTGGCGCTCTGGGACAAAGCCATACTTAATCTGCGTACCTTGCAGGAAGCCCTTACCAAAAAGTCCTCCCGAGCCAATCGCAATCTTCGACTGATTCACATTATACCCCGTACCCAAAGGGTCACTCACCATACCTAGAAAGGTGAGGATACGGTTACGCTGGTGCTCCTTAAGGATCGAGTTAAAGATATAGTTTGTCGTGGGAAGAAAGAGCATTGTAAAGATAAAGAAGCCCACAATAATCAACATCGAGTGTATCTTGTGGCGTAGCGCGTAGGCTATAACCCCAACCAAAGAGATCGAGGCCGACACTAGCAGGGAGTCAAAAAGACCCCATGTCTCACCGAAGATAACGCCCGAGAGTGCATATACAATAATTGTCATTAGCGACACCGCAGCGAGGTATATAACGTGGCTCTTCCAGGCACGCGTAATCATCGCGTCGCATAGCGTACATATCACAATCGAGGCGACGAGTAGAAAGATGGGCGAAAAGATAAACGAGATAATAAAGAGCGTAGCCACAAGGATTACTGGTAACGACAGCCAATGGTTTAACCCTTCGCGGTAGAAGACAAACAGCAGCGACCCGAGCACAATGCCCGACCCCGTGTCATTCTGCAAAACAATAATTCCCAGAGGTACGAGAAGTATCGCTACGACCTTTGCTAAGTCCTCGAATTTATTGATATTAAACGACGTGTCGCTCATAACCCTCGCCACGGCGAGACCCGTCGCTATCTTCGCCAGCTCAACGGGTTGCAACCTAATAGGACCTAGTTCGAACCACGCCTTGGCTCCATTTACCTCGCGTCCAAAGAGCAAGGCCGCCAGCAGCATCATGATACCGACACCATAGAGCATAAAGGCGTAGCGATGGAAGAAGTTGATATCCATCAACAGCACCACCATCGCCGCAACAAGAGCCACCGCAACCCACATTATCTGTTTGATATAGAAGTGCGAAAAGGCAAATATGTTGGTTGTGTTCTCGTCAAAAGATGCAGAGGTTATACATACACACCCCACCACTACGATTATACAATAGAGTATCACCGCCATAGCATCAACGCCTGCAAAGAATCCCGTTTTTGTTCTACTTTTCATAGATTGGGTATTTAATCTTCATACTCTTAACCCTCTCCAAGAGATGCGTTCGTTTGATCTCGCCCGTTAGGTACTGCTCCTCGATAAGCGAAGCTATTGGGAGTGCTGCGGAGGCTCCAAAGCCACCATTCTCAACATATACGGAGATCGCTATTCGCGGATTGTCTTTGGGCGCAAAGGAGAGGAATGTCGAGTGGTCGCGACCATGCGGATTCTCCGCCGTACCTGTCTTACCACACACATCATACCCATCGAGTCGAGCGCCTAGCGACGAACCCGAGACATTCACACCATCCCACATACCTTGGATAATAGGCTCGAAATATTTAGGGTCGACCTTAGTGTAGTGCTTCGTGCGGAACTTCACATCTAACGAATCACGCCCCTCGACACGCTTGACGATATGTGGAGGATAGTAGTAACCGCGGTTGGCTATTATCGCCGCGAAGTTAGCCATTTGCAGCGGTGTACAGCCCAACTCGCCCTGACCAATGGAGAGCGAGATCACAGTGAGTGCGCTCCACGACTTACGGTATATGCGGTCGTAGTAGCTCGACTCAGGGACGTAGCCGCTTCCTTCGCCAATAAAATCGGAGTCTAGCTTTCGCCCAAAGCCAAAGCTAAGGACATAATCTCGCCACACGTCGTACGCCTCTTGAATGGAGCCATACTTATTATTGTGGAGGATATTACGATAGACATGACAGAAGTAGGCATTACACGACGTTGCAACGGCATATTTAAGTGCCAACGGAGTTGCGTGGGGGTGACAACCTAGCTTCTTGCCGCTATAATAGAATCCGTTATTGCAGGAGTACTGCATCTCGGGGCGCAACACACCCTCCTGCATACCGACCAAACCCTGCAACAGCTTGAACGTCGAACCTGGAGGGTAACGAGCACTGACCGAACGGTTAAAAAGAGGGCGGCGCTTATCGTACAGTAGTTCCATATAGTTATTACCTCTCTCGCGCCCCACCAACTTATCGGGGTCAAAGGTAGGTGACGAGACCATCATCAGGATCTCACCCGTCGATGGCTCAATAGCCACCGCAGCGCCCACCTTATCCTTCATAAGCTCCTCGCCCAGAAGCTGCAATTTAGCATCAATAGTCGAGACTAGGTAGTGCCCCTGCTGAGGTAGGGTATCATACATACCATCCATATACGAACCCTTGATGGTACCGTGGGTATCAACCTTAGAGATGTAGACACCCTTAACACCGCGCAGCTCCTCCTCATAGGCGGACTCTACGCCATTTGTGCCCACATAATCGCCCCTCGTATAGGATGGGTTCTTCTCTAGGAACGCGGGGCTAACCTCGCCCACATGACCTAACAGGTTACCTCCGATGCTACGCGGATACTCACGCGCCGTGCGATATATAGCATGGAAACCCTTGAAATCACACTCATCAAAGAGCAATTTATCTTTGGTTGGGACAAAGTTAGTCAACATATACTGTGCACGAGGGCGCATACGTGCATTCTTGAGCGACTGCATCAACTTCTTACGGCTGACCTTTAGAATATCACACAACAGCGTTGTATCAAAGCCACTCTTATCGAGGTCGCGGTATGTTATCATGATATCGTAACAACCACGGCTCATAACAATATACTCACCATTTCGGTCGTAGACCTCGCCTCGCGCTGGGTAGGCTACCTCATGACGCAGGACATTATGGTCCGAGAGAGCGTCGTACTTAGACTCTACAATCTGGAGGTAGAAAACCCTCGACAGAAGAGCCACAAAGACCATCAACACCACAAACTGAAGGGTACGTATCCTTACAAAATCACTACTCTTTACCATATACCCAACCTACGATACTTTGCGGTTTATAATTGACGAGAAGGCTCGGCATATCAGCCATACAAATAGCCACGAGAAGAGCGCACTAATAATAAAGCGGGGGAGGTAAAGATTTATATTTTTAAGACTTAGAGACTCAAACGCAAAATAGATAAAAGCATGTATCACAACCATATAAACCAAGTAGTAGGTAAATGGAGTGACTCCAAGCCTCGCCTCGCTAGGGGTTCCCGACCCTGCGAGCACCTCCTTATTAACCACGATATTTAGGATGTATGGACGAACAAAAGCGATAAACATTGTGGCGATGGTATTAATTCCCGCCTGAGCACCCATCGAGTCCATTACAACACCGCACCCTAAGCCCGCTAGCAGCAGCACCAAACGAGATGTCTCCAGCGGAAGCAACACAATAAAGGCGGTGTATACCAGAGGTGAGAGCATAACACTCAAGGTGAGGTTATTCATAAACAGCACCTGAAGTAGTGTAACGACAATAAATAGATAAATATATTTAAGTATTTTATACATCTCCTAATTAGTCTCAAGCATAAGATCCTCAACCTCTCCGTAGTGGGTATTGTTGACAATTATAACATTATACAATTTCGAGATATCTGCCGAGATATCAATCTTGACATTATGTGCACTCTTGTTTTTATTTAGCGACGAGGAGGCAACTGTTCCGATGATAACGCCATCTGGAAATATCTGGGAGTAACCCGTTGAGACTATCGTATCCCCCACGTTCACCTCCGCGTACTTAGATAGCTCAGCCATCTCTAGTTGGTAACGGTTCTCTGCCGCCCAAGTGATCGAACCCATATACTCCTGCCCCTTGATCTTTCCACTTGTCTTGAATTTTGTGTTAAGAATAGAGACCGCCACCGCATACTTAGGTGATGTCGCGGTTATATAACCAATCATCTCCCCGCTACTCGACAGTAGAGCCATATTTTTGCGTACTCCATCCCTCTCGCCGCGATTGACAACGATATAATTTTCAAGCTTATTTATTGAATTTGAGACAACAGTAGCCACCATATAGCTGTAACGACCACTCAGTTCACCCACTCCGTCAACTAGATTATCTAGGCCATCGCTCGGCTCAACTAACCATCCGTCGCCCCTAAGTTCAACCGCTTGGTCTCCTAATTCGCCTAACCCTCCGCCAACTACTCTACCACTAGACGCACCTAACCCTCCGCCAACTACTCTACCACTAGACGCACCTGCTGCCGCCTTAGGTTGAGAGACTAGATCACCCCGCGAGGCAGCCCACAGGATGGCTTCACTCCTCTGCTCCTGAATCATAGCTAGCTCTCTTTCGAGCAACGCTACTCGTCGCGTTAACTTGCTATTCTGCGAAGAGAGGTAGAAATAGCTTCTCACGCCACTCCACAAACCTTGCACTCCACCCACAACATTGTTCGAGTAACTCAACATCTGGGCTTGTGTGTATATAGTAGAGTGGGCATAATAACTTATGGCACAGCACTCTAAGACAACAAAGAGCACAACGACATATATGCTACGAATAAACTCAATTAAACGATACACGCAGTAAACCCTCCACTTATCTCATCAAGAATGAGAAACGATCAATATTTTTAAGCGCCACGCCCGTACCGCGAGCAATAGCACGAAGTGGATCCTCAGCGATATGGAATGGGATACTTGTCTTCATATTAAGACGCTTATCGAGACCCTTAATGAGCGCACCACCACCAGCAAGGTAGATACCATTACGCACCACGTCCGAGTACAACTCTGGCGGCATTGACTCCAACACCTTCATAAGCGCTGCATCGAGCTTAACGAGTGACTTCTCCATAGCGTATGCTATCTCGGCGTAGTTAAGGGTGATTGTCTGAGGCAGTGCAGTAAGCATATTTGGCCCTGTCACCTTGAAATCCTCTGGTGCATCATCTAGCTCTGGCATAGCAGCTCCAATAGCACACTTAATAGCCTCTGCGGTACGCTCTCCAATACGGATGTTGTGTTGTTGGCGCACGTAGCTCTGGATATCCGCAGTAAAAACATCTCCTGCGACATTGATAGACTCCGAGCAGACGATACCACCAAGCGATATACAAGCTATCTCGGATGTACCACCACCGATATCAATAACCATATTTCCCTCAGGCGCCTCAACGTCGAGTCCTGCGCCCAAAGCTGCCGCCATAGGCTCAAAGATCATATATACCTCACGTCCTCCAGCGTGCTCCGCAGAGTCACGCACCGCGCGGATCTCGACATTGGTCGATCCCGATGGGATACATATCACCATCCTCAAAGAGGGCGAAAAGAGAGTGCTTGTCATCTTCACCTTCTTGATAAGCCCTTTGAGCATAAGCTCCGTAGCATTAAAATCTGCAATCACACCATCCTTGAGAGGTCTGATTGTCTTTATTTGGGGGTTAGTCTTCTCGTACATCTGACGGGCCTTTTGACCCAATGCAACAAGCTTACTAGTGTGAATATCGAGAGCAACAATAGATGGCTCATCAACAACCACCTTGCCGTTATAAATAATCAATGTATTTGCGGTACCAAGATCAACAGCTAACTCTTGAGTGAGCGAAAATATTCCCATCTTGTTATATAGTTGGTTTATAGATATTTATACTAATTAAAAGGTATGCCCTAGGCTAATCACTTATAGCAAATAAACATACGCAGTGCAAAAATACAAAATAATAGAATAACTAACCACTTTTTTTGTTAATTTTTTTTCTTTACTTTTGCGCATGTAAACTCTCAGAAAATAAACCAATGGAACTAGAGATAACAGGTAGCTCAACATGCGCCGTAATAGGTTATGGAAGCTGGGCTACAGCGATCATTAAGATCTTAAGCGATAGAGGACAGAACATCGGATGGTACATCTCCAACGAAGAGGTACTCGAGGGGGTCAACGAGGAGGCTCGCAACCCTAAATACCTCAGCGACGTCAAACTAGACCTTACCAAGATCTCCGCTTCGAGCAACCTTGACGAGGTGGTCTCACAACACGACATAATAATCTTAGCGACACCTTCAGCCTTTATCAAGGATGTTATGAAACCCCTCACGGTCTCGCTTGATAATAAATTCGTTATCTCGGCAATTAAAGGTATCGTCCCTGGCGACTATGTGACAATAGTCGAGTATATCCACAACCACTACAACCTCTCATACAAGCAGATAGGCATCATCACTGGTCCATCACACGCCGAAGAGGTTGCCGTCGAGCGTCTTTCGTACCTCACGGTTGTCTGCCCCAATATCGACCTTGCACACTGCGTCGGCTCGAAGATCGAGAGCAGCTACATCAAGGTGAGCTACTCCACCGACCTCTACGGTATAGAGTACGCCACAGTGCTCAAAAATATCTACGCCATCTCGGTGGGTATGGCAATAGGTCTAGGCTATGGCGATAACTTCATCGCTGTGCTTATAGCCAACTGCGCCCGCGAGATGAATAACTTCATACACGAGAGCTACCCCTCCGACCGCGACACCCGCGAATCGGCATACCTCGGAGATCTGCTCGTTACATGCTACTCATCGTATAGCCGCAACCGTCGCTTAGGACTTCTTATGGGCAAGGGCTTCACGACTAAGATGGCGCTCAACGAGATGACAATGGTCGCCGAAGGGTACTACGCCGCCGACTGCATACGCCATATCAACATCAAGCATAGCATCGAGATGCCTATTGCCGATATGGTCTACAACGTACTCTATTGCAGAGCCTCGGCAAGGCGTTCAATAAAGGCACTATCTAAATTATTGAAATAATCAATCAACAATATTTTATATTATCATGATGAAATTAAATATCTCTAAGAGCGGTGTTGTAATCGACGCTGCAATCAAGGAGCAGGCTCAGGCAGCCAACCAACTCCTTGCCGACAAGACAGGAGCTGGTAACGACTTTTTGGGATGGGTGAACCTCCCCTCTTCAATCGACGCAGCACAACTAGAGAGCCTCAACGCCCAAGCAGCGAAGCTTAAGGCTAAGGCGGAGGTTGTGATCTGTATCGGTATCGGTGGTTCATACCTAGGAGCAAAGGCTGTACTAGAGGCTATGAGCGACTCTTTCAAACTACTTCACAAGAAGCAGGAGGAGCCAATCGTTCTCTTCGCAGGACAGAACATCTCGGAGGATTACATGTGCGAGCTTTTGGAGGCTACTCGAGAGTACTCTATCGCCGCTATCGTTGTCTCTAAATCTGGTACAACAACAGAGCCAGCTATCGCTTTCCGCATTATCAAGGCTGAGATCGAGAAGCGCTACGGCAAGGCCGAGGCAGCAGAGCGTATCGTAGCTGTAACAGATAAGGCTCGCGGTGCACTCAAGACCCTAGCGACAAAGGAGGGCTACCCTACTTTCGATATTCCAGACGACGTAGGTGGTCGCTTCTCGGTACTTACACCCGTAGGACTTCTTCCACTCGCTGCGGGCGGTGTTAACATCGCAGAGCTAGTACGTGGAGCACAAGATATGGAGAAGGCAACCGACGAGAGCGTTGCTTTTGACGATAATGCAGCGGCTATCTACGCAGCAGCGCGTAACGAGCTTTACAAGCAGGGTAAGACAATCGAGATCCTAGCCTCTTACGAGCCTAAATTGCAGTACTTCGCTGAGTGGTGGAAGCAACTTTACGGTGAGAGCGAGGGTAAGGATGGCAAGGGTATCTTCCCAGCTAGCGTAACCCTAACAGCTGACCTACACTCTATGGGTCAATATATACAAGAGGGCGAGCGCATCCTCTTCGAGACTGTTATCTCGGTTGCTGAGTCTGCTAAGAAGCTAACTATCGAGGCTGACGATGCTGATCTTGACGGTCTTAACTTCCTTGCAGGAAAGCGCGTCTCTGAGGTTAACCTTATGGCGGAGCTTGGTGTTGCTATCGCTCACGTTGATGGCGGAGTGCCTAACATGCGCATCACTATTCCCGAGATCACGGAGTACTACATCGGTGCCCTTATCTACTTCTTCGAGCGCGCTTGCGGTATCAGCGGCTACCTTCTAGGTGTTAACCCATTCGACCAGCCAGGAGTTGAGGCTTACAAGAAGAACGTCTTTGCTCTTCTCGACAAGCCAGGCTACGAGGAGGCTTCAAAGGCTATCAAGGCTAGATTGTAATATCTACGATATACTTTACTAAAGGGCGCGAATTTCAGGTTCGCGCTCTTTTTTTTATAGATGTATCTTACTGCCCTACGCGGGCAGCGGCGGGGTGCTCCCCGCGGAGCCTTTTTTTTTGTAGCGCTTGTTGATAAATCAATTCTTTATTTATTGCGGTTATATAAAATAGGGGATTCAAGTGGGGCTTGACCCCTATATTTATATAACCACACCCACACAAACATCCGTTTGCTCAACAAGCGAAGCGTTCAGCGTTTAGTGTTTAATGTTGAGTGTTTAATGTTAAGTGTTAAGCGGTTAGTTTCTTAACATTTAACATTAAACACTAAACGTGCAACACGGTTTTTCGGCTTAAACACGCAGTGTTTGAGAGATTTTAAAGTTATAGTTGGTTAGTCAAATTTATTTGTAATAATCAACTATGACTTTGAAATATTATAACATTAGTTATAATCCGAAAACCGCAAAACAAAAAGTTAAGCTCCGCGGGGAGCACCCAGCCCGTCGGAGACAGTTCTCGGGAATACATATATACAACTGCCCTACGCGGACAGCGGCGGGGTGCTTCCCATGGGTGCTTCCCTGCGGAGCTATGACTTACATCCACAAAAAAAAAGGCGCGAAGATCATTCGCGCCCTTACTATCTATTAAGAAGTCTATTTACTTCTTCTTTTTCCATACACGTACGTAATCAACTAGATACTCACCATCTAAGCGGTTATCATCTGGAAGTGCTCCAAACCACTTATTCGATTCGTTGTTAAGGTTAATACGAAGTGGTTGGTGCCAGTGTGTATTCTCAGCCTCACGGAAGAGCACGCCATCAATATAGAAACGGATATAATCCTTATCCCACTCCAGACCCCAAGTGTGGAAATCCTTCTGTAGCTCAAATGGAATATGGTACGTCTTGCTGATCGAGAAGTGCTTCTTAACATCACCATGCTCCTTAGGTGAGCGGAATACGTGGATGTTAGAGTTCAAACGTTGGCGGTTACGCTCAACACCTGGGCAGTTCTCGCAGATATCAATCTCAGTCCACCATGTAGGTGTTCCGTTTGTCATCCAGAAGCCTGTAACCCATGGCGAATCATTTGGTTTCAAACGAGCCTCGAAGTAACCATACAAGAAAGTGTCGTGTGTATTAATAAAACCTGAAGTGTGAGTATAACCCTCTGGAAGCTCGAAGTCTCCATGCTTATTGGTTCTAAACACTAGGTGCCCATCCTCAACAGTGACATTTGAACCATGGAAATATGTTGGTGCTAAAAATAGAGCCATAATACC
>JBCQVD010000049.1:0-15999 GCA_047173405.1 Rikenellaceae bacterium
TAATAAAACCTGAAGTGTGAGTATAACCCTCTGGAAGCTCGAAGTCTCCATGCTTATTGGTTCTAAACACTAGGTGCCCATCCTCAACAGTGACATTTGAACCATGGAAATATGTTGGTTGGCGACCTTTCCATCCTGGGGTTGTTGGCATCTTATTAACCCACTTACCTGCGTCCAGCTCCTTGCCGTTGAACTCATCAGAGTGTTTCTTATCGAGTTTCCAGCCCTTAGTATTTTTTTGATCCGACAATGGATATTTATCGTTCTCTCGCTTTGGTGCATTGGTAAAGTCAACGGCTCCTGCAACACCTTTTGGTATTGTTAGTCCAGTTTGGGGATTGTGAGCATTTTGAGCTTGAGCGTTAGCGCCTGTCACAAGTAAACTAAGTGCAAGAGTTGCTAACAGTGTAGATGTAATTCTTTTCATATTAAAATTTGGTTATTAGGTTCTAACGCAAAGGTAGTAAAAGATTTCTGTTTTTGGCTATTACGCAACAAAAATTACCTCTTTTTCCAGATACGCACATAGTCAACCAAATACTCTCCATCTAGGCGGTCATCATCTGGAAGCGCACCAAACCACTTGTTAGATTCGTTATTAACGTTGATGTTGAGAGGTTGATGCCAGTGTGTATTCTCCGCCTCACGGAAGAGCACGCCATCAATATAGAAACGGATATAATCCTTATCCCACTCCAGACCCCAAGTATGAAAATCCTTCTGCAACTCAAATGGGATATAGTAGGTCTTACCCCTCGAGAAGTGCTTCTTGACATCTCCATGCTCCTTAGGTGAGCGGAATACATGGATGTTAGAGTTCAAGCGTTGGCGGTTACGCTCAACACCTGGGCAGTTCTCGCAGATATCAATCTCTGTCCACCATGTAGGTGTACCGTTCGCCATCCAGAAACATGTAACCCATGGTGAGTCGTTGGGTTTCAAACGAGCCTCAAAGTAACCATACAAGAAGGTATCGTGTGTAGTCAAGAAACCTGAGGTGTGAGTGTAACCCTCAGGGAGTTTGAAATCGCCATGCTTATTGGTTCTAAAGACAGCGTGTCCATCCTCCAACGTCACATTGGCACCATGGAAGTAGGTCGGTTGGCGACCCTTCCATCCTTTGGTCTCAGGCATCCTGTTGATCCAAATCTTATCGTTGATCTTTTTACCGTTAAACTCGTCGGTATGCTTCTTATCGAGCTTCCATCCCTTGGAGTTCTTCTGATCCGAGAGTGGATATTTGTCATTCTCTCTCTTGGGAGCATTCGTGAAATCAACAGCACCAACAACACCCTTGGGTATTGTCAGCCCCGTTTGGGGGTCATTTGCATTTTCTGCCTGAACAATATTCGTAGCAAAAAGGCTCACCGAGAGGGCGGCAAGAAGTGTAGAGGTAATTTTTCTCATTTTAGGTTTTAGTTAGTTTTTTATCGATGTGGCAAACTATAATCTTAAAGCAACGCAGCCACACACTCTCATATTACAAAGGTATAAATATTTTAGAACTATCCAAAATTACAAAAAAAACTCTCTATAATGCACTTTTTTTAACTTTTTATTCGAATTATTTTGCAGATTCAAAAACTATCTCTATATTTGCACCACGATAAACGCAGAACGTTTAATCACTGCTGCAAGGCGGGGGAGTGAGACAAAGGAGATGCGGATTATCTGAATGGTACCATAGCTCAGTTGGTAGAGCAACGGACTGAAAATCCGTGTGTCCCTAGTTCGATTCTTGGTGGTACCACAAAATGCTAAATGCGACAATCCCTGGAGGTTATTTACTTCTGGGGATTTTTTGTTTTTTGATAGTTGTCTCGATTTTTAAAACTGTTTCTAAAATAATTTCATTTTTTTTTGCTACTTTTGCACAGATTAAGGATATTAAATATAAGCATAGTAGAAATGAGCATTAACCTCAGCGAACAAGAGCTTCTACGCCGTCAATCTCTAGCGGCACTACGATCTTTGGGTATCGACCCATACCCTGCTGCTAAGTACGAAGTTACATCAACAGCACAACAGATACTCACTCAATACAACCCAGAGCAGAGCGAAAAGTTTAAAAACATAACAATAGCTGGACGAATCATGAGCCGCCGCATAATGGGGTCGGTATCATTCTTCGAGCTTCAAGACCACACGGGTCGTGTTCAAGTCTACATTCGTCGCGATGATGTGTGCCCTGAGGGAGACACAACTCTCTACAACACAGTATTCAAGAAGCTTCTTGATATCGGTGATTTTGTCGGCGTGGAGGGCTTTGCTTTTACAACAAATAGTGGCGAAACCTCTGTACACTGCGAGAAGTTCACTATCCTCAGCAAATCAATCCGTCCGCTTCCAGTGGTTAAGGAGAAGGATGGACAGACCTTCGACGCATTCTCTGACCCTGAGGTTAGATACCGCCAACGCTATGTCGACTTGGTGGTTAACCCTCACGTAAGAGAGGTTTTTGTGAAGCGCGCTAAGATTATATCTACAATGCGCGAGTTCTTCAACTCTAAGGGATACCTCGAGGTGGAGACTCCAATTCTACAACCAATACCTGGAGGTGCTTCGGCGCGTCCATTTATCACGCACCACAACTCTCTCGACACTGAGCTATACCTACGTATCGCCAATGAGCTATACCTTAAGAGGTTAATTGTCGGTGGTTTTGATGGTGTATATGAGTTCGGTAAGGATTTCCGTAACGAGGGAATGGACCGCACACACAACCCCGAGTTCACCGTAATGGAGATCTACGTAGCGTACAAAGATTACGAGTGGATGATGGAGTTCACGGAGCAGATGCTTGAGAAGGTAGCTATTGCCACCAACGACTCAACAACACTCACTATTGGCGACAAGGAGATATCATTCAAAGCCCCTTTCCGCCGTCTATCAATGACCGACGCGATCCGCGAAAAGACGGGTTACGATATCACATCACAGAGCGAGGAGCAACTTCGCGAGGCGTGCGGACGCCTAAATGTCGAGGTTGACGAGAGCTACGGTAAGGGTAAACTCATAGATGCTATCTTTGGACAGTACTGCGAAGAGGAGCTAATACAGCCAACCTTCATCACCGACTACCCTTGCGAGATGTCGCCTCTTTGTAAGCGCCACCGCTCAAATCCTGAGCTTACAGAGCGCTTCGAGTTGTTCGTGAATGGTAAGGAGCTATGTAACGCTTACTCGGAGCTTAACGACCCTATTGATCAGTTGGAGCGCTTCCAAGATCAGCTGAAGCTGAGCGAGAAGGGTGACGATGAGGCGATGTTTATCGACATGGACTTCGTGAGAGCGCTTGAGTATGGTATGCCATCGTGCTCGGGTATGGGTATCGGTATCGACCGTCTAACAATGTTTATGACCAACCAGCCATCTATTCAGGATGTACTATTCTTCCCTCAGATGCGCCCCGAGAAGAAGGTCGTGAACGATAGCGTCGAGGAGTATGTGGCTATTGGAGTACCCGAGGAGTGGGTGCCAGTGATCCAGAAGATGGGATATGTAACTGTTGCATCGCTCAAGAAGCTAGCTGCCGGAAAGTTCTTCAATGAGATGTGCGGCTTCAACAAGAAGAATAAACTAGGTCTTAAGGCCCCTTCGATTGACGATGTCAAGAGGTGGTGCCAAACAGAGGAGTAATATACTTTTAAATATTCACATAATAAACAATCAAAACAATGAGAAAGAAAATCGTTGCAGGTAACTGGAAAATGAACACTCTTCCATCAGAGGGTGTAGAGCTAGCTAAGGGCGTAGTAGCAAAGAAGAGCGAGGTTTGCTCTTGCATTAACTTCATCGTATGTCCTCCATTCACACACCTTTCACAGGTTATCGAGACTCTTAAGGGTAGCGATGTAGCAGTAGGTGCACAGAACTGTGCTGCTGAGGCTAAGGGTGCTTACACTGGTGAGGTTTCAGCTACTATGTTGGCATCAATGGGTGTTGAGTATGTTATCCTTGGTCACTCAGAGCGTCGCGAGTACTATGGTGAGACTTCAGAGACTCTTAACGCGAAGATGGCTCAGGTATACGCTAACGGACTTATTCCAATCTACTGTGTAGGTGAGGTTAAGGAGGAGCGCGTAAACGGCACTTACTTCGATGTTGTAAAGAAGCAGATCGAGGAGGTAGTATTCAACCTTACAGAGGAGCAATACGCTAGCCTAGTTATCGCTTACGAGCCAGTTTGGGCTATCGGTACAGGTCTTACAGCATCTGCTGAGCAGGCTGAGGAGATCCACGCTTACATCCGCGAGGTTCTTGCATCTAAGTTTGGTGCTGCTGCCGCTGACACTGCAATCCTTTACGGTGGATCATGCAAGCCATCTAACGCAACTGAGATCTTCGCTAAGGAGAACGTTGACGGTGGTCTTATCGGTGGTGCTGCTCTTGTAGCTGACGACTTTATCGGTATCGGTAAGGGTTTCGGTTGCTAGACGATAACCAATTCTAAAAGAATGATTAACAGATCTTTAGTTTAGATTTTGTTAGTCATTCTTATTTATAATTTATTGGTACTAGATAAATACTCTACATTACAAATGAGTTTTGGTTCTTGCGAACCAACGCCCTCTGAGCGATTTTCTCGCGAGCGCAAAAATCGTTTTTTAAGAGGGAGGGCGAAAACACATTTGCAAAGATATACAACTGTCCTGCGCGGACAGCGGCGGGGTGCTCCCCGCGGAGCTAATAAATAATGTTTATGTTTAATTATCTGGGGGATACTCGTAATTCAGTTGTTAATAGCAAACTTTTGTTTGCGTAATTTGGTTGTGGCGATAAGTTGAAAAGCTTGCTTTTAGAACTTATCACGACAAGCAAGTAGACTTGAACGAAGACTACTTAACAACTGCTACAAAAGTAAATGGGAACTTGCTCCCCGCCCGTCGGCGTGAGACAGCAAGAAACAATAACACACACTATGGAACTGATACTAAAATACTTTCCCTATCTAAGTGATCGCCAGCGCCAACAGTTCAGCAATATATATGCGCTCTACGAGGAGTGGAATGCCAAGATCAATGTTGTCTCGCGCAAGGATTTCGAGCAGCTCTACCTGCGTCATATCCTCCACTCGCTCGCCATTGCTAAGGTGTGTGAGTTCAAGACTGGTGCCAGAGTGCTGGATGTGGGTTGTGGTGGCGGATTCCCATCGGTTCCACTAGCGATACTCTTCCCCGAAGTGACATTCACTTCTGTTGACTCCATTGGTAAGAAGATAACTGTGGTCAAAGGGGTTAAGGAGGGTCTTGGGCTAGACAACCTCACACCTCTCAACTGCCGTGTTGAGCAGATCAACGCACGCTTCGACTATGTCATCTCGCGAGCGGTGACCGATATGCCCACCTTCGTAGGCTGGGTATGGAACAAGTTGGAGAGGGGCGATATGGGAACTCTGCGCAACGGCATCATCTACCTCAAGGGTGGAGACCTCGCCGAGGAGCTAGCCCTCACGGGCAAGCGCTGGAACCTATACTCTATCAGCGATTACTTCGAAGAGGAGTTCTTCGAGACTAAAAAGGTTGTCTACACCCAACGATAAACTTAAACAGTTTCTACAACTGCCCCGTCGCCTCGAAGTAGCGCTGAAGGGTCAGTACAGATATTATATTCTCGCGCTTTTTATCCTTGAACTGCGCGACATACTCATTCGCGTTGCGCACTATCTGCTCCGCCTCCTGCGGGTGGTCGATGTAGTAACGTATGCGCTCCTCGACATTCGAGAAGTCGCTTGCCACTTCGATATAGTGATAGTTGGGCTTAAGTCGCCCCTCCATAAACCATGTCTCGCATGTGGGGCGCGGCATCACAGCCACCGAATTGGAGGACATAATCCACTTAAGGTTACTCGCCACATCATTACCCTCAAGCGCCATGATGAATTTATAGTTTAGGTGCTCCTCGATAGTCATCTTCTCCCTCTTGTATAGTGGATTAACCTCCGATGGCTTGTCAACGTCACCTATATTAAATAGTGGGTTATCAAAGAACTTCTCGACAAACTCTCGTCTTCCAGGCTTCATGCGCACAGCACCGCGAAAAACCACAATATCGAGCTTCTTCGAAAATGGTGTTTCATCATGCAAAAATATAAAATGGCGCACTTTATTTAGCTTCATCACCACCGAGTTTTCATTACCCTCACAAAGCGGGCGACTCTTGATAATGGATGGCGCGTCGGGCACATGGATAACATCCCCCATACAGTAGCTCCACTTTAAACGACCACTAAATAGTCGCGTATACTCCTTAGTGTCAAAGAAATAGACACTTGGATAATCTCTCTTAGCTCCGTACTTATGCTCTGAAAGAGTCTTAGCATCAGCGGGCAGTGTTGAACCCATAGGTAACTTACAGTAGTAGTTTACACGGTCCTCGATATATGCTCGCTGCTCATCATCCATACGCTCAAAGCTGCGGATAACTAAAGATCTCCTCCATTGAGCAATAAACGGTGGGGTTAGGAGTCTCAGCAGACTCTTTATATAATAAATCTGCTTACTGTTCTTTCCGCTATTTAATTTGTGTAGTAGGTTCTTCATTTCGCACAATTGTTGATGTTACAAAAGTAATAATTTTATCCTAACGCGATATATCTTATCAAACATTTTTATTATCTTTGGCATTATTAACAACTGTTTTGGATAATGTAATTTTACCCAAAACGCATAATAAAATAGTCTCCCACAACAGTTTGGGGGAGATTTAGAGGGGGTTATCGAATATAAATCGGCTTTTTAAAGCCGATAACCTAAGTTTTAGATAAGGGGAATTAATAAAACTGATGGTGGATAGAAATTTCCCTTATCTAAAAATAAGGTTATGAGATATATATTTGTAGTTCAGGGCGAGGGTCGAGGACACCTAACCCAAGCAATATCAATGAGTCAACTACTCCGCCGTGCAGGGCACGAGGTGGTAGGGGTCGCTGTGGGTCGCTGTAAAAATAGAGTCATCCCTCAATTCTTCATCGATAAGATCAACTGCGACGTTACACTCTTCGACTCACCCGCAATGAGCTATGGTAATAGCGGTCGCAGTGGTAGTATATGGGGCACACTCCTCAATAATATATCTCCTGTCCACATGATTCGCTGGCGCGCAAGTACCGATATTATAGCTCGCCTAATCGAACAGAGCAGAGCCGATGTTGTCATTAACTTCTATGAGCTACTTATGGGGGTCGCCACAATTATACACAATATCAAGATCCCAGTCATCACCCTTGCTCACCAATATATAGTCAACCACCCCCACTATGCACATCGTTCAAATAGCGATATGGGGCAAAATCTACTGCGTACCAACAACGCAATATGCCGCAGCGGAGCGAGCAAAACACTTATACTATCGCTCTACAACCTCGACACAGTGAAGGGTTCGAACCTCTATTGCGTGCCGCCCCTCTTACGCGAAGATATATTCAACCTCACGCCTCAAGATGATGGCTACATTCTCGGCTATATGCTCAACCCTAACTTTCTTGACGAAGTTGTAAAGTGGAAGAGACAAAATCCCGATACCGAGATACATCTCTTCTGGGATAAGAAAGATGCCCCCGCGATAGTTGAACATAGCAAAGGGCTGTGGCTTCACCGCATTGATGATGTCGCTTTTCTTGAATACATGGAGCGTTGTAGCGGCTATATCACCACAGCAGGGTTTGAGTCGATATGCGAGGCAATGTACCTAGGTAAGCCGACCCTTATGATCCCCGCGCACCTTGAGCAGCGTATCAACGCCATTGATGCCGTAGGTGCGGGAGCAGGTATCATGAGTGAGAAGTTTAATGTCGGCGAGCTGTGCGACTATATACCCCGCCATAACGCCCGCACCGCCGAGTTCCGCGAGTGGGTAGACTCCGCCAGCGAACAATTCCTAAAACACTTGACTGCGTTTTAAAAACTGTTTAATGTTTAGCGATTAGTGTTTAGATATAAGTACCTAACCTTATAACACTTAACACTTAACATTAAACACTAAACGCTCAACACTTCGCTTGTTAGAGCAAACGGATATTTGCGTCTATGTGATTATAGGAAACAGGGACAAAGCTTGCTTTGAGTTCCTATTTCGTGTAATCACAATAAATCAAGAATTGATTTACCAACAAGCGCTACAAAAAGTAAATGGGAGCTTGCTCCCCGCCCGTCGGCGTGAGACAGTAAGAGACAATACAAAAGATTTTGGTTCTTGCAAACCAACGCCCTCTGAGCGATTTTCTCGCAAACGCAAAAATCGCTTTTTAGGAGGGAGGGCGATATCGTTTTCGATAGTCTGCGGACTGCCCTGCGCGGGCGGCGGCGGGGTGCTCCCCGCAGAGCTAAGATATCAAAAAACTAATCAACCATAAGTAGAGATGAGTCGCCGTAGCTGAGGAATCTGAAGTCGTGGTTCAGGGCGTAATCGTAGATATCGTGCCAACGATCGCCCACATAAGCAGAGACTAGGAGCAGGAGCGTCGATTTGGGCTGATGGAAGTTAGTGATGATATATTTAACCACCCTAAAGCGATAACCCAGAGGTGTAATCATGATCTGCGTCGATGCCTTGATGCTCACCATCGACTCACGCTGCATATACTCGATAAGGGTATCCAGCACACTCTCACCTCCAAAATCGTGAGGCACGTCATACAGCTCCCACTGCGATACAGGGCGTTGTAGATCCGCATCACCGCTCACATGCAGACGATACGCGAGGGCTGTGAGCGACTCCAAGGTACGCACCGATGTTGTCCCAACAGCAACAATAGCGCCATAGCGAGCACACAGCTGCTTGATTGACGCTAGCGTGATCTCGAAATGCTCGGTGTGCATAGCATGCTCGGCGGCATTCTCCGCCTTGACTGGCAAGAAAGTTCCAGCTCCGACATGAAGCGTCACCTCTTCGCACTCTATATCGCGCGCCCGAAGCTCCGCGATCACCTCGGGGGTGAAGTGCAGCCCCGCCGTGGGCGCCGCCACAGAGCCTTCAACCTTTGAGTAGACGGTCTGGTAACGTGTAAGGTCGATCTCCTCGCTTTCGCGATTGAGGTATGGAGGTATAGGAATACGACCTAGCAGTTCGAGAAGCTCCCCGAAGCTCAGGTCGCACCCCCACTTAAAGCGCACGATATGCTCTCTTGTGCCGCGCTCCGCGATCTCGGCCGAGAGCCTATACTGCTCGCCCTCAACATCAAAGAGGATCTCCACCTCGCCCGACTTCCACTTCTTGAGGTTACCCACAATGCAACTCCACTCGCACTCGCCACGCGAAGCAAAGGCGCGCTCGTAATCGGCTGGTGCATGCGGCTCAAGGCAGAAGATCTCGATACGCGCACCCGATGGTTTGTGCATAATAACACGCGCGCGGATAACCTTGGTATTGTTAAATACGAGCAGTGAACCCGCGCTAAGTATCTCGCCAATATCGGCAAAACGTCGCTCCTCGATCACCCCATCACGATAGTGAAGAAGCTTAGAGTCAGAGCGCCTCGCAAGCGGAAACTTTGCTATTCGCTCCTCGGGCAGTGGGTAATCGTACTCGTTGATATCTATTCGTCTCATTACTCGGCAAATAAACGGTCTAAACACTTTATAATTATGGCACTACTACGCTCAACCTCCTCCATAGTGATGGTGAGTGGAGGTGAGATTCTAAAGGCGGTATCACAGAAAAGGAACCAATCGCTCATGATACCCTCCTCCTTGAAGATCTCCATCAAGCGGTACAAAAGTCGGCTCTCGCCCAACTCAACCGCCATAAGCAGACCACTGCGACGCACCTCCTTGACCCCCGCGTGCGAGAGCATCAGCTCCTCGTAGCGAGCGCCCTTCGCCTCGACCGCCTCAACGACACTATTATCAAGCAGATAGTTAAGTGCCGCAAAACCCGCAGCGCACGACACGGGGTGACCTCCAAAGGTTGTGATATGCCCCAAAACTGGATTATACTGCAACTTTGACATCACCTCATGGCTCGCAGCAAAAGCACCCAAAGGCATACCGCCACCAAACGCTTTAGCTAAACAAATAATATCGGGGGTAACATTATATCTCTTCGAAGCAAAAAACTCTCCCGTGCGCCCCATGCCTGTCTGTATCTCATCAAAGATGAGCAGTGCCCCCACTTCGCTACACCTCTTGCGTAGCGCTTCGAGGTAGCCGCTCTGAGGCAGGCGCACACCCGCCTCACCCTGCACAACCTCGCTCACCACACACGCTGTGCGTGAGGTGATCTTTGCCAGATCCTCAAAAGAGTTAAACTCAATAGATCCAACATCGGGCATCAAAGGGCGAAAAGCACCCTTCCACTCCTCACCCTCGGGAGATCCCATAAGTGTCATTGCCCCCATCGTCGAACCATGATAGGCACGACGCATAGATAGTATTTGTGTGCGCCCTGTGTATCGACGCGCTAACTTCAAGGCTCCCTCAACAGCCTCAGCGCCAGAGCTAACAAAGTAGAGCGACGAGATATCTCCAGGGAGTCGTTCAGCCATAGCTGCGGCGTACTTCACTTGAGGTGACTCGACCATCTCGCCATAGACCATAAC
Source organism: Rikenellaceae bacterium (assembly GCA_047173405.1). Lineage (GTDB taxonomy): Bacteria > Bacteroidota > Bacteroidia > Bacteroidales > Rikenellaceae > Alistipes. Next base: position 10,538 of record JBCQVD010000049.1, read on the forward strand.
GTGCATATAGTCGGCCGCCTGGCGCTGCACAGCCTCCACAACAGCAGGGTTGCAGTGCCCAACATTGCTCACTGCGACACCCGCCACAAGATCGAAATACTCCTTACCCTCAGGGGTGTAGAAGTAGACTCCGCTCGCACGCGCCACCTCAACAAGCATTGGCGAGGGGGAAGTCTGTCCGACATGCTCTAAAAACTGCTTACGCAGGATATTATTCATCTCCAATGAGTTTTAAAATAATTAATTTCATCCGATTAAATCCGAGGACTGCCTTCGGCGAGCGGGGTGCTCCCCGCAGAGCTATTATCTGTATTGCGAGTTGTGGTTAGAACTCCTTAAGTTCTAAATATTTCAATAATCTATATAGTGTTACAAGTAAATTTGCACACCATATAGATTATTTAAATTCATTAAATGCCAAAGGCATTTAACCACAACTCGAATAAAATAGCAAGTCCTCAATATTTTACTATTTATCGAATATAGGTATTTAATAATCACTAAATTTTCTCTTCAGAAGCCCCTCCGATTCGCGGACGCTCTGCTTCATCCATCTGTAAAGCAGCTCCAACTGCTCCTGCTCACTGAGGTGCCAGATATCGCCCGCGAGGTTGAGTCTCATGCGCTGCGAGAGCATATAGATGAGTATCGCCGCCGATGCCGAGACATTAAGACTCTCGACCATGCCACACATCGGGATCTTAAGAAACTCATCCGCCTCGGCTATAACTTCATCAGATATTCCTGTATGCTCCGCGCCAAAGACCAGAGCGAACTTACCCGCCTCGACATCAAAATCCTCGGGGGTGGTATCTTCGCGGTGGGGCGTAGTTGCAACAATACGATACCCTTCACCCTTAAGGCGCGCCACAGCCTCGGAGGTTGTAGCGTAGCGATTTAGCTCGATCCACTTCTCCGAACCGCGAGCGATATCGACGTGAACCTTGAAGTGACAATCCATCTCCACAGCGTGAAGTGACTGCACACCAAAGGCTTCGCAGTGACGCACCAACGCGCTAGAGTTTTGAGAGTCATAGGTGTTCTCTGAGAGAATTGTCATATACCGTGTGCGCTCAGCTATCGCCCGCAAGAGTGTTTCGCACCTCTCAGGTGTCATAAACTCAGCTAAGTATTCGGTGCGTTCGCGCAACCATTCGAGGTCTCTATTTTCGGTATTTATCATCTTCATCCAAGATTTTAAGATAGCTCTCATAGCGAGAGTACGCCACCTCACCACACTCCACAGCGCGCCTCACAGCGCATTTTGGCTCGTGGGTATGGGTGCAGTTATAAAATTGACACTCCTCGCCTAGTCGCATCATCTCGGGGTAGTAGTGCCACAACTCAGCATCGTTGATATCAAGCAGCCCGAAGCCCTTGATCCCTGGGGTGTCGATTATATAACCACCGCCACTGAGCGGGTACATCGCCGAGAATGTTGTGGTGTGCTTACCCTTGTGGTGACTGCTCGAAATCTCGCCCGTCTTAAGCTCCAGCGTAGGCTCAATGGCACTAATGAGTGTCGACTTACCAACGCCCGAGTTGCCTGATATGAGTGTTGTCTTATCGTGCAACAACCCACGCACAGCATCAAGACCAATACCCTGCTTTGCTGAGATCTCTAACACTTCGTAGCCCGCACCCTCGTAGATAGCTTTAAAGGCAGCGACCTCTTCGGGGTGCTCGCGCGCTAGGTCTATCTTAGCTAAAAGAATAGTCGCTGGGATCTTATACGCTTCGCAGGTGACCAAGAAGCGGTCTATAAATTCGGTGGCTGTAACGGGTGAAAAGAGTGTTACAACCAAGAGCGCTCGATCTATATTAGCGCCTATGATATGCGACTCCTTTGAGAGGTTCGAAGCTCTGCGGATGATGTAGTTACGACGAGGCTCTATTTCGCTAATCACATAACCCGTAGCACTCTCATTCTCTGCCTCAAAACAGACATTGTCACCCACCACAACAGGCGATGTTGAACGCACCCCCTTAAGGCGTAGGCGCCCCCTAAGGCGGCAGCTATAAGTTACCCCCCCACTAAGCACATCATACCAACTTCCCGTGGCGCGAACCACCACACCTTGACTCTTACAGCTTTTTGATTCCATCATCTAGCTTACCCTGCGCCCACTGCAAAGAGGGGATAATTTGTCTACTTAGATCGACCAGAGGCTTGTATGTTATCGAATTCTCGAACCTCTTAGAGTCTACAATTTTAAGATCCTTGTTTAGACCATCGAAGGTAGCCAACAAGATCGCGATTATCACGGCACACTTCAATACCGAGAAAGCGGCTCCTAACACCACATCAAAGATGCCCAACCCCGCAATTTTAAATATCCCTCGTCCCAAATGCGACAAGATCACAACTAAGATCAGAACAACAATAAAGATTATCGCAAAACCGCCAATAGAAGCATACTTATCTGAAAAGTGAAACAGCCGACCCACCGCCTCACCAAAGCGTGTACCTAAACATACTCCAATATACAACCCAACAAGTGAGCAAATCTGAAGAATAAAACCGCGACGCCAACCGTTATATATGGCAAAAAGCAGAAGAACGCAAACTACAATATCAATAATATTCATAAGAAAACTGTTTATCTGCACAAAGATAAAAAAAATATCTATCTTTGTGGGTATCTATTTAACATGAGGTAGAAAATTATTTCTACCTCGACCACTTAAGGAGCGTAAGCGACTAAGTCCCCGCCCTCGGGGAGGGGATTTAGGAGTGGGGTAAAATATAATTAATTTGTTCTCAACTAAGAAGATGCGCACCATAAAATACATAGCCACACTGCTACTCTCGCTGCTTACGCTCTGCCCACTACAAGCCCGAGAGACGTACCCACTAAACCAAGGTTGGCAACTATTCTACGCCTCACAAACTAGCGGCGACAGCGCCTCGCCGATCAACCTACCTCACACCTGGAGCAATAGACAAGAGAGCGTAGCCAACTACACAAAGAGCATCTACGCCCCTGAGTCATGGCAAGATAAGAGGGTATTTATTCGTTTTGGAGGTGTCCAACGACTAAGCTCGCTCTTTATAAATGGTTACCATGTTGGTGAGCACCGTGGTGGAGCAACCGCTTTCTGCTTCGAGATCACCAAACACCTCAAACTTTCAGAGTACAACCGAATACTTCTAAACGTCAATAACGCCCCTCAGAGTGATATCCTTCCGACATCACACGAACACGATATTGATGGCGGCGTCTACCGCGACGTAGAGCTGATTGTAACCCCTAAGCAGGCTATCTCGCCCATCTTCTGGGGTTCACAAGGCGTCTTTATCTCGACCAGCAACCTCAGCGAGCAACGAGCTGATGGCGTTATTACGGCACACTTGCTCCTACCCCAAAGCGATAAGCTAAGCACTATTGTCGCGGTAATCAAAGACCCCAAAGGAGTCGTCGCGGCACGCAAAGTCATCGAGAAGATAGACCACACAAAAAGCGTTGTCGAGATACCATTCTCTATCAAACGACCTCAGCTGTGGAGCACCCAAAGCCCCAATCTTTATAGCGTAGAGGTTACCCTCACAACGGGCGAGTACTCCGATAGAGTAACCATCACCACGGGGCTGCGCACCATCACCTACACCCCTAGTGGAGCGCTCAGCATCAACGGCAACGCGACCCCCATTAAGGGAGTAACGCTATACCATGACTCTCTGGATGTTAGCTCCGACGTAGAGGGCGACCTAGATATCCTCACGGAGCTAGGAGCCACTGCCCTTCGCTCTGCGATATACCCTCACGCGCGTGAGATGTACGCGGAGTGTGACAGGCGCGGTGTGGTGGCGTGGGTTGACCTTCCGCTCGCTCGGTCACCTTTCCTAAGCGATATCGCCTACTACCCCACACGACGCTTTCGCGAAAATGGAGTAGATCAACTTCAAGAGATAATATACCAAAACTATAACCACCCATCAATCATAATGTGGGGGCTCTTCTCGATGCTCTCACAAAGGGGTGACGACATCATCGACTACCTGCTTGAACTAAAAAATATCACCAAGGGCATAGATCCCTCGCGCCCAATGGTCGCCATAAGCAACCAGAATGGAGACCATAATAAAATCTCGGAGCTTATCGTCTGGCGCCAAGATATCGGATGGGATAGAGGATCACTCTCAGATGTAGGGGTATGGAGTTCGCTGCTTCACTCCAAATGGGGATACATGAGTTCTGCCGTCTGCTATGGCGAGAATGGAGATATAGACCACCAGCCATCAATCGTTCGACCCAAAGCGGGGAATAAAGAGGAGTGGTTTCCAGAGGCTCGACAGCGACAGATGCACGAGGAGTATGCCAAGATCCTAGACTCGGACTCTCTGTTCTGGGGCGTATGGCTAAACGCCCTCTTCGACTTTAAATCATCACGCTCCGCGATAGGCGAGAATGTATCGGGAGTTATGACGCGCAGCAGAGAGCGACGCAAAGATATCTTCTACCTCTACAAATCACTCTGGAACAGAGAGCAAAAGACGCTCCACATAGCAGGAAGCCATGATAATCTACTCTTGACACCCAACCTCAACCTAACGATATACTCGTCGTGCGACACCACGCCTATAAGCGTTACGATGGCAGACCAAAGGTACGAGGCTCGCAGAGTTGCCCCCTCGCGTTTTGTGGCGGATAGCATATTTATTGGTGGTCGCGAGACTGTGTATGTTACCCAAGGGGATATGAGAGATAGCGCAGAGTTTATCTACGGCTCTCCGCTAAGAGCGAGAGCGAGTGAGGACCTTCGTTAAAGAGAAGGTCTAAGATTGATAGATTACCTACAAAAGGCTCTCTATCACAAAAGACCTGAACATACTCAGGGTGCACAAATGGCTCTCGGTGCTTTGGTCTCAGATCGAGTTGCGCCACGCCCGCAGGTATATACTCCCTCGAAAAAACAACTTCGCGCTTAGCTCCCAACAGCTTCATTATCGCACGCACAAGATCGCTATTTAGCTCCACCAATGTCTCATAGCGGCGCTTAAAATATGGCTCCAAATATGGCGCATAGTGTTCGTAATAGGGGGATGATTTGTAAGCCGCAAGGATAGCTAACGAGTGCTGGTGCTGCCACCTCTTAGAGTAGTCGATCTTTATGTCTCGCATCACCTGACGCGGACGATTAGCCCTCTCCACGCATACCGTAAGCTCCATAACACCCGCCGCTGTCATTATACGGCAGCGGTTGCGCTCCGAGCGCTTTATGTAGTGTTCGTATATATCAACCACCACCTCATCGTCAAAGATCAGGTGAGCAAAGTACTCAATAGAGGGCAGATATGACGACGGTAATATTGTCATTCTATAATTTATATTGGTTAGCAGTTAACACTTAACGCTTAACACTTAACACTTAACACTTAACTATTCTGGTCGCGGTCGATTAGTTCCAACAACTTCTCGATCGCCTGCTCTTGAGGGATATTGCGCTCTACGATTTCGCGA
>JBCQVD010000050.1:0-15847 GCA_047173405.1 Rikenellaceae bacterium
CCTCCATATCGTATGCCATCGTCTAAATCGGTTGTCAAGCACATGTGGCTTAAGGCTTCACAATACCTCAAAAAGATGGGTAGCGTGATCCTTATAGGTTCAATCATTATATGGGGACTGGGGTACTATCCCACCCAACAGAAGAGCTACCTTAGAGATATAGGTCACTTTATCGAGCCAGCAATCAAACCGCTGGGTTTCGACTGGAAGATTGGCGTGGCTCTTGTTACTGGTATTGCCGCAAAGGAGGTTGTTATTGGAACCATGGGAGTACTAAACAATATTGACAATGAAGATGATGAGCAGGGGCTTGCGCAATCACTCCAAAGGGCAACAGATAGCAACGGAGAGAAGATATACACCCCCGCAGTGGCGATGTCGCTACTTCTCTTTATCCTCATATACTTCCCTTGTGTTGCTGTTGTGGCGGCGATACGGCGTGAGAGTGGCAGGTGGCGATGGGCGCTCTTCTCCATGATATATACCACTGGGCTAGCTTGGGTTGTTAGCTTTATAGTTTACAATGTGATGAAATAGATATACTAAAGTATAACACTTAAATAATTACCAATTTTATAAAAAAAAAGAATTATGAGAATTACAAAGATTCACGCTCGTGAGATTATTGACTCACGCGGTAACCCAACCCTTGAGGTTGATGTAATGACTGAGAGTGGTGCTTTTGGACGCGCAGCTGTTCCAAGTGGTGCTTCAACAGGTGAGAACGAGGCTTTGGAGCTTCGTGATGGTGACAAGTCTCGCTTCCTAGGTAAGGGTGTTGAGAAGGCAGTTGCTAACGTTAACACAAAGATCGCTGACGCTATCCTTGGCATGAGCTCACTTGAGCAGGTTGCTATCGATAAGGCTATGCTTGCTTTGGACGGAACTAAGACTAAGTCTAACCTAGGTGCTAACGCTATCCTTGGTGTCTCTCTAGCTGTAGCTAAGGCTGCTGCTGACTACCTAGGCATGCCACTTTACCGTTATATCGGTGGTACTAACACTAAGGTTCTTCCTGTTCCTATGATGAACATCATCAATGGTGGTTCTCACTCTGATGCTCCTATCGCATTCCAAGAGTTCATGATCCGTCCAGTAGGTGCTTCTTCACTTAAGGAGGCTGTTCGTATGGGTGCTGAGGTATTCCACAACCTTAAGAAGGTTCTTCACGATCGCAACCTATCTACTGCAGTAGGTGACGAGGGTGGTTTTGCTCCAACTCTTGACGGTACTGAGGACGCTATCGAGTCTATCATGAAGGCTGTTGAGATGGCAGGTTACAAGCCAGGTCGCAAGTGTGAGGGTGGTGACATCTCTATCGCTATGGACTGTGCATCATCTGAGTTCTTCGAGGATGGTATCTACAACTACGCTAAGTTCGAGGGTGAGGGTGGCGCTAAGCGTACATCTGCTGAGCAGGTAGCTTACCTTCAGGAGCTTGTCTCTAAGTACCCAATCGACTCTATCGAGGATGGTATGGACGAGAACGACTGGGACGGATGGAAGATGCTTACTGAGGCTATTGGTGACAAGTGCCAGTTGGTAGGTGACGACTTGTTCGTAACTAACGTAGAGTACCTTAAGAAGGGTATCGACATGGGTTGTGCTAACTCAATCCTTATCAAGGTTAACCAAATTGGTTCTCTTACTGAGACTTTGGACGCTATCGAGATGGCTCACCGTGCAGGTTACACTTCAGTAACTTCACACCGTTCAGGTGAGACTGAGGATGCTACAATCGCTGATATCGCAGTAGCTACTAACTCTGGTCAAATCAAGACTGGTTCAATGTCACGTTCTGACCGTATGGCTAAGTACAACCAATTGCTCCGTATCGAGGAGGAGTTGGGCGAGGAGGCTCTTTACGGCTCAATGTAATAACTGTACTAAGTAGGTTGAAATAGACTTATTTAGTATAACTCTTTAGGGGTAGAGATGATAATTATATCAATCTCTACCCCTAATTCATTAAATACAGTTGATAGTTAGTAGTTTATAGTTATTAGTTCTCGAGTATAAAGATATACAACTGCCCTGCGCGGGCGGCGGCGGGGTGCTCCCCGCGGAGCTAAACTATTTTTACTCTAACGTCACATAGACAGGGAGGTGGTCGCTAAAGCCGCCCATGTAGCCACGCCACAGGTAGTGTTTATAGTAATCTTGGCGCTGAAATAGGTATGGTCGACTAAATATGGAGCCATAGAAACGGGCATCCACAGCAGATTTTTGAAGTGATAACCCCGACGTGTTAGTGTCAAGTAGATTAGCGCTAACTATGATATTATCAAAAAGATACCAATTATCCTTGTAGATCGTTGTGCCATACCCCTCGTTATATATCGCCCAGAAGGGGTTGTAGTAGCTCCTTGGGGGCAGGCTATCTATGTGACCTCGAGCCTTTAGGATATCGTGGAGGCTCTCGTCTGTTGGGTTGTCGTTCATATCCCCCATAATAAACACTTTGGTTTGAGGGTTACGCGCTATAACAGAGTCCGCAATAGAGCGAACCTGCGATGCGCTAGAACGCCGTAGATGCTGCGTGGACTCTACGCCACCTAAGCGCGACGCCCAGTGTGTCACTATAAAAAAGGAGGGTTCACCATCCATATCTCCCCATACAGTGAGAATATCGCGCCCTCGGTATTGAGGCTGCGAAGGCGTAACGGACCTTACGGCTCGACTCCCTTTGACTTGAAACCGCTCGGGAGAATAGAGCATCGCCACATCTATACCGCGCTCATCGGGCGAATTGTAGTGTATGATTTGGTATGTCATCGAGCTGAGCTTTGGCGAAGAGACTAGATCCTCTAGTACCGACCTATTCTCAACCTCGGCAAGAGCTATGACTGTTGGTGGCGCTCCAAACTCCGCTGCGACATCGCCCAGAACACGAGATATATTAGATATCTTTCTGTTGTATGCTCTCTTACTACGCGGTGTATTGTCATCGTCTTTTGTCCGAGGATCATCCTTGGTGTCAAACAGATTCTCGACATTATAGAAGAGTATCAGATGTGCATTTTTCGCATATACTCCAGCGCCAAAGTAGAGGATAAGAGCTAGAAGAGATAACACCCTAATCATCGTATAACCTGAGTTTTGGATAAGGGAAATTTATTGTTCGCCTGCCAGTTTTATCAATTTCCCATATCTAAAACTCACGCGTATAGGACTAAAGGCTCCAAAGACTCTTGTCGAACGAGCTTTTAACCTCTTGAGGTATATCAGAAAAGAAGTTAAATCCAACCCTTCGCTCAACCTCCTCGACCGAGAGGTATTGAAGCTGTGCCCCCGCAACATGCTCTACCCAGAGGCCTATTGCTTGCAGCTCCTTGGGGGATGCCTGCTTAACGCTCTTACCGCTATCACCCTTGCGACTCCTTAGCAGAACCTTGTAGTACGCAGCGGGCAGCGGGCACACTTTACCATTGGAGTCCGTTGTCGAACCCGCCTCGCGCGTGAAATCAGCTCCACTGACAATATAGAGCGTGTCGGAACAGACCTGATTGCGCACCGCTCGCTCGATAGTCGCCCACTTATGGCGATTAAGGGTTGCCATCTGAGGCGTCATATTGGTGCTATAAAAAGTCTGGTCGTTCATGTGCTGCGTCGCATCGCGGTCGGCAGAAGGTAGTTGATGACCTCTATCAAACTCTCCGATATATGACTTTTGAAGATCTGCTTGTAGAAGCGTTGAGATCTTTGGGTCGTAGATAAAACGATCTCGACGTTTGATATCGCCATCATACACTCTGTGGTAGGGGTAGGCAACCCAGTGCGAAGCCTTTTTAGTGGGGTCAAAGCAGAAGGTATAGTTACGCATGCTCCTGCCGCCCACCTGCGTAAAGTGCGTAAGGTAGATACACCCTTTATCATTGGTGTGTGTTGGTAGCTCTGCCCAGCTACGTTTCCCACCGCCACCATTATATGGATCATAGCTCTGCTCATCCTTAGTTGCCGAGTAGCCGCTGCCACATAAAAGCGCAGAGATAACCAAGAGTGTTAAGTGTCGAATATTCATAACCTGAGTTTTGGATAAGGGAAATTTATTGTTCGCCTGCCAGTTTTATCAATTTCCCGTATCTAAAACTCAGGTTATCGGCTTTTTAAAGCCGATGTATATTCGATAAACCCCTCTTGCATCTCCCCAAACGGTTTGGGGAGACTTACTTTTAGAGGTGTTTTGGATAAGAAATTCTTATCCAAAACTCACGTTCATATCTTGAGTGTTCAATTATAGAGAACAAAGCTAAACCATTATCGCTTAAAAAGCAAATTTATAACTGTCACTGTCTGATAAAAAACTTACAACCCCCTCTAAATCTCTGAACAGGGGGATTTAGAGGGGGTTGTTGAGTATAAATTGGTCTTTAAACCGATTAACTAGGTTTAAAGAGAGAACTGTGCAGCGGGATTAAATCTTGCAAGAGTCGGTAAAGTATGCTACGAGCATCCAGACGAGTTTCTCTTGTTCGCGGATATAATCTCCCATCATGGCGGATGTCGAGTCGTCGCTGGCGTCGTTTGCCATAGAGAGAATCTCCTTCTCCTTTTCGATAAGTATACTGATGCCATCCAGAACAATCTTTACGGCACTCTCGGCACACGCTACGGCGCTGACATCCTCTATTGTGCTGCTTTTGAGATAGTCTTTAAAGCTGTTTTGGGGGACTCCGCTTAGTGCTAGGATACGTTCTGCGATGTCGTCGATCTTCTCCGAGGCGTCGTTATATAGCTCCTCAAACTTTTCGTGGAGGCTAAAGAATTGTCTGCCTGTAATATTCCAATGCAACCCTCGCAGGTTGGTGTAGTGGATTTGGTAGTTTGCTAACAGTTCTTGTAGAGCGTCGACAATCTTAGTCATTTTTTGTTCATCGAGATGGATGTAATTTAATGTCTTCATAGTTTTAATCTTTTAAGTAACTAAATGTTTCGATTAAATCACTATGCTGCAAAAATGGCGCCTTAATTAACGTGTGAAAGAATAATTGTCAAAATAGATATGGAGTGCTGAGGGTTTGTTTTTATTCGTGTTGGGTTAAAATGCTTTTGATATTTAATAAGTAGTGTAAAACAATTATTGCCATATTTTTAAAAGCACTCTTGGAGCGATATTTTTCACTGTCAAATCTCAATATAGAATAACTATATTTTCGATTCAATAGCAAAAAAATCTCTTCTCCAATAGTACTCTTAAAAACACACCAATAATTATTTTACCCTACTTAAATTTTGAGATTCAAGAAACTGTTTAAATTTTGTATCGAAGTTATTTTAGGGCTATTTTGTATTTGTTTTTGTACCTAAAATGAGGCGAATAGTGGTTCTATTTAACGATTTTGAGGTGCAAAAACAGCGCAAAAGAGACTAAAAGAACGAAAATATAAAACTTAAACAGTTTCTAAGTTGTTGCGTAAATTTATCTACGACAATAACTTGAATCTCAAAATATTAGAGCGAAGTCTCTAATCGCAATACGCTACAAAATATTAGCTCCGCGGGGAGCACCCCGCTCGCCGAAGGCAGTCCTTAGATCTAATCTGACAACAATAAATTAAAATATAATTTATCTACCTGCTGCGGCACGACGACGATACTCACTCCACTTTTTGTAGTCTTTGCGCTGATTCTGTTCGTGACCATCAGTACCCCACAGACCATCAATCATCTCGCTATTCCACCTCTTGTAGTCTGCCGATAGTTCATAGACTAGCTTTGCATTATACTTAGCAATATCGTTTATCTCCATTGGGTCTTTGGCTATATTGAATAACATATAATCATCGCTATAGTATGTTTTTACAAGTTTATAGTCCCCTTTACGCACTGCGTATTCAAAGCCGTTACCCACTCTCCAGAATAGCGATTCGTGTGGCGCTTCACGTTTTTTGCCGTTTATATATGGAAGAAGATTAACTCCATCGAGTTTATTCGCACACTCTTTAATATTGATATTGGCAGCCTCCACACATGTTGCATAGATATCCAAAGCCGAGATCACTTCATCGTACCTCTTACCTGACTTAATCTTTTTGCCCCATGACATGGCAAATGGGGTTCTGATGCCACCATCAAACATATTGCCTTTGAATGCTCTTGCTATATTGTCGGCTCCTGTATCTGCGGGACCTCCATTATCGCTAAGGAAGAAGATAAGGGTATTATCATCCATGCCTCGTTTTTCGAGAGCCTCCAGAACACGACCTACGCCATCGTCCACGGCGAGTACCATTGCTGCATAGACCGAACGTTCTGCATCGTAGATATGTTTCGTTCGGTCGAGGTATCGCTGAGGTGCTTGCAGTGGAGCGTGGGGCGCATTGTATGCCAAGTACATAAACATTGGTCTCTGTTCATCGCAGCCATTGATATACTCTACCGCTTTGTCGCTGAAATCATCTGTTAGGTATCTATTGCGAGAGAATGGTACCTCGACACCATTCTCTTGAATGTATGCTTTGGTCTCGTTTTCGCGGTAACCCCAGTAGTTATATGAACCAACGCTGAAGCCATAAAAATAGTCGAAGCCACGTTTGTTAGGCCATAGATCGGGGTGGTCTCCTAGGTGCCACTTACCAATGGCACAGGTCTGGTAGCCACTTTTTTTAAGCTCCTCGGAGAGGATAACTTCTGAAAATGGGACACCTTCACGATTCTTAATACTTTGCAGGTAATCTGATGTGTTGGTCTCAGCACCGAAGCGCTGTTGGTAACGTCCAGTTAGAAGTCCGCAGCGTGATGGTCCTGAGAATGGAGCCGAGATATAGGCGTTAGTACATACTACGCCATTATTGGCAATCTTGTCGATGTTGGGAGTCTGATAGTCTCGACACCCACCAAAGCCAACATCAGATGAACCGAGGTCATCGAGGAGGATAATGATAATGTTGGGTTGTTCGCATTTCGTGGCAGCCTCAACTGCAAAGGGAGATAAGATAGCCATAGAGGCTGCTAATCCACACTTAGTGAGATTTAAATTCATAATTTGTAGTATTTTAGGTTAGTCGGTTTTGTACTACAAATATACGTATTTATTTGTAAAATACACTATATCATAACTAAACTTACCGCCATTACCGCCATGCCGATCACAAATCCAAGTATCGAGATGTGGGCATTTCCATACTTGCGAGCCGATGGAAGCAGCTCGTCAACAGAGATGTAGACCATAATACCCGCTACGGCTGAGAGTATCAATCCTAGTGTATGCTCATTGATATAGGGCATAAGGATAGCGAATGCGAGCAGTCCACCGATAGGCTCCGCGAGTCCCGACATAAGTGACCACCAGAATGCCTGCTTGCGGCTACCCGTAGCGAAGTATATGGGTATCGAGACAGCGATACCTTCGGGGATATTGTGTATCGCAATAGCTATGGCAATAGCTAGGCCGAGTGATGGATCCTCAAGGGCAGTGGCGAAGGTTGCGATGCCTTCGGGGAAGTTGTGCACACCTATGGCGAGAGCCGTAAATAGCCCCATGCGACGTAGGTGTGGATCCTCTTTGGGTTTGTTGTTTATATCCTCCACAAGTCTCGCCTCGTGGGGGTTTTCGTAGGATGGGATGAGTTGATCTATAACGGCAATTATTGCAATGCCGATAAAAAAGGCGAGTACGCAATATCTCTCACCACGCCCCTCGCCGTAGAAACTTTGTAGTGACTCGTTGGCTCCTGTGAATAGCTCAACAAAGGAGACATAGATCATAACGCCTGCGGATAGTCCTAGCGAGAACGCTAGAAGCATCTTATTCGTCTGTTTGGCAACAAACGCTATAAGGCTACCCACACCAGTTGCTAAACCAGCAAATAGAGTGAGCAGTAGAGCGTATATGATAGCCTCTTGACTCATTGTTACGATCTTGAGGAGTGGTTACAACCCTTGAAGATAGCGCTCGGCATCTATCGCAGCTCGGCATCCTGAGCCAGCCGCTGTGATTGCTTGGCGATAGTGAGGGTCTGCAACATCGCCAGCAGCAAATACACCCTCTACATTTGTCGCTGTGGTGTGCTCTTTAGTTACGATATAACCATTGCTGTCGAGTTCGATATATTCAGCAAAGACTTCGGTGTTGGGGTTGTGCCCAATGGCTAGGAATAGACCATCTACCGAGATCTCCTCTTCAGTTGGGTTTTGAGTGTCGCGACCATGGATTACGCGCATCGTCTCAACACCATTATCCCCCGAGAGAGATAGTAGCTCTGTCTCGTAGAGGATCTCGATATTCTCGATACTTGACACTCGTACCTGCATAATCTGCGAAGCACGTAGAAAGGGTTTACGTACAAGAAGATATACCTTGCTGGCTAGCTGCGAGAGGTAGATCGCCTCCTCGCAGGCTGTATCTCCACCTCCTACAACAGCGACAACCTTGCGGCGATAGAAGAAACCATCACACGTAGCACATGCCGAGACTCCCATGCCTGCATATTTCTGTTCGTCTTCGAGACCTAAGTATCTAGCCGAAGCCCCCGTAGCGATAATTATGCTATCTGCCATAATTGTCTTTTCGCCATCTATTGTCAGCGTGTATGGCTTCTGCGAGAAGTCGACAGAGGTAACCTTGCCATAGCGAATATCGGTGCTGAACCTAAGAGCTTGATTCTTTAGATCCTCCATCATCTCCGAGCCTGTGGTGCCTTGTGGGTAGCCAGGGAAGTTCTCTATCTCGGTTGTGGTTGTTAGCTGTCCGCCTGGTTGCATACCCTCATAGAGCACAGGCGAAAGGTTTGAGCGTCCTGCGTATATTGCTGCTGTATATCCAGCAGGTCCCGAACCGATAATTAAACAGCGTACTCTCTCTATATCATTCATAATTGTATTGTTTTTTTGTGCATTTTTTGAGTGAAGAGAGAATAATTTTCTACTTCACGTAAAAACACAATTTTTATAAGAAGTAATCTATTGCATAGTTGATGCCGATACCAATAAATAGTAGAGCTACAGCTAGCGATATCCAATGTTGTATGCGTTTGGCATTGTTGTAGAATCGACCTATCTCGCCAAAGCTAAAGGCTAATATCCATGAGATAACTATCACGGGAAGGGTTGTCGCTAGTGAGTATATTATTGGAAGATGGTAGCCACCTCCTTCACTCGCTGAGAGCGGAAGTAATATACCAAAATAGAATACTCCACTAGTAGGACAAAAAACTAATGAAAATAGAAGTCCTAGAGTAAAAGAACCGATGTATCCACTTTTTATAAATTTAACGTTTGCAGAACTCTTTACGCCAAATGCATGGATATGAAGCTTATGACCAAAGAGTAAAAAGAGTCCAACAAGGATAAATAGTGGAGCAACAAATATTTCGCCATATTTAGATATGAACTTCTCTACTAAAAACAGATTCATTCCACTTTGTATCAGAGGAATAAGTATAAAACCATACAATGTGTATACCACAGTGCGCCCCAAAGCATAGCAGATGCCGTTCCAGAAGATATTATGACGTGAATCAATATTGCGACTTATATACCCAATTGTTGTAATGTTTGTCGCTAATTCACAAGGTGATATAGTGTGTAAAATACCAATTGTTAGAGCCATTAATATGGGAGCAGTTTCACTATGCAAGAGCTGTTGTAAACACTCCATTACTCTTTTGATTTATTAATAATTGCAGTTAATTGACGCTTAAACTCATCAGGATTACTTTGTGCACAGTTATATCCTAACTGAGTAAGATCGCTTATTGAACCTTTGTTATCTAGGATGAGAGAGGTCCATGCGACTTCATAGATATCACCTATTTTTTCACCCTCTGTTGTTGTTATATCAATAACTTTCATCTCAACATCTGGCGAAGGCATTGTGGCAACCACTTCGCGAGTACAACGTTCGATAGCTTCGCAGTTAGCACAATGGTGACGACTGTGAAAAAATATAAGTTCGATATTATCTGTATTAGGACTCTTTATTCTTGATAGTTCTGCTTCACTTTTAATTCTTGTGTTGTTATGAGTTGAGTTCCCTCCACATGAATACATGAGTATTGCAAATATAATAGCGATAGAATAGTATTTGAGTTTAATCATTTATGAGAAGTTTTTATTTGATGTTAATAAATCTAAAATTTCTTCTTTAGATAGATGTTTACCAGAAGAGACTAATTCTTCATTAATAACAATACCTGGTAGAGATAATATTCGATACTCCATAATCTTAATGATATCATCTACTAATTCAACCTCTAATTCTGGGTTATACTCTTTAGCTGTTCTCTGAAATAATTCAAAAAAAGATATGCATCCAGAACATCCGCTAGCTAATATTTTTATTTTCATTTATTAATTACTAAAACAGGTTCTAATTATATTTCACCTTCATTTTATGACAAAGGTAGATACAATAGATATTTTGTGCAAATTTATTTAGAAAAAAATATGGATGAGGTTTTTAATCTTCGTTGAATACTCTTCAATAGGGTGTTTTTGCTCTCCGAGATTGCGTACTCAATAAAGAGTAGAAGCAGCGCTATGGCTAGAAGGTATTGATACTGTTCGTTATACTCCTCGTAGAGCGTGGTTGATAACTCGCTCTGCTCCATTGCATTTATCGCTTGCGATATCTCCTGAAGTCCAATAGAACGCTTTGTTGCACGTATGTAGCCACCCTCGGTTATGGAGGCGATCTCTTGGAGCATCTCCTCGTTGAGCTTTGAGACAACCATATCTCCATTCTCATCAACGATAAAGTTGTCGTTGATACTTATTGGAGCACCTTCAGGAGTACCTATTCCGATAGTGTATATCTTTACCCCCTGAGCTTTGGCTCTTTGAGCAGCAGCAATAGCCCCTTGGTCGTGGTCCTCACCATCTGTAATAAGTATCATCACGCGGCTCTCGCTTCGCTCCTGAGAGTATGATAGCAGTGCTAGATCAACTGCTTTGCCAATATTTGTACCCTGCACAGGCATTGTTAGAGGTGATAGTCTCTCGACGAAGGCTTGCGCCATGCGATAGTCGGTTGTTATGGGTAGCTCAACCTGTGCATCTCCTGCAAAGGAGATGAGTCCTATGCGTTGTTGCTTCATCTCCGTGAGAAGACGTGATATAGCGTGCTTGGTGCTCTCGGCACGGCTCGGTTCGTAATCCTCGGCAAGCATCGAGTTGGAGAGGTCGACAACAAGCATCATCTCAACACCCATGCTCTTCTGCTCGCGTAGCTTAGAGCCATACTGTGGGCGTGCAAGGGCGAGGATAATAAATAGAAGGGAGACGAGGTATACGAAGAACTTAATCCTCACACGAGCGCGTGAAACATCGGGCATCAGGTGGCGTAGAGTCTCATAAATAGCAAAGCACTCAAGGCGTATGCGGCGATTTCGAGACGCAACAACATAGAGGATCCACAGTGCTGGGATGAGCGCAATAAGATATAAATACTCGGCGTTGGCAAACCTAAACATTATGGTAATCTTTTAATTATAAACATTCTAATGAGAGACTCGGCACAGACCAAAGCAAAAGCAATGAGTAGATAGATGAAAAACTCCTCGCTGTATAGCGTGCGTTCCGAGATCTCGACTTCGCTCTTCTCGAGGGTGTTGATCTGTTTGTATATAGCCTCGAGTGCTTGGTTGTTTGTAGCTCTGAAGTACTCGCCGCCCGTTGTCTCTGCCATATTGCGCAGCATCTCTTCGTCGATCTCGACCTTGACAGGTACATAATCAACAATATCGCCATAGGCGTTGACCCTAGGGTAGGGTGCCGTGCCTCGCGTACCAACACCAATGGTGTAGAGCTTAACGCCCATATCTTTGGCAAGTGCTGCGGCGGTCATTGGGGCTATAGAACCGCTATTATTCACACCGTCGGTTAGCAGAATAATCACCTTGCTCTTTGCGCTGCTCTCGCGCAAGCGGTTGAGTGATGTTGCTAAGCCATCACCTATGGCGGTACCATCGTCTATTAGTCCTACGGCACTACGTACGCGACCAAGCATCGTTTGAAGTGAACTCTGGTCGGTTGTGAGGGGTGATTGGGTAAATGACTCACCCGCAAATACCACAAGAGCTATTCTGTCACCGAAGCGCTCACCCACAAAGGAGCTAGCGACACGTTTGGCGGCGGTGATACGGTCAGGCTCAAAGTCGCGGGCAAGCATCGAACCCGAGATATCTAGTGCCATAACGATGTCGATACCCTCGCTTGTCGTGTTGCGGCTAACCTCGACGCTCTGAGGTCTAGCGAGTGCTATGATTATCAGAACAAACGCTATGGTTCTAAATATGAATGGTATGTGGCGTGCGTAGTAGCGTATTGTTCGTGGAGCATCCTTAACACCATCAATAGTTGAGATGTTGATAGATGCACCTGCTCCTTTGATAATTGAGTAGATGTAGTGCGCCACCACTGGCAATAGCAGTAGTAGCAACCACAGTAGATATGGATTTGCAAATTGCATATTAAAATAACGTGAGTTCAAAAATAGGTAAAACTCACTTTTTAATTTATTATTTGTCTCAATTTTTGTGAGTTTTACCTATTCTCAAACTCACATTATGAGCTTTTAAAAGCTCTTTTATATTTTACCCCTCCCTCGGGGTGGGGACTTGGTCGCTAGCGCTCCTCAGTTGTCGACTCCGAAATAATTTTCGAAGTCACGTTAAAATAACTTTCTTACCAATTTTTACCTCCAGGGATAATAACCCCTTCGCCCTGTTTCTCCTTGAGCTTATCTTGGGTTTTATCCTCTTGAGCCTGTATAGCGTCTAAAATTTGCTGTTGTTGTTGAGGAGATATGCCAGATTCACTCTTTTGAGGCTCCTTTTGAGGCTCCTCTTTTTGATCTTGATCCCCTTGATCCCCTTGATTGTCTTTATTGTCTTGGTTCTGATCTTGGTCTTGATTCTGGTCTTGATTCTGGTCTTGGTTCTGATCCTGATTTTGGTCTTGATCTTGATTCTGGTCTTGATTCTGGTCTTGATCTTGATCCTGATTTTCCTGCTCCTGCTCCTCTTGTTGTTGCATCATCAACTTAGTATAGGCGTAGTTGTATTTAGCCATCGTGTCTCTGGGGCTAAGTCTCATTGTTGACTTATAGCTCTCGAGAGCCTCCTTATATTTCTGTTGATGGAACTGAGCATTTCCGAGGTTGAAGTAGGCGTCAGCTCTATCAACATCTTGAAGTAGAGAATCGGCTAGAATTTGCACCATCACCTCCTCGCTCTTATCGTATTGTTCGCTCTTTTGGAGCGCGTTGCTGAGGTTATACGCCGCCTCGAATGACTTAGGTGCAAAAGCTGAGGAGCGTGCATAGTTCTCAGCCGCCTCTTCATATTTTTCAGCATTAAAGAGCCTGTTTCCCTTTCGTAAAGCCCCTCGCTCGGGTAGGTTCTGAGCGACCGTGGAGGTGATAGCCACCATAAGTGTCAAGAGTATAGATAGTAGATGTTTCATATATTTAGCTATTTACCCTCGTTAATATTTGTGTGATCTTGCTCTGTCTCGGGGTCTTGCTCTTTGGTCTCCTCAACAAAGTAATACACAGCGTTGTAGTAATCCTCATTTTGATTCGCCTCGGGTGTCGCTTTTGCGAACTTCACCTGGTCGGAGTCCGTGAGAAGCTCTCTAAGCTCTGCTGCGCACTTCTTGGGGATGTCAAGAGTGCGTACCTGTGCCATAATCTCGTCGCTGGTCATCTCCATTGCGGCAATACCGTAGCGCCCATTTATATATGTACGTATGATATCCGTGAGGGTGGAGTAGTAGAGTTTATGTTGATTATTCTGCCATAGCTTCTGGTTGTGCAGAGCCTCAAGAGCACTGATTGCCGCTACGTGTGGTGGCACGGGTGGAGGGCTTTTGAAGATGCCTCCAATAGAGTAGTGCTTAAGAATGCGATATACAGCGTAGCCAATAGCTATGAGTATAAGCGCGATTATCAAACCCCACTTAAGGTAACCCGAGATCTCGGCAAACTTAAAGGGTAGATTTCGCTGTCCCTTAATGTCGAAGATGGGGTGTGATGTGGAGTCTATCAGAAAAGTTGCTACGTGTAGCCTCAGTGAGTCAGATGTGTAGAGTGTATCTGTGATATTTTTATCGAGGTAGACAACACCTGGAGTACCTAGGTTATAGTTACCTTCATCAAACGAAGCAAGTGTATATCGGCGCTTTAGGTGTACTCTACGTCCATCGCTCTTGATGGTATCAACTCTGCCCGCTTCAATGACCTCGATAGATTCGCCCTCAGGTATATCGAACTCGGGGAAGCTCACCATCTGCATTACATCCTTCTCAATATCTATGGAGATATAAAACCTATCGCCAATCATAATGCTGTCTGGCGATATTGTAGCGCTCAGTTTGGGAGGGTTACTCTCCTGCGCTCGGATACTCCATACAGAGGCTATGATAACCGCTATTAGATATAAACGTTTGAGTGTCATCGTTTTTTGAATAGTTTTATAAGTTCTAAAACGTAGTCATCTATGGTTGATACAGTAGCTGTGTCGACTCTATTTTGGCTAAGTGTTGTTGTGATCTTTTCACTTCGAGCCTCCCAATTTTGGGCGTAGTGGTCGCGCACCCTCTTCGATGAGGTGTCAACCCACACTCTCTCGCCGCTCTCGGCGTCGCAAAGCTCAACTATGCCTATATCGGGAAGTTCCGCTTCGCGAGGGTCGTAGAGGCGTACGCCGACTAAGTCGTGGCGGTTACGTGCCACCTTAAGTGCGTCCGAGAGAGAGTCACCTTTCGAGGTGTTCTCCTCGATAAAGTCGGAGAGAATAAAGGCGGTACAGCGCTTCTTGATAACATTGCTGAGATACCTAACAGCCTCGCCAATATTTGTCCCTTTGGATGAGGGGGTGAAACTTATCAACTCGTGTATAATCATTAATATGTGGCTTCGACCCTTCTTCGGGGGTATGAATTTTTCAATCTTATCCGAGAAAAGTATGCACCCTACCTTATCGTTATTTGTTGTTGCCGAGAATGCAAGTACCGCAGCTATCTCCGTCAAGACACTCTGCTTGGTGCGTTGTTGTGATCCAAAACCACGCGACGCGCTGATATCTACGAGAAGCATCATCGTAAGCTCTCGTGACTCCTCGAATACTTTGATGTGGGGAGAGCGCGAACGAGCCGTGACATTCCAATCAATATCACGCACATCATCCCCCGCCCGATACTCTCTAACCTCCGAGAAGCTCATACCGCGACCCTTAAAGGCCGAGTGGTACTTACCTGCAAAGATATTGTTGGAGAGGGCACGAGTCTTGATCTCAATTTTGCGCACGCGGCGCAATATGTCGTTCTGAGCCTCAGTCATTCTCTTTTATGCTTTGATTATGGTACAATCACATTGTTGAGTATCTCGGTGATGATCTCCTCCGAGGTAATATTCTCAGCCTCAGCCTCGTAGCTTAGACCTATACGGTGTCGTAGAACATCGTGGCATACTGCTCGCACATCCTCAGGGATCACATATCCGCGACGACGGATAAACGCATAGGCGCGAGCTGCCTTAGCTAGCGAGATACTAGCACGAGGAGAGCCACCGTAGGTTATGAGGCTCTGAAGTTTCTCGAGTTTGTACTCTGCGGGTTCGCGCGTAGCGAAGATGATATCTATGATATACTTCTCGATCTTCTCGTCCATATAGACCTGCTCCACAACGCCACGAGCCTTGATGATATCCTCGGGTGTGATAACCTTACTCACCGATGGCATACCAGCCCCAGAGAGGTTCATTCTCACGATATCTCGCTCCTCCTGACGCTTAGGGTATGAGATCTTAGCCTTAAGCATAAAACGGTCTACCTGAGCCTCGGGGAGTGGGTAGGTACCCTCCTGCTCGAGTGGGTTCTGTGTGGCAAGAACCAGGTCGGAAGAGCGG
>JBCQVD010000146.1:0-2808 GCA_047173405.1 Rikenellaceae bacterium
GAGTCACTCGTTAATTTCCGCTGCAAGGAGGCAACCAAGCGCACCGAGATAATAGCCGCGGCGGCTCAATGGGCTGAGGACAACGCTCCTATACCAACACAGTACCGCAAAGATGAGGTGAAGGGAGTATCTGCCAAAGTTATCACTGCCGCCATGCTCGGCGGTGACTGCTACCCCGCAACACCCATAGGTATCAACCTGCCCAATGCCGACTGGATACGCAACGTCCATGGCTCTAAGTCGGTAACCATAGACAACATAACCTACGCCTACGAGCAGGCTTCGCAGGGTGATGGCTTCAACGAGGAGTTCATCCTGCACGAGGAGGATCGCCAACGTATAGTGCGTTACGGCAGGTTAGCCGACGACCTTCACACCGACCTTCACGAGTGTTTAGGACACGGCTCTGGGCGTATGGCTGAGGGTATTACGGGTTCCGAGCTGCGTAATTATGGCTCCATAATAGAGGAGGCGCGTGCCGACCTCTTCGCTCTATACTACCTGCCCGACGAGAAGCTAACAGAGCTGGGGCTAACACCCGACGGAGAGCTATACAAGGCTCACTACGCTAAGTATATGGTCAATGGTGCCATGACCCAACTCGCTCGCGTGGAGCTAGGTTGCAGCGTGGAGCAGACACACATGCGCAATCGCAAACTAATCACCGAGTGGTGTTTAGAGCATTCACGCAACACTAAAGTTGTTGAACGAGTTATCGTAGATGATAAGAGCTATGTTGTGGTCAACGATTTCGTCGCTCTGAGAGCACTCTTTGCCGAGTTACTATACGAGGTACAACGCATTAAGAGCGAAGGTGACTTTGAGGCTGCCCGCAATCTAGTCGAGCACTACGGTATTGTTGTTGACCATGCTCTACACGCCGAGGTACTAGAGCGATACTCTAAACTCAACATCGAGCCTTACAACGGCTTTGTGAATCCCGAATATAGACTCATCGAGAGCGACGGCAAGGTTACAGATGTCGTGGTAGAGTACACCAACGACTACACCAAACAGATGCTCGACTACTCTCAAAACTACTCATTCTTACCCAACGTAAACTAACATTACACATAGTGATAAATAGACCATCCCCATTAGCGCTCCTTCCTCTGCTACTCTTCTTTACCCTATACCTTGTAGTATCAATTGCGATAGGTGACTTCTACAAAATGCCTATCACCGTAGCATTTATCGTTGCGTCGGCAGTGGCTATTGCCCAGACCCAAAAAGAGGAGCTTTTCGATCGTATCAAGATCTTCTCCAAAGGGGCTAGCGACCATAACATAATGCTTATGGTGTGGATATTCATATTGGCGGGTGCCTTCGCCCACTCCGCCAAGCAGATGGGTGCCGTGGATGCAACCGTGAATTTAGCCATGCAGCTACTACCTAGCAATATGTTACTTGTGGGCGTATTCATTGCAGCATGCTTTATATCTTTTGCCGTTGGAACATCTGTGGGAACCGTAGTGGCACTTGTGCCGATAGCCACCGCTCTAGCGCCCAAGATAGGCATCGAAGTACCCTACATCACGGCTATTATCGTTGGTGGTGCATTCTTTGGTGACAACCTATCATTTATCTCCGACACCACCATTGCAGCAACCCAATCGCAAGGCTGCTCGACCAGCGATAAGTTCAAGGTCAACATACGCATAATACTCCCTGCCGCTGTAATCTCAGCACTCCTATACCTATTTCAGGGTTCTGAACTTAACTACTCGGAGATCCCCGAAGTGGTAAACATACCGCTCATAATACCCTACCTCTGTGTTATAATACTAGCACTAACTGGAATAAACGTGATGTTGGTACTCGGCATAGGTACGCTTCTCACGGGCGTTATTGGCGTCATAACAGGAACCCTGCCGCTATGGAGCTACACTCAAGCTCTCGGCGCAGGAGTGGCTTCGATGGGTGAGTTGATAATAATCACGATGCTCGCAGGTGGACTGCTTGAGCTTATTCGTCACAATGGAGGTCTACAATACCTTATAAATATCATCACTAAGCACACCACAAACAAGAAGATTGCCGAGTTTAGTATCTCGGCACTTGTGGGTGTTGCCAACCTATGTACTGCAAATAATACTGTTGCCATCATTACAACGGGTTCCATTACCCGCGATATAGCTAAGCGCTTCGATATCGACCCTCGCCGCACAGCATCAATCCTCGATACGACATCGTGCTTTGTGCAGGGCGTTCTTCCATACGGAGCACAGCTCCTGATGGCGGCACAGCTAAGCGGCACACTACCAACATCCATGATCCCTTACCTCTACTACCCTATGCTTGTGGGTCTATCAATTATACTTGCCATAGCATTTAGGTATCCACGTAAATTTGCATAAAACATAACACACCGATTTATATTCACCCCTCAAAGTCTCTCCCTACTGTTTGGGGAGACTTATTTTTTGGAAGTGTTGCACTTCGTATAACTTTATCTACTCTTTTCGATTTGGTTAGCATAGTGCTCGATTGTTAATAGTAGGCGCAGCCTACGTCGCTATATATTGATAAAGGAGAGATAAAGCAACGCTTTAATCGAATATTTATCAATATATGGCATGTTGAAAATCAACATATTAACAATCGCAAAAGTTTAGCTCCGCGGGGAGCACCCCGCCGCCGTCCGCGCAGGACAGTCCTATACAAATAAAGAAGCCGCCAATCTCACGATTGACGGCTTTTAACTACTTAATAACCTGAGTTTTGGATAAGGGAAATTTATTGTTTACCTGTTAGTTTTATCAATTTCCCATATCTAAAACTCAGGTTATCGGCTTTTTAAAGCCGATG
>JBCQVD010000147.1:0-2792 GCA_047173405.1 Rikenellaceae bacterium
GATAGCGTCGTTTACAGCTCCTTATCTCGCTATGTGGGGTGCCGTAGAGTTGTTTCCTTCGTTTGGTCTAGGTTGGAGAGTAATGTTTCTTATCTATGCTGTCATGACAGCTCTGTCACTATTGATGCTATTAAAAACACCAATTAAGGAGGAGGCTCCACAAGCGGCAGCAAACTTCAAGCAGAGTGTCGCTCTTCTTAAGGATCCATTTATACTGATATGCTTTTTAGGTATTATAAGCCTTGTTGGTGTCGATGTAGGTACCAATAGTTTCGCCCCCAAGATATTAATCGAGAGATTAAACCTAACCCTAGGTGAGGCTGGATTTATCACAAGCCTATACTTTATTTGTCGTGTTAGCGGTTGCTTTCTGGGGTCAATTCTTTTGCGCCACGTATCCCCGAAGTTACTCTTTGGAGTTAGCATGCTACTTATGACCTTCTCTATGGGGGGCTTGTTTTTTGCATCATCACTGCTTTCAATATACGTATGCGTTGGTCTCGTAGGTCTATTTAACGCCAATGCGTTTCCTATAGTTCTTTCACAGGCCTTAGTGCATAAGCCACAAAATGGAAACGAGATATCGGGGCTTATGATGATGGGGCTTATCGGAGGTGCAATTTTCCCATCTCTTATGGGTATCATGAGTGATAGTGTAGGTCTAAATGGGGCAGTTGCTGTGATGATGGCGGGTGTTCTATACCTACTATTTTACACGAGAGTTATTAGGCCGAGCAATAAAAATCTTAATTAAATAGACTATTGATTAAAATATATAAATTATTTTTATAAATTTACACCTAAATTTAAACCTAAACCCAGAAATAGATATGGACAAAAAACAAATTACAAAATCTCTACTTCTTGCAGCGGCAGGTGTTGCTGTCATGCCAGTGAGCGGAGTAGCTGCCCCTAAGAAGGGTAAAAAAGAGGCAAAGAAGCCAAATATTATCTTCATAATGTCAGACGACCACACTTCTCAAGCTATTGGTGTCTATGGTAGTCGCCTTGCATCGTTGAACCCTACACCAGTGATCGACGAACTTGCAAGCGAGGGTATCGTCTTTGATAACGTATTCTGTAACAACTCAATATCAACACCTTCGCGTGCTTCGATTATCACGGGTCAATATTCACACACCAACGGTGTGATATCTCTTGATGAGCGCCTACGCCCCGACCAACAGTACCTCACTAAGGAGCTTAAGTCTCTAGGTTACCAATCTGCGATTGTGGGTAAGTGGCACCTTGGTTGCGAGCCAACAGAGTTTGACTACTACTCTGTATTTACTGAGGCAGGCGAGCAGGGTAAGTACTTCGATCCTCTCATGGCTCATAGCGATAATAAGAGCAAGGCATTCCCCGATAATACCGATCGCAAGAAGGGACACTCGTCGGATATCGTGACAGATGTTACTCTAAACTGGCTCAAGACAAAACGTGATCCGAATAAACCATTTGTTTTGATGCACCACTACAAAGCGCCACACGACGACTTTGAGTTTGCACCTCGCTACAAAGACTATCTAGCTGATACGAAGATACCTATTCCTGAGACTCTTCTCGACCGCGAGGGCTTTGGCTCTGCTGCAACTCGTGGTTACAAAAACTCATTGGAGCAGTGGATCGGAACATCTATATCATCACGTAACGTATACCGTAGCTATGTTGAGATGTACAATATCAACACAGGCGATGATGAGAAGAATACAATCGCAGCTTATGAGGAGTATCTACGTCGCTACCTACGCTGTGTGAAGGGTGTTGACGATAACCTTAAGCGTCTCTTCGACTACCTTAAGGCTGAGGGACTTTGGGATAACACAATCATCGTATATACTGGAGACCAGGGTATGATGCTCGGTGAGCACGACCTTCAAGATAAGAGATGGATGTATGAGGAGTGCCTACGCATGCCATTTATTATGAAGGTTCCAGGTTCTAAGGTTAAGGGTGGTTCTCACAACGACCTTCTTATCCAAAATGTCGACTTTGCACCAACACTACTAGCTTTGGCAGGTCTGGAGAAGACGCCAGACTATATGCAGGGTTCGGACTTTAGTGCCGTCTTCTCAAACGAGGAGCCTAAGCCATGGCGTGACGCGATCTACTATCGCTACTGGATGCACCTTATCCACCACAACGTACCTGCTCACTTCGGTATCCGTACCAAGGACTATAAACTAATCTTCTTCTATGGTCGTCACTACAACCCAGAGCGTTACGGACGTCGTTCAATGCAGTGGCTCAATGGCGAGAAGAGAACTCTTGTAGCGCCAACACCAGTCTCTTTTGAGCTTTACGACCTACGTAAGGATCCACAAGAGAAGATCAATGTTGCTAATGATCCAGCGTATGCCGAGATCCTCAAAAAGCTTAAGGCGCAACTCAGCGACACCCGTAAACTTGTCGGAGATCACGATGCCCTTTGCCCTGAAATCAGAGCCGTTGTCGAGAGCAACTTCGAAGGTCTCGAACTAGTGAAGTACAAGTAATAAAAATATAGAAATTTAAGCTAGCCATAAAATTATTTTATGGCTAGCTTTCTTAAATCTAGGTTGTTTCTTTAAAATCGAATAAAAATAATGGTTGATAATAGTTTGAATGAGAAAAATGAGTTGTGTTATAATAAATACAATGCAAATCTAATAGCTGGAGTTGGAATATTATTAAAGCTGAATTCAACCTGCAAATGCAACTGAATTCATATTAATAATTTGTTTAAATTTTTCATTTGATGTGAGGTATCCGAGTCTTTTACGAGGACGATTATTTAGCTTGTTTTCAATCCA
>JBCQVD010000148.1:0-2780 GCA_047173405.1 Rikenellaceae bacterium
CGAGAGTAAAGAGGAAGAGGAAGAGGAAGAGGAAGAGGAAGAGGAAGAGGAAGAGGAAGAAAGTGAAATAGAGACCGAACCCGAAGCTGAAGCCGATGATGAGACCGAGACACCCAAAACCGAAAATATCAATACTCCGCAGGAGATAATTGAGATATCGTTATTTGACCAACCCGCTCAACCGCAGACCATATCTGAGATAATGAGCGCCAATGTTCAACCTACAATAGCCGACATAATGGCTCAAGGCGAAAGCTCTACGGTAGCCGACCTAAAGGTCACAGAGCAGGATTATGACGATCTACTTTCGCAGGTAAGCCTCGGGGATAGATACCTCATAGCAGAAGACCTCTTTGGCGGTGACAATCAGGCGAGCATCGCAATGCTCACGACACTAAGCCAAATAGATAACTTCGATGACTGCATGATACACATCGTGGAGAACTACGACTGGGACCCCGAACACCCTACAACTAAAGTTGTACTAGAGCTTCTCGAACGTAAATTTTTGCTCGACTAATAGACTTAAATAACGTGAGTTCAAAAATTATCGAACTCGACCACTGAGGAGCGTGAGCGACCAAGTCCCCACCCAGAGGGAGGGGATTTAGGGGTGGGGTAAAATATGAAAAAGAGCTTAAAAAGCTCATAACGTGAGTTCGAAAAAAGGTAAAACTCACAAAAAAATGAGATAACAATAAATAGAAAATGAGTTTTACCTTTTTTCGAACTCACGTTAAATTGATAGAATGTCAAAACTATATATTATACCAACCCCCATCGGCAACCTCGAAGATATAACGCTCCGAGCAATCAGGATCCTTGGAGAGGTTGATTTTATACTCGCCGAGGATACTCGCACAACGCTATTCCTCCTTAAACACTTAGGTATCGAGAAGCGCCTGTACTCGCACCATAAGTTCAACGAACATGGTACGTCGCGCATGGTTGCCGAATCTATCGCCGCGGGTAAGTGCGTGGCTCTTGTGAGCGATGCGGGAACGCCTGGTATCTCGGACCCTGGATTTCTACTCGTGCGCACCTGTCTCCAGGAGGGTATCGAGGTGGAGACTCTACCTGGAGCTACGGCCGCCATCCCCGCACTTGTGCAGAGTGGTTTTCCGTGTGATAGGTTCTGCTTCGAGGGTTTCCTACCCCAAAAGAAGGGGCGTAACAAGCACTTCACTGCTCTCGAGAGCGAGGAGCGCACAATGATATTCTACGAATCACCCTACCGCGTAGTAAAAACACTCGAACAGATGGCGGAATTCTTTGGCGAGGAGCGCGAGGTATCGGTGTCGCGCGAGCTATCGAAGAAGTTTGAGCAGACAGTAAGAGGAACACTCCTCGAAGTGGCTCAATACTTCAAGGAGCACGAACCCCGCGGAGAGTTTGTTATTGTGGTAGCGGGCAAACCAAAAGCAAAAAAATCAAAAAAATATCAAGATGAGCAGGAGGTATAAAGAGTTAAGCGTAGCACAGAGCATCGCACTAGAGTTAGTGTGGTACACATGTAAAATATTCTCGCTGCTACCATTCTGGTTTCACTACCATGTAGTAGCTAGAGGCGTCTATGTGCTTCTTCTATATATAATAAAATATAGAGTCAAGGTTGTTAAAGATAACCTCGCCCACGCCTTCCCCGAGAAGAGCGATGCCGAGCGAGAGGAGATACTTAAACGCTCGTATGTCGTGCTCAGCGAGATCTTTGTAAGCACGATCGTACTCACTCGCGGGTGCAAACACGTTCCGTTCCTCGACCCTGCGGAGAGCGGCACGGAGGCCGACCGCATGCGTCGTGAAGTTAAGGGTCAAAGCTGGGTAGGTCTAGCGGCTCACTTCGGACCATGGGAGTACTTCTCTCTTTGGGGCAATTACAGCGGTCAGATGACCATCGGAACCTACCACCCACTGCATAGTGCGGTCTTTAATGAGTTCTTTATGCGTCTACGCTCTAGCCCCAATGTGGTGAATGTGTCGTGGACCGACACTATTCGTTTCTGCCTAACACAACATGCCAAAGGTGTTGAGTTCTCGCTTGGGCTTATTGCCGACCAAAGCCCTCCACGCAACGTAGGTCGCTGGGTTAACTTCTTCCATCGTGACACAATATTCTTTGATGGCGGTGAGAAGATAGCCCTTAAATTGAAACTTCCAGCATATTTCGTCTACCAGCGACGTCATGGTCGAGGTCTCTACGAGTATGCGTACGATAAACTCTACGATGGTGTCGAGAAGGTTGAACCTTTCGAGATCACACAACGCTATATCAACCGTCTCGAAGAGGCTATACGTGAGACCCCCGAGCTATGGCTCTGGTCGCACCGCCGTTGGAAGAGAAAGAGACCCGCAGAAGAGAGCAATGTACAGTAGCGCTGTTGTTATACTCAACTATAACGGCGAGGCTCACCTACGCCAATTCCTCCCATCGGTGGTTGAAAATACCCCCGAGAGGGTAGATATTATAGTTGCCGACAACGGATCCACAGACCTCTCACTCAACGTTATTCGCGATAACTTCCCTCGCGTAGAGACTATCTCTATGGATCGAAATTATGGTTTTGCAGAGGGTTATAACAGAGCACTCTCAGAGCTTAAGCATGACTATTTCATACTCCTCAATTCAGATGTTAAGGTGACAAGTGGTTGGTGCGAACCGCTACTCGAGGAGCTGCACCACAACCCTAAGGTGGGCGCTGTGGCACCTAAGCTACGCTCACTATGCGAACCTACGAAGTTCGAATACGCAGGGGCAGCAGGTGGGTATATTGATGCTCTAG
>JBCQVD010000149.1:0-2750 GCA_047173405.1 Rikenellaceae bacterium
TGCCGTTCGAAATTGTCGAGGCGACACGTTCCGTCGCTATTGTCGCCGCCATGGTCATATATCCGCCCGTGAGCGCCTTGCCGATGGTCATTATGTCGGGTGTGACGCCTGCGTAGTTACATGCAAAAAGCTCTCCCGTGCGACCAAAGCCCGTAGCTATCTCGTCGGCAATAAGCAGCACGTCATGCTCCTTGCAAAGTTCGTAGGCGCCCTTCAAGAAGTTAGGGTGGTAGAAGCGCATGCCGCCCGCACCCTGCACCACAGGTTCAAGGATCAGAGCCGCGAGGGTTGAGTGGTGGGAGTTGAGTATCTCTTTGAGTGGCACAAGATCATTGTCGTCCCACTCACCGCCAAACTTTGACGAGGGCGAGGGGATAAAGTGTCGCTGGCTGAGTGCAGAGCCGTAGATCGAGTGCATCCCCGTGATGGGGTCACAGACGCTCATAGCGTTCCATGTGTCGCCATGGTAGCCCGAACGGATAGTCACAAAGTTGCACTTCTGGGGTGCACCCTGAGCGATATAGTATTGGTGCGCCATCTTCATAGCCACCTCAACCGACACCGAACCCGAATCGCAGTAGAAGATACGCTCCAACCCCGCGGGGAGTAGCTCCAAAAGCTCGCGCCCTAGATCCACCGCCGCCGCGTGCGTAAGCCCGCCAAACATGACGTGCGACATCTTTTGTAGCTGCGCACAGGCCGCTTCGTTGAGGCGTGGATGGTTGTAACCATGCACCGCAGCCCACCACGACGACATACCGTCGATAAGGCTCTCGCCACCCTCAAGCTCAATGCGCACACCGCACGCGCCCACCACATTGTAGCATGGCAAGGGGTTGGTGGTCGAGGTATATGGGTGCCATAAATATTGGCGATCAAACTCTAAAGTATTCATCATTAACTTATTTAGTATTGCCCGATAAAAACATAGGACTGCCTTCGGCGAGCGGGGTGCTCCCCGCGGAGCTATTATTTGTATTGCAGTTGTTAATAGTCTCTATTCAAGCCTACTTAGTTGTCGTGATAAGTTCAAAAAGCTAGCTTTTCAACTTATCCCCACAACCAAGTTACGCAAACTAAAGTTTGCTATTAACAACTGAAATAAGAATAACCCTTATAATGGTTAGACTCGCTTTTAGTATGTTTTGAATAAGAGATTATATTGTTATAAACTATACCCTACCTCGGCTATTAGCTCCTTGTCGTCCTTAATTTTGGAGCCTACTGTGGTGAGCATATCGCCCACAATAGCGGAGTTGACACCTATCTTCATCGCCCGCTTTGTTGTCTCGCGGCTCATTTGAGCACGTCCGCCCGCAAAACGCAACCATGCGCGAGGGTTGATAAAACGAAACAGAGCCACCGTGGTGAGTATCTCCTCGGCACTAAGTGGCGTGCTATTTTCGAGCGGGGTGCCCGCGATGGGTTGCAACACATTGAGCGGAATAGAGTCAACCCCCAACTCTCGCAGCGCAAAGGCTAGCTCGACGCGCTGCGCCATGCTCTCGCCCATGCCGATGATACCCCCCGAGCAGATATCCATGCCGAGGCTCTGCGCGTGGCGTATAGTCTCGATCTTCTGCTGTTGGGTGTGTGTTGAGCAGAGCGAATCAAAGAACGATGGCGCTGTCTCAAGGTTGCAGTGGTAGCGGTTAACCCCCGCCTCCTTGAGTGTGCGTAGCTCCTCCAGCCCCAGCAGACCCATCGAGGCGCAGAGCTTGATTGTGCTCTCAGCGGCTATATCGCGATATATCTGAGCCACGACCTCAAGCTCCGCAGGGGTGAGCCTCTTGCCACTCATCACGAGCGAGTAGCGACCAACACCTTGCGCGTGGTTATGCTTAGCCCACTTAACACACTCCTCGCTGCCCAGTAGAGGATACTCCTCGACACTCGTCTTGAAGTGTGCCGACTGTGCGCACCACTTGCAGTTCTCGCTACACCTGCCCGACTTAGCGTTTATTATCGAACAAAGGTCGAAGCTCTGGGTGTGGAAGTGCTCGGTTACCTGCTGCGCGGCGGTGTACAATGCCTCGCTCTCCTCGCTCTGGGCAAGCGCTAGCGCCTCATCGTAGGTGATGCTCCCGCCACTCAGGACTCTATCTCTTAACTTTAAAATCATAATTTCGTAACTTTATACTAATGCAAATTACTAACGCAAAGTTACTCTTTATTATTTACAATTTGTTATATTCAACAAAAAAAGGTAACTTCGCACAGCAACTTTATTTAACGCCTAAAAACTTCTATGAAACTAATCAGAATCACAGCATGCACTCTTATGCTATGTCTGCTTGCTACAAACTACTCCCAAGCCAAGGTGGAGAGCTGGAAGCAGCTCGAAACTCAGCGCGTAAGCTCCGACAAAAGCATCGTATGGAAGCAGATCTCACCAGGTAATGCTGGCTTTGCTAACCTACTACGTTACCACCCCACAATCCCACAGAAGGTCGTTATGTGTCCCGACATGTGGAACGCCTACATCTCAAGCGACAACGGAACGAGCTGGGACGGAATCACCGACTACGATGGCAAGGGTGCCTTCTACCATATTCGTGACCTCTACTTCTCGCCCCAGAACCCCGATTTTGGTGTTGCGATATGCTCTTCGGAGGTGTGGACAACTAACGACCTAGGGCGCAACTGGGAGCGAGTGCTCAACTGCCCATGGTACAAGAAGAACCCCGACGGCACGGAGGCTCAGAGCTGGATGCGCAAGGTTGCATCGCTAGCTATCGACCCCAACGATA
>JBCQVD010000150.1:0-2656 GCA_047173405.1 Rikenellaceae bacterium
GTATATAGGCTCCAAAGCATGCCAATCCGCGCGTGTGGCGCGTAACGAACTCACCGAGGTGGTGTTGTGTAAGCAGGTCTATGGCGTAGTGATCTTCGAGGATTGTGATGCGAGGGTGTTTCTTGACACTCTCCACGAGCGCTCTCTCGATCTCGGCGCCCGTGAGATCCTCGAAGTGGAGAATTCGGTGCTCCGAGTGTCCACCCTCGCGGTTAAGCTCGAAGCGTCCATCGGCATCCTTATCAAAGCGTGTACCCCACTCGATAAGGTCGGCAATAAGTTCGGGGGCACGTCTTACAACTAGCTCAACGGCATCTCTGTCGCATTTGCCGGCACCGCAGATCATTGTGTCTTCGATATGTTTCTCGAAGGTGTCAGGCTCGTAGGTCACCGAGCAGATACCTCCCTGTGCGTAGTTAGTGTTACACTCCGCGATTTTACCTTTGGTGGCAATTATTACGTCACCCATCTCGGCTGCTTTGAGCGCAAAACTTAGTCCTGCGACGCCAGAGCCTATTACCAAATAATCGGTTGTCTTCATTATCTTTTAATGTGAGTTTTTAAAAGCTCATTTATATTTTACCCCTCCCCTAAATCCCCTCCCTCGGGGCGGGGACTTGGTCGCTAGCGCTCCTCAATGGTCGAGTTCGAAATAATTTTCGAACTCACGTTAATTTATTACAAAAAGGGGTTGTTCTTTATCTTGTTAGCAATCAGAGCTAATACAAGCTATCGTACATGCTTTGGGTCTTTTCGTACTTTATATCGGCAAGTGACGATGCTTTAATTCCAATATTGAAATTCCAACTTCGATAGTATCCAAACGGCACCCACGAGAACGACATCTGCCAACAGTGCAGGTCACGCGTGATGGAGACTGCGGAGGTGGTGAGTTCATTTGCGTCAATATCGTAACCACCGCTAAACGTAACACCCATCTTGGAGGTTAGCGTCAATGAACCATTGAAGCCCACCGACTGCGTTATGTTGGGTTCATATCCCGTGGTACCATTGTCGGTATAACTAATGGAGTAGTTGATGACGTAGTTAAATCCAAAGTTCCACGGCAGCGAGAAGTCGTAATACGATTGTGTCATATATTGCCGTCTTAGTGTCGGGTCGAGCGTGCCGTAGGGGTCATAGAAGGGGTTGGAGTACTCGGGCGGGATACTCGTGATGTCGTTTATGGCTGTTTTAGTTTTGTCGGTTCGCGACTTAAAGGTGTAACCAAAGGACCATCCTGTACTTGTGATACGTCCAGGGAAGAATAGCTTATCGTAGCGCACACCCTCAGGAGTTACTTTGTAGGGGTCGAGAGTAAGCGACAGGTTAAGTCCAAAGTTATTAAACAGAGTTGTTCTTATCGAGACAGGAATGGTCGATAGACGCATTGAGTCCGCTAAGAAGTTGTACGATACGGTACCGATCGAGAGGTTGTCGATGAGCTTAATTTTGCGTACTCCCGAAGTGTCCCTGTCGGATAGCACCTTCATCTCAAGGTTTTGAGATAGAGAGAAGTTCATTGATAGTGATTTTCCCGATGAAGGAACTCCATACGCGTTGTCGCTATAAGGAGAGTAGGTTGTGAGATTTCCCAAAGAGTCAGCCTGTACGGTTCGGTAGTATCCATGCTTCTGGCTCGAGAAATCGGGCGAGAAGGAGAATCCAAAGGTTGGGGTTATGGTGTGGCGTATGGCCTGAACCTTACCTTTGGAGTTCTTATTTTGGAACATACCGTAGATCGTTGTCGATGATGACAGCGCGGTACTATAGTTGTAGAGTCTATAGAACCCATAATCGGGGGCTAACTCCTCTAGCTCGTTGGTTGTAGGGTTCCACTGCTGCTCGATGCTCTTGAAGTACCAATATTCGTTGTAGGTAACCGAAGGGGTGACAGTGAGATAGTCGAAGAGGCTAAATGACATTGATACAGGTACCGAGTGGCTGATACCATGGCTCATGTCGTCTATCATATCCTCCTTAAGGAACTCAGATTCGGTTGTGCTAACGGAGTTGGTTAATTTTCCAGTGTAGCTCAGCGATATCTTCTCCCACCAGCGTTGTTCGCCCACAGTTGTGCTCCTTTTAAGGGGGTAGATGCGAGACATGCTAAAGGTGGCTGAGGGGAATGTCATTGATATGGTCTCGTCTTGAGAGTTCTGAGAGATCGCCATATTGCTCGACATAGAGAATGGTGTGCCACTCCAACTCTTAGAGTATGATATCGTTGAGTTGGTCTGCGTCTGTAACATATCCGTCAAAGAGGTAGCCGCGTATTTACTGTAACCACTCGTGTAGAAGTTTACTGATGCCGAAAATGTTGAGTTCGGATTCGCTTTTGCATCTTGAGAGTGTGTCCACTGTATGCGGAAGTCGTTCTGCTCGGTATAGTCGGCATCATCTTTCTCTCCGTACTTTACGTTTGAGTAGTCGATATTTACGCTACCCGTATACTTGTACCTCTTGACGTAACGAGAGGTTGCAGATGCCTCCCATGATCCGAGGGTGTAGATACCTCCTGTTACAGCTAAGTCGACATAGTCGTTGAAGGTGAAGTAGTATCCAAGGTCGCGCAGGTAGAATCCCTTTGTGCCATCCTCGCCATAGCTAGGCATAAGTAGACCAGAGCGTGGACCATCATTTATGGGGAAGAAGC
>JBCQVD010000051.1:0-14556 GCA_047173405.1 Rikenellaceae bacterium
CAGGGTGATTTCTGGGGCGTGGGCGTTTGTGGTGGGTATAGCTTTATCATTGGCGAACGCCTAAGGCTGGGGTGCTCTTTAGGCTTGGGTGTTGTCGACACCTCATACAGAAGGTATGAAGCCACTCTCGATTGTCAAAATATATGGAGGTTACTCAAAGGCTCAACGGGCGACAAGTGTTGGGTTGGACCAACCAAA
This sequence comes from Rikenellaceae bacterium, assembly GCA_047173405.1. Classification (GTDB taxonomy): domain Bacteria; phylum Bacteroidota; class Bacteroidia; order Bacteroidales; family Rikenellaceae; genus Alistipes. The sequence continues at coordinate 199 of JBCQVD010000051.1, forward strand.
GCAGAAGTATCATTAATATGGATTATAAACTTTACTACAAGATGAAAAGAGGAGTATTGATTATCTTAATGGCTCTATGTCTAGGGTGTAAACGTCGCGACCTTAGCGACACTATATGCCAACGCTCATTGGCTCTAATACCTGTCGAGATTGATTGGTCTCAATCATCAATAACCCCAACCCAAACAGATGACGGAAGTGGCAACTACATACATAAAGTAACACTTCGCTTCTTCCCTAAGGATGGTTCTGCGGCATTTGACAAGTATCTCGAAAAGGATATATATCAAGGCGACATAGAGGTTCCTATCGGCGAGTACTCGGTTGTTGCATTTAACGAAGCTATATACGACACCTATTGGCATGGCGTTGTCTCTTTTGTCGACACTGAGAGCTACTCGCTCTTTGCCGCTGAGCTTGCCGAGGACGAAACAGGTGTCGCCTCCGAAGCTCTAAAGCTCGCTTCATGGAGTCTCGACGACTACGAAGTGACCCAAGCAATGGTTAACTACACACAAGGCTACGCCTCTTACTCAACGCTCACCACCTACGAGACACAGATGCTCGAAGCCTTCACCCCCATAGTCCCCCAACCTTTGACCTGCTACACCTCCGTGAGTGCGTCCATAACCAACCTAGCATCGGTCTATCAAGTAACGGTCAACGCTAGTGGACTAGCCAAACGAGTATTCATGGCATCGGGAGATAATGACCACACCTCCACCACTCACTACCTCGAACTCACTAGCCGCACATGGAACGACGACGACGAGACGCACGGTGTTATAACATCCAAACTACTCACCTTTAGCCACAACACATCCGACGAGAGTAGTTACCAACTCGAATTTGATGTTATCCTTGTCGACGGCTCACGACACACGCCCGACGAACCACTTATATTTGATGTATCACACCAGATATCACGCTACGCCTCGGATGATATTGAGCTATCTGCAGAATTCGAGGTTCCACTAACCGAAGGTGGCATAGGAGTTGATGATTGGGAAGATGAGGAGTATATAATACTAAACTAACGATCATTTATTTACTTTTTTTTAACATTTTGTACTATGAAACAAAAATTTTTACTCTTTTCAGCTGCTTTGTGTATTATTGCCAGCTGTTCAAAAGATGACGGCACTAGCTCTAGTAGCTCTAGTGCAACATCATTCAATGGCGACAAGATCAGCTTTGAGAATGCAACCTCAAGAGCCTCTGTCGCCACCATCACAACTCTCGAGGATGACGACATTGGCTTTAAGGTCTACGCCACAACTGCATCGGATAACAGCACCTGGTATATTGATGGTAGCAACAACTACGTGTACAGTAGCGCGTGGGGGTGGACCGACACCGATAACGAACCACTATGGCCTAGTGACACGTCGGAGTACGACATGAGCTTTCTTGCCATCTACCCCGCGGCACCGACTGGCTCGACACTCACCGCCACAGCGCCAAACCTCTCTGCTGCTATCGTTGTCCCCTCGCCTAGTGGTCAAGACGATATCATGACAGCGGTAGCCTCCACCTCGGCAAAGCCCGCCGATGGTCATATAACGCTATACTTTAAACACATCCTCTCGCGCCTTGGCTTTAGTATTAAGGCAGGTGATGGTGTAACGGTTGAGCTTCAGTGCATCAAGATGAGCAGCGTTGGAAACAGCGGCAGCTACGACGTAGCGACCGAGAGTTGGACCGAAGCGCCCGACACCTTCGAAAACGACTACACCTATATCGACCTTGCGGGTGAGACCCACGCCACATTCTTAGGCGCGACGGACGACGACACCTCCGAGCTAAAGAGCACCCTTGCGGGAAGCACCGACGACTACCTTATGCTTATGCCTCAGAGTGGAGCACCAGCATGGGATCCATATGATTGGGCAGATGGCGACACAGCGGACGATATGGAGGGTGCCTTCATCGAGCTTATCTACCGCTACTCATCCGACGAGGAGGAGAACTGCATCGGCTATGATGATATCTCCGACCACCCCGACTATAATACTGTTGACGACGCGTCATTAGAGTCAACACCTCTATACATCCGCGTAGCCTACCCTCTTGACGCTTCGTGGGAGAAGGGTTATAGTTATGACTACCAAATTAGCCTTGGTACTCTCGACTCTTCGAACGGTTACCTTATAGACGAGTACTACTACGATAAGTACGGCAACCCAACTAAATTTACCGTTAACTCGGAGCTAACAACTGGAGACCCCGTATCAAGCAACGTTATCCACTTCGAGGTTAAGGTATACAGCGGCTGGACTACCGACAGCAGCCTAGCCACGTTATAACACATTATTTACTTTTTTAAGGGGTGATTCTTTTGGGATCGCCCTTTTTTTGTACCTTAGCGACATGTTTTACCCACTTAAAGATGAGTTAATAGAGAGCTGCGGACTACCCGCTCGCTTCACCAACCCCTTCGACTATCGCCCACACCCGCTGGTTGTGGAGGCGACGAAGATCTTACGTCTGCACCTCGACAAACACGCGGAGTGGAGCCACGAGATCAGCCGAGGCAAGATGTTTGGGGTTCTCATAGTGCGCAGCACCTATGGCGAAGTGGGTTTCTTAGCCGCTTTTTCGGGAAACCTCGACAATAAAACAGTGCTTGAGGGCTTTGTTCCACCGATATTCAACCTTAAGGCAAGCGACTCCTTTTTTTGGCACGAAGAGGGCGAGATCACCCGCATCAACACCAGACTCAAGGAGCTTCAAGCCAACACCTCATACCTCAAACTAACTGCCGAGAAGGAGCAGTTAAGAGGCACCACCACAACACAGATAGCTGAATACCGAGCCAAGATCAAACTCGACAAAGAGGGGCGCAGAGAGGAGCGAGAGGGCGGATGTAGCCCCGAGCGCCAAGCGCAACTCAACAGAGAGAGCCAATACCAAAAGGCAGAGTTAAAACGTCTGGAGGCGAGACATGCAGCCAATTTAGAGGATATAGACAACCTCTTAAAAGAGTATGTAGACGAGATAAATGACCTTAAATACATGCGAAAAAAGTTATCCATAGAGCTTCAGCGCAAGATATTTGACCACTACAACATACTCAACCACAAAGCCCAGAGCATAACACTAACACAGCTATTTTCGCAAACTCTCAACACACTACCGCCCGCGGGAGCTGGCGAATGTGCTGCCCCCAAGCTCCTCAACTACGCCTTCCAAAACAACATGGAGATCATCGCCATGGGCGAGTTCTGGCAAGGAGCCTCACCTAAGGGCGAGGTGCGACACCACAACAGCTTCTACCCTGCTTGCAACTCTAAGTGCAGACCAATTTTAGGGTATATGCTCGGCGGCATGGCTCTCGACACCCTCACCGTAGCCCCTCAGGTCACACGCCCCACAAAGATAATATACCAAGATAGCTGGCTCGCTGTGGTTGATAAACCCTCAGGTCTACCCTGCGTCAAGGGGACAAGCGGACACCCCTCTGTCGAGGAGCTACTACCCACGCTGCTACCCTCCCACCCTCAGAGTAAAGTGGCTCATAGGCTTGATATGGATACTTCGGGGCTACTCATAATTGCATTCACACCCGAAGTGCACGCTAAGCTACAGAGACAGTTTAGCGAGAGAACAATAAAAAAGAGATATGTAGCGCTCCTAGATGGTGTGGTTTCGAACGATGTAGGCGAGGTAAATCTGCCACTTTCACCCGACGTAGAGGATCTCCCAAGGCAGATGGTCGACCACACCCACGGCAAAGAGTCTATTACTAGATACGAAGTTGTCTCTCAAGAACAGCTCACAACGCGCATAAACCTATACCCTCTAACTGGCAGAACACACCAATTAAGGGTGCACTGCTCACACTCCGAAGGGTTGAATGCCCCTATTCTCGGAGACAGACTCTACGGCAGAGAGCCTCAACACAGACTTATGCTCCACGCCGAGGAGGTTACCTTTGTCCACCCCATTACACAACAAGAGGTTAATGTAGTCTCTAAAGCTGAATTTTAGAAACAGTTTCTTACTTTCGGCGCCCTTTTTTGCGCGACGGCACACCGCCTAGCTCCTTTAAAATGGCAGGAGTGGCGTATGGATGGGTCGTCGACATCGCAATATTTTGCTTCATATATCGACACGTAGCCGCCACAATAGCGCTATCCGCTGGCACCGAGAGGGTAATGGCTACACCCGAAGCTCCCGCGCGAGCAGTACGCCCTATACGGTGAACATAGTGCTCTACATCTTGTGGCAGACCGTAGTTAAATATATAGTCAACACCCTCAACATCTACTCCTCGAGCTACGATATCCGTAGCCACCAACAACACCTGCTCCCCCGACCTAAAGCGCTCTATGATATGTTGACGCGCCGCTTGACTGCGCTCGCTATGCATCGCCTCAACGGTGAACCCTTCGCGGGAGAGCAGCTCCGTCAAGCGGTCTGCCATACGACGCGAACGTGTGAATATAATAGAGCGTCGAGGTGACAGCGTGCGAAGAAGATAGATAAGCAGAGGGTCCATCATCTGCTGTTCGACATAATAGCCACGCTGCTCTATACGCTCAACGGCAACGCTTTGATCCTCTATCGCCACCCTATTATAATCCCTCATCAACTCTTCAACAACACTCTCCACACGAGAGGGGAGCGTCGCAGATAAGAAGATAGACTGAGCGCCCTCTCGTCGAAGTTGAGCCAAAGAGAGGATAGAGTCACAGAAACCGAGGTCTAGCATTTGATCCACCTCATCCAAGATAAAGTACTTCAGTGCACTTAACTCAACGGCTCCACGCGCGTGAAGGTCTATTAAGCGACCAGGCGTGGCGGTGATAATAGATGGGGAGTCTCTCAACTCGTCTAGTTGAACGCCATACTCAACACCCCCTACAATAACTACGCTCTTCAAGCCAACAGCTCGACACAACTTATCACACACAACACCTATCTGCTGCGCCAGCTCACGCGTAGGGGCAAGTATAAGAGCCTCGCCGCCGCCATGGTGGATTATATTATGGATTGTAGGCAGTAAAAAGGCATAGGTCTTACCACTACCCGTCTGCGCCACAGCTAGTTGGTCACCACCCTCCATAGCGCTCGCTATAAGCTGCTGCTGTATCTGCGTAGCCTCGATAATGCCATCACCCTTTAACACCTCGACAAGACGCCCATCAAGCGCCATATTTTCAAACATAACTCTACTCATCAACCACAAAGGTAGTAAATAATACGAGTCGATAGTAGAAAAATCATTTTTATCGGTTAAAATGCGATATATATAATTTTTAACACTATCTTTGCACCGAAAACTCAAAAACGCCACAAAGTTTCCAGGGAGCTTTTCTCGGCTCTATACACATAGAGAAAAAGAACAAAACAGATTTAAAAAATAACAACACAAATAAAATTTATGATGATTACCAAATTCAAAAGAGTTATTGCTATTACAGCTAGCGCAATCGTGTTGCTTGGATGTAAGGAGCAGACAAGACAGATGCCACCAGTTGCCGAGTATCAAATGCTCAAAGTTTCAAAACAAGACTGCACAACAACCAAAAGCTCCTCGACAATAATCAAGGGAGTTCAGGATGTATCTATCTACCCTGAGGTTAGCGGTCGACTCACTAAAACGTTAGTCGAGGATGGGCAGAGTGTGAAGGTGGGTGATGTAATGTTCGTTATAGACCAAATTCCATACAAGGCTGCATTAGAGAGTGCGCAAGCAAGTGTCGCCGTAGCAAAGTCACAACTCGCAACAGCTGAGTTGACATACAACAGCAAACAACAGCTATTCAAAGATAAGGTGGTCTCAGAGTTTGACCTCGCCTCGGCAAAGAACGCCTACACTTCGGCTCAGGCAACCCTAGTTCAGGCTCAGGCTCAGGAGGTTAGCGCACGCAACAACCTCTCATACACAGAGGTTAAAAGCCCCTGCAATGGCGTTATCAATATCACGCCATACGACAATGGCACCATCGTCTCACAAGCTATGTCGGAGCCACTTACGATCGTATCCGACAACTCGGTGATGAATGCCTACTTCTCGATCAACGAGAATGACGCCTTGTCTCTACTTAGGAAGTTTGGTAGCAAGCAAAGTGCGCTAGAGTCATTCCCTGAGGTGACACTCAAACTCAGCGATGGCTCGACTTTCTGCCACCCAGGCAGAGTTACCTCTATTGGTAGTGTTGTAGACCGCAACACAGGAACAGTTAGCATTAGAGCCGATTTCCCAAACCCTCAAGGTACACTTCTAAGCGGAGTAACTGGAAATATCATAATTCCTACTCAGCACAAAGAGGTGATTATCATCCCTCAATCAACAACATTTGAACTTCAAGACAAAACGTTTGTTTATACTATTGTAGACGGTAAAGCTAAATCTAAAATTATCGAAGTTAGCAGAACAGATAGCGGCACAGAGTATATCGTCGAGAGTGGTCTTAGCGAGGGTGATATGATTATCGCCGAGGGTGTTGGTCTGCTTCGTGAGGGCACACCAGTAATAGCCAAAGGTTCAGCTCCAGCGGCAGCTCCAGTGAGTGACGATACAAAATCTGATAAGGAGTAAGGATTATGAATTTAAGAAATTTTATAGAGAGACCAGTCCTCTCGTCTGTGATCTCAATCATCATTGTGGTGATGGGTCTTATCAGCTTGGCGACTCTTCCCGTGGAGCAGTACCCCGATATTGCGCCACCAACAATTCAGGTCAGCACGACATACTACGGAGCTAGTGCCGAGACAATTCAAAACAGTGTTATTGCCCCACTCGAGGAGGCTATTAACGGTGTGGAGAATATGACATATATGACATCTACTGCGACCAACTCTGGTTCTGCAAATATAAATGTATACTTCACTCAAGGCACCGACTCCGATATGGCGGCAGTCAACGTGCAGAATAGAGTATCAAAGGCGCTCGGTAGCCTACCCTCAGACGTTACTCTTATTGGAGTGACAACAGCTAAACGCCAAAATAGTATCTTGCAGTCGTTCTCGATCCATTCACCCAACAACGAGTACGACACGAATTTCTTGTCCAACTACCTCAACATCAACCTTAAGCCACAAATACAGCGTATTAATGGTGTGGGTGACTTGATGGTTCTTGGTAGCGACTACAGTATGCGTATATGGCTTCGCCCAGATGTTATGGCGCAATACAGCTTAGTGCCTAGCGATATTACGGGCATCCTCGCAGAGCAGAATATCGAGGCTGCAACAGGTTCTTTTGGTCAAAATTCAGGCAACACTTACGAATATACGATGAAGTACTCGGGACGACTTAAGACCTCCGAGGAGTTTCAAAATATAGTAATTAAATCGCTCGACAGCGGTCGCGTCCTTCGCTTAGGTGACATTGCAAAGGTCGAACTTGGAAGTGAAAGTTACGCATTCTTCAGCTCACTCAATGGACACAACGGTGTAACCTGTTTGATCTACCAGACGGCAGGAAGTAACGCCACGGAGGTTAACCTCGCCATTGACGCTCTGCTCGAAGAGACTCGCCTAAATCTACCCGAAGGTATTGAGATAACCCAGATCCTAAGCTCCAACGACTTCCTTTTTGCATCAATACACGAGGTTATAAAGACCCTCTTCGAGGCGATTTTACTAGTGACGATCGTCGTATTTATCTTCTTACAAGATATTCGTTCTACGATAATTCCAACCATAGCCATTATCGTCTCTTTGGTCGGCACATTCGCCTTTATGTCGATTGTTGGATTTAGCATCAACCTTATCACCCTTTTCGCACTGATTCTGGTGATTGGAACGGTGGTCGACGATGCCATTGTGGTCGTCGAGGCGGTGCAGTCCCGATTTGAGGCTGGCTACCACTCATCGCACATGGCAAGTATCGACGCAATGAAGGGTCTACAAGGACCTATCATCTCGATGTCACTTGTCTTTATGGTGGTATTTATCCCCGTATCATTTATGGGAGGTACGTCGGGTACCTTCTACAAGCAGTTCGGTCTTACTATGGCGGTTGCCGTAGGTATCTCGATGCTCAACGCCCTAACCCTAAGCCCCGCACTATGTGCTCTTATCCTACGTCCTCACCACGATGAAGAGGGCGAGATTAAGAATAGCTTCTCGGCACGTTTCCGCAAATCTTTCAATATCGCCTTTACGCACATCATCTCGAAGTACGCTAAAGCGCTAATGGTATTCTTCAAGCGCAAGTGGTTGGCGTGGATACTCCTACTTCTTGCTGGCTCGACGCTTGTCTACCTTATGCAGACAACAAAGACCAGTCTTGTGCCTAGCGAGGATCAAGGAATACTTTTTGTTAATGTCAACGCGGCACCAGGTAACTCGCTAAGTAACACTAGCGACATTATGAAGGAGGTCGAGCAGCGAATAATGCAGATCCCCGAGGTAAAGGAGGTTGCTCAGGTGACAGGTTACGGTCTTCTTTCGGGTCAAGGTAGCTCATACGGATTCCTCCTTGTGAGACTTCATGACTGGGCCGATCGTAAAGAGAAGCACGAGAAAGTCGATGCCGTAATTGGCAAGATATACGCTAACACGAGTGACCTTAAGGATGGAAGCATCTTCGCCATCTCTCCAGGTATGATCCCTGGTTATGGTCTGGGTAACGCCTTGGAGCTTCACATGCAGGATAAGACGGGAGGTGATGTTATGGATTTCTTCATGACAACACAACGCTACCTCGCAGCTCTTAACCAACGCCCAGAGATCGCTATGGCATACTCTGCGTTCGACGTGCGCTTCCCTCAATGGGTTGTGGAGCTAGACGCCGCAAAGTGTAAACGAGCAGGGGTCTCGCCAAGTGTTGTATTAAGCACTCTCTCAGGCTACTACGGAGGTCAATACATCTCCAACATCAACCGCTTTGCTAAGGTATATAAGGTGATGATGCAGGCAGAAGCAGAGAATCGTCTCGATGAGCACTCGCTCGACAACGCTTTCGTAAGGCTCGACAACGGCAGCATGGCGCCGCTGAGCCAGTTTATCTCCCTCACACGTACGTATGGAGCACAGGCACTTACTCGCTTCAATATGTATAACTCTATCCAGGTCAATGCAATGCCTAGCGATGGTTATAGTACAGGTGACGCTATTCGCGCTGTGAAGGAGACCGCAGAGCAGGCTCTACCTATTGGCTATGGCTTCGACTTTGGAGGTATCACTCGCGAGGAGAATAACTCATCAAACACAACAGTCATTATCTTTGCTATCTGTGTGCTTATGATCTACCTCATCCTGAGTGCCCTCTACGAGAGTTACATCATCCCACTTGCGGTATTATGCTCGATTCCTTTTGGACTTATGGGTAGCTTTATCTTCGCTAGAATGTATGGTCTCGAGAATAACATATATCTCCAAACAGGACTTATCATGCTCATCGGACTCCTCGCCAAGACTGCTATCCTCATCACCGAGTACGCGTCGGTAAGACGCAAGGCGGGAATGTCACTCACGGCAGCCGCGATGAGTGCTGCCAAGGCGCGTTTTAGAGCTATCCTTATGACAGCGCTCTCGATGGTCTTTGGTCTTCTTCCGCTGATGATGTCCAACGGAGTAGGTGCTAACGGTAACCGTTCACTTGCTGCGGGTACTGTGGGCGGTATGATAATCGGAACGTTAGCTCTTATGTTTGTTGTACCTGCGTTCTTCGTCTTCTTCCAGTGGCTCCAGGAGCGCTTTACCCCCAACCAAGGGGGAGACTACCCACGAGATATCTTGATCGAAGAGTCTAAACAAAACAGCGAATCAGAGGTTCTACAATAATATAACGAGTATGGAATTTATGAAAAAGTTTATTGTTTTAGCTGCCGCTGCTCTATCACTAAGCAGCTGCGGACTATACACCCAATACAAACCACAGAGTGAGGTGGAGAAGGATCTCTACGGCGAGCAACTTAGCTCGTCGAAGGATACCACGTCAATAGCCAATATATCATGGCGCGAATTCTTCACCGACAGACAACTTCAGACGCTTATCGACGAGGCGCTAAAGAACAACACCAACCTCCTCAGCGCACAATCAAAGGTCGAGAGTGCTCAGGCTGCTCTACGCTCTGCACGCCTTACGTACCTACCGTCGCTATCACTTCAGCCCAACGCTACCGTTTCGGGCTTTGTCGAGAGTGGAGGCAAAGCGTCACAGAGCTATCAGCTTCCTGCCGTAGCTAGTTGGGAGATTGATATCTTTGGACGCATTCGCAACAGCAAGCTATCCTCACAGATGGCGTATGCACAGAGTAAGGATTACCAACAAGCGGTAAAGACTCAACTCGTAGCGAGTGTTGCCAACCTATACTACACGCTACTGATGCTCGACGCGCAACTTGAGATAACCCAAGCAACCGAGAAGAGCTGGCAGCAGAGTGTCGAGGCAGCAGAGTCTATGAAGAGGGCTGGACTAATGAACGAGGCGGGTGTTGCACAGATGAAATCGGCACACCTCCAGACCCAAAATGCAGTCATCTCGATTAAGACTCAGATTGCACTTAGCCAGAACGCTCTATGCTCAATACTCAGCTCTACACCTCACCAAATCCAAAGAGGTACACTCGCCGAGCAACAATTCACCCAGAGTCTAGCTGTCGGTGTTCCTCTACAAGTGCTTTCACATCGTCCCGATGTCAGAGCCGCTGAGATGTCGCTCGCTCAAGCCTATTACTCAACTAATATCGCTCGTTCGGCGCTGTATCCATCTATCAGCCTAAGTGGTCTTGTCGGATGGACCAACACAGCGACAGGCGTTGTCGTAAACCCCGCAGATCTAATCTACTCAGTGACAGGGTCTCTCGTGCAACCAATATTCAACAAAGGTCTTAACCGTGCACAGTTGGAGATCGCCAAGAATAGTTTTGAGCAGAGCAGACTGAGCTTTCAACAGACATTACTGGATGCTGGACGCGAGGTAAACGACGCTATGACATCGTACCAAGCATCACTCTCAAAGAGTCCAATCTACGAGAGACAGATCGAAGAGCTTGAAGTGGCACGCAAGAGCACATCGCTGCTAATGACTCATGGGTCGACAACCTATCTTGAGGTTCTATCCGCAAAGCAGTCTCTGCTAGCGGCTCGCCTTGAGAGTGTCGCCAACCGTGTCGAGCAGATACAAAACCTTATAACTCTATACAACGCACTCGGCGGCGGACGTTTCTAGGGAGGTTATCATATCACAAACAATGGCTAACAGAGTTCGCATGATTCTGTTAGCCATTGTTGTGTTCGGTACTTAACTTTTACAGCTGCCCTGCGCGGGCGACGGCGGGGTGCTCCGCATTTTATATTGCTTCTTTCTGTCTCACGCCGACGGGCGGGGAGCAAGCTCCCATTTACTTTTGTAGCGATTGTTGGAAAATCAACTTTTGATTTATTGCGGTTATATAAAATAGGGGATTCAAGTGGGGCTTGTCCCCTATATTTCTATAACCACACTCACGCAAACATCCGTTTGCTCAACAATCGAAGTGTTAAGTGTTTAATGTTGAGTGTTAAGCGGTTAATTTCTTAACACTTAACACTCAACACTTAACACTAATGCTTATTCGCTATACCGAAAGGGATATGCACGGCTGGTACACTCTTTAGGTTCTCGAGGTGACCGATCTGGTCATCGAAGAACATATGAGGACGCATAACCTCAAGCACTCTAGCCTTCTCGATACCCCCAAGAAAGAATACCTCATTGACATCGACACCCCAGCTCTTAAGCGTATTAACAACACGTTCATGGGAGGGTGCATTACGTGCCGTGACTATAGCTGTCTTAAGCAGACACTTATAGTTAGGGTCTTTGAACTGCTTACGAGCCTCGAGCTTCTGGAAATACGATATCTTCTTAAAGAGATCACCTAGAAGCCCCGCCTCCATTGGCGTTGCAGAACGCTCCTTCTCATGCTCTACAAAGGCGTCAATACCTCCACTTTGATAGATCTGTTCCGAAGAGTCCCCCGCTATAACGCCATCGAAATCGAAGGCTAGACGCAACTCTATATCCCCATCATCGCCATCACTCAGTGGAGGACAAAGAATCTGCCCCGCAGCAAAACCCTCCTTACATGCCGCCGCGACATCATCACCATCGGCGGAGAGAAACAACGAAGCATTAAACGTTGGAAGATACTTGTAAGGACTCGACCCCGAGAAGAATGCCGCCCTCGAGATATCCAACCCATAGTGCGCTATCGTTCTAAAGAGTCGAAGCCCCGATTCGGGGTTGTTGCGCGAGAGGAGCACAACCTCTATTGGACGCTCCTCGAAGGCATCATTGAGTTTGAGCAGTCGCTCGATAAAAGGAAACGCCGCACCTTTGCCTAGGTGGTTGTCGATATTATCCTCCTGGTATTTACGGTAAGCCTCCACCCCCTGCTCCAAAAAAACCTTGTGCGACTGCGAAAGGTCAAAAAGAGCGCTCGAAGCAACTGCGATGACCAACTTATTATCTATATCGTATGCCATAATTCTTAATGTGTGTTCGATAAACTATTACAGTCCGTTAAAAACCGAGGACTGCCTTCGGCTCCGTGGGGAGCTATTATATACAAAGTAATACAATTGCTCACATATAAACAAATCTTTAGACAATTTATATCACACCAAATAATAAAAAGAGACAAAACCGCACTTTGTATTTAAAAAACTTTAAAATACTTGCGTATTAAAAAAATATTTTGTTATCTTTGTTGTAAATACACGAGATATTATGACCTCATTAAAAGATTTTTTTAGCAATACAGAGGTAGACGGCCGCAAAGGCATCTACCACAAAAATAACATTATCAAGCGCAATATTATAATTTATATGGCTCTGCATGGTGAATGCACCCTCTCAGACCTTACTAAAGAGTTACATATTAGCGTACCTACAATCACAAAACTTGTACAGGAATTAACCGATGAAGATATTGTTTCAGATCTAGGTAAAGTAGAGACTCCTGGTGGTCGTCGCCCCAACGTCTTTGGTCTAGCAACCTCGGCAATATATTTTGTTGGAGTAAATATAGACCGCGACAATATCACCTTCGTCGTTACCGATCTTCAAAACAACATCATTTTCGAGGAGCAAGACAACACCTTTGAACTAATCGACCGCGCTCAATGCCTCGAAAATATATGCAATAAAATAGAGTCCTTCATCGAACGTAGCGATATCGAACGAAATAAGATCCTCGGTATTGGAGTCAGCATCACTGGACGCGTAAACCCCGAGGCTGGGCGAAGCTATAAATATTTCACATCACTCGACGAATCGGTAAAAGATATTATCGAGAAGAGGATTGGCATTCGTGTACTCTTCGAGAATGATACGCGCGCGAGGTGTTACGCAGAGTACACCTGTGGCAAATCTAAGAATGATGCCAATATCCTCTACCTCCACCTAGGATTGGGTGTAGCCGTAGGTATTGTCGTCGATGGTAAGCTATACTACGGCAAGAGCGGTTTTGCGGGTGAGTTTGGACACATCCCATTCTTCGACAACGAGATAATATGTGCCTGCGGAAAGAAAGGGTGCTTGGAGACCGAGGTCTCGGGTCTAGCCATCGAGGAGAAGATGGTAAAACTTATCGAGAGCGGTGTTAACACCATCCTTCGAGAGAAGTACGATCGTCATGAGCCAATACATATCGACGCCATCATCAATGCCGCTAAAAATGATGACAATCTATCTATCGAGCTTATCGAAGAGGCTGGCGAGAAGGTAGGACGTGCCGTTGCCTTCCTTATCAACCTATTCAACCCTGAGAGTGTTATTGTCGGTGGAGCGATGTCTCTTGCTGGGGACTACATGATGCTACCTCTTAAATCTGCAACCAACAAGTACTCCCTAAATTTGGTATATAAAGATACTAAGTTTAGACTCTCTACGATGAATGAGAACGCTAGCGCTTGGGGTGTTGCGATGCTAATCCGCAATAAGGTATTAGGTATTTAACATCAACTACATGGCGATAAATCTTGAGGGACAATTAGTTCAACTTCGTGCCGTTGAGCCCAAAGATATAGACCTAATGTATGAGTGGGAGAATGAGACCGAAAACTGGGGTCTTAGCTCTACGCGTGCTCCATTCTCAAGATATTTATTAGAGCATTTTATAGAGTCTCAGAACAGGGATATCTTTCAAACAGGACAACTACGCCTTGTTATTTGCGTAAAAGAGGATAACGCGCCAATCGGAACTCTCGATCTATTTGATATCGATGGTTATAACCACCGCGCAGGTGTCGGCATACTTATTGCACGAGAGTGGCGAGAGCGCGGTTATGCAGCTGATGCCCTCACCACCGTTTGTAGTTACGCTGCAAAGCACCTTGCGATGAACCAATTATGGTGTGGCGTAGAGATCTCCAATGTGACGAGTCTCAATCTCTTCAAGAGAGCAGGGTACC
>JBCQVD010000151.1:0-2617 GCA_047173405.1 Rikenellaceae bacterium
GTTGCAGTCGGCGGTGGAGCGCTCCACCAAAGCGAGGGGCGAAGCATCCTGTTATTAGTGATGTGCGTGCTGCGGAGCTAACGGCGGCGTTGCTGTAGGCGCGGTTAAAGACGATGCCCTCCTGAGCGATCTTGTCGAGGTTGGGGGTCTGCCCACCCACACCATTATTATATAGTGCCATATATTGAGGTGATAGATCCTCGGTCATGTACCACACTACATTGGGGCGTTTGGGGGTGGATGAGTTATCGTTAGCAAAGGCGCCTGTTGTCGTTAGGGCTGTGAGGAGTGTAGCTCCACATACAACCTTGCTATTAGATATAGTTTGCATTATTTTGATTTTTTGGTTGATTAAGAAACTGTTTCTTAACCACAAAGTTATAAAAAACATTGTAATGTTATATACCTAATGGCAAACTTTTTGGATATGACTGCAAAAAAACCCCTATTATTCAATAATATGAAAAAGATTTTTATTTTTACTATGCTTCTAATGTTTGTGTGTGTCGTTGGTTACGGTGTTCTTGGCTCTCGCTCAAAACCAGTCTCTCCAAAATCAGAACGCCGCGAGATTAGGGAGCAGCGTCGCGCTGAGCGACAGGCTCAATTTGAAAAGACGATTGATTCGTTGGTGCTCTCGCACAATTTTCAGTTCGTTCCACAGACTATGCAGCAGATGATCTCGGGCGGAATGAGACCGCTCTCCAATCCGAGCTTCGAGGTTGGGATATGGGATAACGCGGCGGATATCTTCCTGCCATACGTCAAGGGCTTTGCCCCGCCTTTTCACTTTACAATCATTAACGCTACGGTCAATGAGTTGCAGAATTACCTCAGCGAACAGACCTCCGAGGGGTGGCGCGTGAGCTTCGAGACGAATCTTTATAGCGCTTCGGTCTATACTTTTATCTTCGAGATAAATAGTCGGTATGGTGGTGTAAACCTAACTCTTAAGAATCAGTGGTACGACCCTGTGGAGTACACAGGGACAATAACACAGTATTAATGTCTCCTGAAAAACTGATAAAATGATTTGTTAAAATAAAATAAAAACTATATCTTTGCGAGCAGCCCTATCACCAACCATTGTACATTATGGCGGTGGTTAGGGTTGTTCACGGTATATTGCATTATTTAAAATCATATTTATCATGGTCAAGATCACTAAAGAGGAGGCTCTTCAATACCACTCACAAGGTAAACCTGGAAAGATTGAGGTGATACCAACAAAACCTTACAGCACACAGACAGATTTGTCATTAGCCTACTCTCCTGGAGTAGCGGAGCCATGTTTGGAGATTGAGCGTGATGCGCAGACGGCGTACGACTATACCGCTAAGGGTAACCTTGTAGCTGTAATCTCAAACGGTACGGCCGTTCTAGGTCTAGGCGATATCGGTGCCCTCGCGGGAAAGCCCGTAATGGAGGGTAAGGGTCTACTTTTTAAGATCTACGCAGGTATAGATGTTTTTGATATCGAGGTGGATGAGAAGGACCCCGAGAAGTTTATCGAGGCAGTTAAGGCGATAGCTCCAACTTTTGGAGGTATCAACCTTGAGGATATCAAGGCACCCGAGTGCTTCGAGATAGAGCGCAGATTGAAGGAGGAGTTGGATATTCCAATTATGCACGATGACCAACACGGTACAGCGATCATCTCGTCGGCGGGTCTACTCAATGCCCTCGAGGTGGCGGGTAAGAAGATCGAGGATGTACGTATTGTGGTCAATGGCGCGGGAGCTTCGGCAATCTCGTGTACGTCACTTTATGTCGCTCTGGGTGCGCGCAAGGAGAATATCTTGATGCTTGATAGTAAGGGTGTTATCACTACAAGTCGCGATAAGCTAACTCATGGTAAGGATCTATTCGCTACGCCGCGTACCGACGTCCATACGCTTGAGGAGGCAATCAAGGGGGCTGATGTATTCCTAGGTCTCTCGAAGGGTAATGTGCTAAGTCAGGATATGGTTCGCTCGATGGCGTCACGTCCGATAGTCTTTGCACTAGCTAATCCAACGCCAGAGATTTCGTATGAGGAGGCAATGGCTTCGCGTGATGATCTTTTGATGTCGACGGGTCGTTCGGACTATCCTAATCAGATAAATAACGTTATCGGATTCCCCTATATCTTCCGCGGTGCGTTGGATACACACGCAACAAAGATTAACGAGGAGATGAAGCTAGCGGCTGTTAAGGCTATTGCAGCACTCGCTAAGCAGGCAGTGCCTGATGTTGTGAATGAGGCGTACCATGTTAATAACCTCACCTTCGGACCTGAATATTTTATCCCAAAACCAGTCGACCCACGTCTTATCACCGAGGTGTCGTTAGCTGTAGCTCGCGCGGCGATGGAGTCGGGCGTAGCACGTACCGAGATCACCGATTGGGATGAGTATCGCAATAAATTGAAACTTCTGATGGGTCAGGAGTCAGTCCTCACACGTCAGCTTTACGAGACTGCACGTCGCGACCCTAAGCGTGTTGTCTTTGCGGAGGGTATCCACCCTAACATGCTCAAGGCGGCAGTGTTGGCTAAGGCGGAGGGTCTTTGCCACCCAATACTTCTGGGTAACGTCGATAAAATTAAGAACTTAGCGTCGGAGCTTGAGCTTAACCT
>JBCQVD010000052.1:0-14221 GCA_047173405.1 Rikenellaceae bacterium
ATATATCAGTTATTTTTACCCTATAAAGATAATAAAAATAACTGACATGCACAAATTTAAAACGCTGATTTTCAATACATTATTGCTACCTAAAATTCTCCCGACCACCAATGGGGTGCTCCCCGCGGAGCTAGCATTTTCGTTAAGAAAATATAGCTACCGAACTACGCTTTCTTAGGCTTAGCATCGCAGTAAGCGCATCTGAATTTATTAGGGTCGTCGCTACGGCGCTTGAAGAGTTGATCGACATCCTCCGTGGCTGTGATACAACGCTTTGAAGAGCATACGTGTTGGTTCACGATAAGATCCGACGCGAGGCGTGGCGTGGCGCTACTGCCCTCATCATCACTCCACTCTAGCAGCTTACAAATCAGCGCCATACGCACAAATTTACCATTCTCAACTTGGCGGAAGTAAGCCGCACGAGGGTCGTTATCCACATCGCGCGTGATTTCATTAACGCGTGGCAGTGGGTGAAGGATTGTCATGTCGGGCTTTGCGCACTCGAGTTTCTCGGGGGTGAGAATAAAACTATCACGAAGGCGATCAAACTCATCCTCGTCGAAGAAGCGCTCCTTCTGCACGCGTGTCATGTAGAGTATATCCAACTCCGACATCACCTCCTCCATGCTCTCCACTTCGCGGAACTCGATAGGCGAGCTTTCGCTCAACTCGGCTAACATATAGTCGGGCAGCTGAAGCTCCTTAGGGGCGATAAGTACCACCTTGATACCCTCGTAACGAGCGAGTGCCTTGATGAGTGAGTGCACGGTGCGTCCAAACTTTAGGTCACCGCAGAAACCGATAGTGTGACCCTCCAAGCATCCCTTCTCGCGCTTGATGGTGAGCAGGTCGGTAAGAGTCTGTGTTGGGTGCGCATGGCTACCATCACCTGCGTTGATGACAGGTATCGAACCATACTGCGACGCCACGAGAGGTGCACCCTCCTTGAAGTGGCGCATAGCTATAATATCGGCAAAGCAACTGATAACACGCACCGTATCGGCCACGGTCTCACCCTTCGAAGCTGACGACGACGAGGCATCCGAGAAGCCAATGACGTTACCGCCCAGCTCCATCATCGCCGAGGTGAAGCTCAGGCGCGTACGCGTGCTTGGCTCATAGAAGAGCGTCGCGAGCTTCTTACCGCGACATATATCTCTATATTTATCTCTATTGGCAATAATATCTTCTGCGAGATTGATAATCTCTTGAGTCTCCTCCACCGAGAGACATGTAGGATCAATTAAGTGACGCATATAGCTGAATGTTTAAGTTAGCAAAGTAGTATCCACTACGAAGGTATAAAAAAACTCTGTAAAATAATAGGAAATGCTTTAGAAACTGCACGTATTGCACAATTAAATCCAAGGAGTGTCTCCGACGGGCGGGGTGCAGAATATCATAACGATTACGAGAAACATTATCGAACAGCAAGATTATAATATACAGTGTTGCCAAACAAAGTACTCATTGCGTTGAGGTTTGAAACTATCAGTTTTAAAAATTGTGATAATTATCTACTTTGAAATAAAGTTTTCTTTAATATCAAAGTAGATAATTACCACAATCATAATCGCGTAGATTATTACGCCTTAACGCAATGCAAACGGTGAGAAGCGTGAGCTTCTCGCCACAGCTTGCTGTGTGCCTGCGCGGCACGAGCGCAGTCCTCGGCATTAAACCGATCTCTCCCACCCACGAGGGGGGGCTTATTTCATCCAGCTCTCGTCCGATGGGTTGTTACGGAACTTGATTAGGCGCTCCTTATCCTCGGCTTTAATGTAACCCTCCGCGGCTGCCACCTCAACGAGTGCATCAAGGTTCGAGAGTGAGTAGTTAGTGACGTTAGCTGCTGCCATACGATCAATACCCTTCTTCATTCCGTAGGTAAAGATACTTGCCACGCCCAACACCTCGGCACCTGCCTCGCGTAGAGCCTCAACAACCTCGATACAAGAGCCTCCCGTAGAGATCAAATCCTCGATCACAACAACCTTTTGACCTGGCTCCAAGCGACCCTCAATCTGGTTGCCACGACCATGGTCCTTACTACCGCTACGCACGTAGCCCATAGGCATATCGAGAATGGTTGCGGTGATTGCCGCATGAGCGATACCCGCAGTCGATGTACCCATAAGAACCTCTGCCTCGGGGAACTTCTCCTTAACGATACGCGCCAAACCAGCCTCTACATGGTCACGCACCTCGGGCGCTGAGAGTGTAAGGCGGTTATCGCAGTAAATAGGGCTCTTGATACCGCTAGCCCATGTGAAGGGCTGCTCAGGACGTAAAAACACCGCTCCAATAGAGAGCAGATCTTTTGCTATAGTATTCTCCATTACATTTAACATGAGTTCGAGAATAGCCCCACTCCCAACTCGTTGAAATATTAAACTTATGTGGTGGGGCTATTCTCGACCACACGTTAGCGTTGTTTTCACAACGCCATTTATATTGACATTCTCCCCCAAACCCCCTCTTTGACAAAGAGGGGACTTTGTAGCAATTTTACAAATTGCTATACACAAGCTCTTTGGGTTCAATAAAATTACACCTCGCCATTCACGACACTCCTAAGTAGTGCTTCGACCTCATCGGCATAAATGCCGCCCTCGTGAAGCTTCTTATCACCTAGGAAGAAGGTGGGCACATAGTAGTAGTCGTAGCTATCGGCTCGTGCCACCTCTGTTAATTCATCAACAACCTCAATCTCGACCGCCGAAAGCTCCGCGTGGGCGCTCTTCGCCTCGTCGATATACTTAAGGGCTTTAATACAAAACGGACAGCGTGGCTGTATAAACATCGTAAGCTTTGACATAGTGGTAAAGTTTTAAATTCGTCGAGGGACTATCCCACGAACTCCTCTACACACCTCAAATATGCTGCCACAGGGTCACTCGCTGCGGTGATAGGACGTCCAACAACGATATAGTTAGAGCCAATCTCGCGCGCTTTAGCTGGCGTTGTGACGCGTACCTGATCGGCAACATCACCATCCGCAAAGCGTACACCTGGAGTCACGGTAAGGAACTCCTCGCCGCACGCATCGTGAACCATGCCCGACTCAAGAGGTGAACATACAACACCATCCAAACCCGCCTCTTTGGCGTTCTTAGAGTAGTGAACGATAGTGTCGCTGATTGTAGCGTTGATAAGCAGATCCTTCTGCATACGCTCCTCACTAGTTGAAGTGAGCTGTGTCACAGCCAAAAGTATTGGACGTGAGCCATCAGCGCGTGTTAGCCCCTCAACGGCGTACTTCATCATCTCGATAGTTCCCGCCGCGTGGAGGTTACACATATCGACATCGAGGCGCGAGAGGACACTCATCGCCTTTTTTACTGTATTTGGAATATCGTGTAGCTTCAAGTCGAGGAAAATCTGGTGACCGCGCGCCTTGATCTGGCGTACGATCTCGGGACCCTCAGCGTAGAAGAGTTCCATACCGATCTTAACAAACGGCTTACGGCTCTGCTCCTTGAAACTATCTAAGAATGCAAATGTCTCCTCAGCACTTGAGAAGTCACATGCTACAATTACATCTCTCATATATATAAGTTTTAAGTGGTTCGTTATTTCACAATTCCAATAATATCGCGCAGGGCATCAATACCTAGGCGCTCCATCTCCTCGGGGAGAGCCTCGATGATCTCCTTGCTGGCGTATGGATTGCGTAGGTTGGCGCTACCCACCTGAACCGCTGTAGCTCCCGCCATCATCATCTCGATAACATCCGCTGCGCTCTCAACGCCACCACACCCCATAACTGGAATATTACAAGCCTTGCTCACTTGGTAGACCATTCTTAGCGCCACAGGGAAGATCGCGGCACCCGAGAAACCACCCATAGTGTTGGCTATAACGGGGCGACGACGCATAGTGTCGATACGCATACCCATAAGTGTGTTGATAAGGCAGATACCGTCGGCTCCTGCATCCTCACACGCACGCGCGATCTCAACGATATCGGTAACGTTAGGGCTTAGTTTAATAAAAACAGGCTTGGTTGTCACCTCCTTCACCGCGCGAGTAACCTCCGCAGCGTGCTCTGGAGAGGTACCAAAGCTCATACCTCCGTGGCGTACATTGGGGCAACTGACGTTAACCTCGATGATACCCACTTGGTCTTGTTTATCGATACGTCCACAGCTATAGATATAGTCATCCACCGAGAACCCGCTGATATTAGCGACCACGGGTTTACGGAAGTAGCGACGCATCTCGGGGAGGATATTCTGGATAACCTCGTCAACGCCTGGGTTTTGAAGCCCCACAGAGTTAATCATTCCCGCAGTACACTCCGCAATACGTGGTGTTGGATTACCGAAACGAGACTCCTTAGTTGTACCCTTGAAGCTGAAAGATCCTAGGATATTGATATCGTAGAAATCCTTAAACTCAGCGCCATAGCCAAATGTTCCACTCGCTGGGATAATCGGGTTATCGAGTTGCAAGCCGCATAGCTCGACCGTTAGATCCTTTACCATATAATCTCCTCTCTGTCCAACACTGGACCATCCTTACAGATGCGTTTATAACCATACTTAGTCTTACATGTGCAGCCCACACAAGCTCCAAAGCCACAACCCATGCGCTCTTCGAAGCTATACTCGCCGCGAACGGTTGGGGTGGCGTCCCACAGAGCCTTAAGCATTGGGATTGGACCACATGTATATAGAAAATCAAACTCCAAATCGGGTAGAGCAGCTGTAACATAACCTCGAACTCCGCGCGAAGCGTCAACAGTGGTAATGATAACATCGACACCGAGCGCCACAAACTCGTCATACATAAAGACCTCCGAAGCTGTATTGAAACCTAGGATCACCGTAGGGCGCTTGCCTTGGCTAAGGAGCACTTTGCAGAGGTTATAGAGCGGTGGAACACCCACGCCACCACCCACAAGAAGTGGACGCTGAGCGTAGTTTTTGGTCGAGAATCCGTTACCTAGACCCATCAAGATATCGAGGTTTTTACCCACCTCCATACGGCTCATATCGGCAGTACCACCACCCACGACTTTGTAGATGATAGTGAAATCCTCAGCCGAGTAATCGCACACCGAGATTGGACGGCGCAAGTAGCGACCCTCGATCTCGATATTAACAAACTGCCCAGGGGCAGTGATTTGACTCGTATCGCCCTTCAACACCATACGATAGATGTTGGGGGCGATAGCGTCATTAGCTATAATTGTAAATATACCTTGCTTATACATAACTTACTGTGCATCAATAGTTGATACTCCAAATGTGATCTCTTCCAACACGTCGAGCAACACCTTCACAGTCTCTAGCGATGTAAATACAGTAACGTTATTCTCCACCGCCGCACGACGGATATCGTAACCCTCAAGACGTGTAGCTGTCTGGTTGATATCGTTGGTGTTGATGATATAGTTTACGTGACCTTGGCGCAAAGAGTCGATGATCTCGTTGCTTCCAGTAGAGATCTTTTGGCGCACACGAGTACGGATGTTGTGTCCGCGAAGGAACTCAGCAGTACCCGCCGTAGCCTCGATATTGAATCCTAGGTCGTAGAAGCGCTTAACCAAAGGTAGCGCTGCTGGTTTGTCATCGTTGGCGATAGTCACAAGGATTGTTCCATAGTTAGCCACCGACATACCCGACGATTGAAGTGCCTTGTAGAGGGCGCGCGTAAGTCGCTTATCATAACCGATAGCCTCACCCGTAGACTTCATCTCTGGCGACAAGTATGACTCCATGCCGCGGATCTTAGCAAACGAGAAGGCTGGAGCCTTAACAAACCAACGATCGCGCTCTGGGGCTACCTCGTAGGTGATACCTTGGTCACGAAGCGTGCGACCGAGGATCACCTGAGTTGCGATATCGGCCATCTGAACACCTGTCGACTTCGAGAGGAAAGGCACCGTACGTGATGAACGTGGGTTCACCTCGATTACGTAGACCTCGCCTGTATTGTCGAGGATGAACTGTATATTGTAGAGACCAATGATGCCGATACGAAGACCCAGCGCCTTGGTATATTTAATGATCTTATCTTTTGTATCTTGAGATACTGAGAAGCATGGATATACGCTTATCGAGTCACCTGAGTGAATACCTGTGCGCTCAACATGCTCCATGATTCCAGGGATGAATACATCCTTACCGTCGCAGATAGCGTCTACCTCCAACTCCTTACCCATGATGTAGCGGTCAACAAGTACTGGTGACTCTACATTCACCTCAACGGCAGTGTGTAGGTAGTGACGTAGGCGCTCCTCGCAGCTTACAATCTGCATCGCGCGACCTCCCAACACGTAGCTAGGACGCACAAGCACTGGGTAGCCGATTCTCGCTGCCGCGGCAACTCCGCTCTCGATATCGGTCACCGCCTCTGCCAAAGGCTGAGGTATTCCTAGCTCCTCCATGATCTTCTCGAAGCAACCTCTATCCTCTGCGTTGCGGATACCCTCGCAATCGGTACCGATGATAGGTACTCCAAGCTTCGCGAGAGGCTCTGCAAGGTTGATGGCAGTCTGACCTCCGAGGGTTACGATAACACCCTTAGGCTTCTCGTAATCGAGGATATTCATCACATCCTCGACTGTTAGTGGCTCAAAGTAGAGCTTATCAGATGTTGTATAGTCTGTTGAAACTGTCTCAGGGTTGTTGTTGATGATGATAGCCTCGTATCCTGCCTCTTGAATACTCCATATAGCGTGTACTGTAGAGTAGTCGAACTCCACACCTTGACCGATACGGATAGGGCCCGAACCGAGCACTACGATCTTCTCACGAGTGCTGACGATAGACTCGTTTTCGGTCTCATAAGTTGAGTAGAAGTATGGGATATATGAGCTGAACTCGCTTGCGCAAGTATCTATCATTTTGTATACTGGGTAGATGTTGTTCTCCTTACGCAGTAGGTACATGTCGTGTTGGTTCATACCCCACAACTCTCCAATATACTTATCGCTGAAGCCCATACGCTTAGCATCTTTAAGGGTCTCAAGATCTCCCTTGTTTGCAGCTACCACACCCTCGAACTCAACGATATTCTTGAACTTCTCAAGGAAGAACATATCGATCTTCGAAGCGTTGTAGATTAGAGGTAGGTCAATACCGTTGCGGATTAGTTGAGCCACCGCATAAAGACGGTCATCGGTACCCTCCTTGATGTAGCGCAACATATTATCATCCGACATACGGTCGAACTTCTTGTGGTAGAGGTGGCACACACCAGTCTCTAGCGAGCGGATAGCCTTAAGAAGTGACTCCTCCATAGTGCGACCAATAGACATCACCTCACCCGTAGCCTTCATCTGAGTACCGAGGCTGTTTGATACATCGGTAAACTTATCGAATGGGAAACGCGCTATCTTAGTAACCACATAGTCGAGCGCAGGCTCGAACGATGCTGGAGTGTTGGCGATCTGGATCTCGTCAAGGTGTAGACCCACAGCGATCTTAGCACTTACACGCGCGATAGGATAACCCGTAGCCTTTGACGCAAGAGCCGAAGAGCGCGATACACGAGGGTTCACCTCGATAAGGAAGTATTGAAACGATAGTGGGTCGAGCGCAAACTGCACATTACAACCACCCTCGATCTTTAGCTCGCGGATAATCTTAAGCGATGAGTCACGAAGCATCTGGTACTCACGGTTGGTGAGAGTCTGCGATGGAGCGACAACCACCGAGTCACCAGTGTGGACTCCAACAGGGTCGATATTCTCCATATTACAGATCGCGATAGCTGTATCGTTCGCGTCACGCATCACCTCATACTCGATCTCCTTGTAGCCCTTGATACTCTTCTCAACAAGTACCTGACGCACGGGAGAGAGCGCTAGCGCTGTGCGCATCATATCGCGAAGCTGTGGCTCATCGTCGGCAAAACCACCACCTGTACCACCAAGTGTAAAGGCTGGACGAAGAACTACTGGGTAGCCTATCTCCTTAGCCGCAATAACCGCCTCCTCGATAGAGGTTGTAATAGCCGATGGAAGTACTGGCTCGCCTAGTCTCTCGCACAGCTCCTTGAAGAGCTCGCGATCCTCCGCCTCCTCGATACTTGTGAACGAGGTACCTAGGATCTCAACTTGACACTCCTCAAGCACACCCTTCTTAGCTAGCTGCACCGCAAGGTTCAGACCTGTCTGACCTCCCAAACCTGGGATGATTGCATCAGGACGCTCGTAGCGGATGATCTTAGCTACATACTCTAGCGTGAGTGGCTCCATATAGACCTTGTCGGCGATATGGGTGTCTGTCATAATAGTTGCTGGGTTGGAGTTAACCAACACAACCTCGTAACCCTCCTCTTTGAGTGCCAAACAAGCTTGTGTTCCTGAGTAGTCAAACTCTGCGGCTTGACCAATTACGATTGGACCCGATCCAATCACCATTACCTTCTTAATATCTATACGTTTAGGCATTTTTGTGCTCCTCCATCATTTTAATAAACTTATCGAAAAGGTATGCGCTATCTTGTGGTCCTGGCGCACTCTCAGGGTGATACTGTACCGAGAAGATCTTATCCTCCACACACTCCACGCCCTCGGCTGTATTGTCGAGGATATTGTGGTGGGTCATCGTTAGGCGCGTACGCTTAAGCGACTCTGGCTCCACTGCGTAGCTATGGTTCTGGCTAGTGATCTCGACCTTACCGCTCTCGATACACTTCACTGGGTGGTTGCCTCCGCGGTGACCGAACTTCATCTTGAAGGTTGTCGCTCCATACGCCAAAGAGACCATCTGGTGACCCATGCAGATACCAAAGATCGGCAACTTACCCTTAAGCTGCTTAACAAGCTCAATTACAGGGGTTACGTTCTCAGGGTCTCCAGGGCCATTCGAAAGAAATACTCCATCAGGCTTAAGTGCTAGAACCTCCTCCATAGGGGTGTTGTAAGGGACGATGATTACATTACATCCCTTCTCGTTGAACTTACGGATGATGTTATACTTGATACCGCAATCAATCGCCACCACATCGTATTGATGGTTTGGTGTACGTGAGAACCACCTCTTCGAGCAACTAACACGAGAGACCATATCCGTAGGGATTGGGGTTGCTGCCATACGCTCCAAAGCCTCCTCAACAGGAGTCGCAGCGTCGGTAATCATCACCCTCTGAGAACCCTCATCGCGGATGATACGTGTCAACATACGAGTATCAATACCCTCGATAGCGGGGATATTGTGCTCCTCAAAGACCTCGTTAAGGGTCTTAGTGTAGCGGAAGTTACTCGGCATATCGTTATACTCACGCACGATCATACCACCAATCGAAGGAAACTTAGTCTCATAATCCTCATCGGCGGTACCGTAGTTACCAATTAGAGGGTAGGTCATCACCACCATCTGGTCGGTATACGAAGGGTCCGAAAGTATCTCCTGATAACCCACAAGTGAGGTGTTGAATACTAGCTCATTGATCGCTTCGCGGTCGGCGCCAAAGCCGTAGCCGTAGAACTCACGACCATTCTCCAGAACTATTTTTTTAGTGTATGGTTTCATCTCTTAATTATATAATTATTCTTTTTCTTTCTCATATACTACCTCTGCGGCAACCATCGTAAGACGTGTCTCACCACATACGCGCCACCCCTCAAAAGGTGTTGCGTGCCCCATCGACAATAACTCCTCAGGGTCTATTGTGTACTCCTCGTCGAGGTCGAACACCGCCAAATCTGCCTTGCTGCCCACCTTGATCTCCACGGGTTCAAGCCCGAAGATACGGCGTGGGTTGACCGCCATCAACTCGATAAGCTTCTCTAGCGATATAACGCCGCGACGCACCAAATATGTATAGCACAGCGCAAAAGAGGTCTCAATACCGACCACCCCAAAGGCGCTACGCGCTAGCCCTCGCGACTTCTCGTCCATCGTGTGTGGCGCATGGTCGGTGGCTATAACCTCAACCGTGCCATCCATGATGCCATTAAGCAGCGCCAGCTGATCCTCCGCGCTACGAATTGGAGGGTTCATCTTAAAGCGTCCGCTCTCCTGCAAATCGTCGTCTGTGAGCAACAAGTAGTGTGGCGCTGTCTCGCAGCTCACGCTCAACCCTGCCGCCTTAGCTTGACGTATATACTCTACACTCTGCGATGTTGAGAGGTGACAAGCGTGGTACTGGCAACCGCTCGCCTCAACGAGCTTCATGTCGCGCGCCACCTGCCCCCACTCACTCTCAGAGCAGATTCCTTTATGTCTGTTTGCTGCACAGTAATCGCCATCGTGGATATACCCACCCTTGAGCAACTCGTCAATCTCGCAGTGCGCAACTATAGGCTTACCAACTTTAGCGCTCTGCTTCATCGCCTCGAGCATCAGTTCCTCGCTCTGCACGCCACGACCATCATCCGAGAATCCTCCAACGTAGGGCGCCAAAGCCTCGAAGTCGACCAACTCGCCTCGTCCCTTTTGTCCCTTGGTGATCGAAGCCAAAGGAATCACCTCTATGCTAGCGTCACGCTCTATTATTGAGGTTTGCTCTCTCAAGTTCTCCAACGAATCGGGCGCTGGCGAGAGGTTGGGCATAGTGAACACCGTGGTAAAACCGCCTCGTGCCGCAGCTGCCGTACCTGTGCTTATTGTCTCCTTCGCGGCAAATCCAGGCTCACGCAGGTGAACATGGACATCAACCAGCCCAGGAGTGACACAAGCACCCTTTAGCTCTATTACTCGATCCTCCGCCGAAGGCTCAATTTCGCTCTCAACAGCCGCGATACACCCCTTATCCAGAAGTATATCCCCGTCGACGAAACCTTGGGGCGTATAGTATTTAGCCCCCTTTAATAGTGTTCTCATAGTAGCCTAAGTTGTTATATTTTGCTTCTTAATGGCATATGCAAAAAAAGAGGTAACCAAATGGTCACCCCTATTATAGTAATTTACTACCACAATTAATGAAACTACCCTGCTCCCATGTAGCGTCAAGATTTTGCATTTTTGCAATCATTATTTGTGTAATATCACCCATAATTCTTAAGTTGCTTTATCAGTGCAAAGGTATAAAAAAATTTACAATTTCAAACTATACGGCACCAATATTATTATTATTTTATTAAAAAACTAAGCACTTTATAAAAACGAGCGATAAATTATCGTCGAAACTCTTTTTTGTAGCTTTTTTTAGAAACTGTTTAAGTTTAAAATACAAACTGTTCTAAAGACAAAAACGGTGGCTACACTCAAGAGCAGCCACCGTCAACAATAATACATAACCAACCAAAACTACCCAGAGAATAGACTCTGGACTGCTATAGTTTTTCTCTATTCCAACCTCACTATCTCCCTCCCTTGTTAATTTTTAGAGACCGTTTAAGATAGTCTCATAATAATATTCATCTCTCCTGTCCTAACCAATCTCACGTCTACCCTCTTTGAGCTATCTCGTTCACATTCAAACCACCCCACCATCCTAACATCTTTCAACCTCAGCTTTAACCTCAACCACAACCTCACATCCTCTCAGCTCACATCTCTCTCGCATCCTCTCCCTCTCTTTATGCCTCTTCTAAAAAAGCATCACTTAGACAACAGTCTAAAAAGTAGAGATCTGCTTCGCCACATATCACATGCTCATGCAGAAGTTCCTCGTCGGAGAGATGAATAAATTCTTGTTTAGTGTCAATATCCTCCATAGGCATTAAAATAATTTTAGATTTTAAATACTTAACGCTATGAAGATATGAAATATTGTGACAAAAGGGTATAAATATCTATTTTTTCAACCACCCTTCGCTCTACACCTAAACCAGCGATATCTTCTTCTCCTTAATTAAGGCTCTGAGGTTTATCAGCGCGTAGCGCATACGTCCAAGCGCGGTGTTTATGCTCACCTGCGTCTGCTCGGCGATATCCTTAAAACTTAGACCCGAGAAGTATCGAAGCATCACAACCTCCTTCTGCTCTGTTGGCAAAAGCTCTACGAGCGCTCTGATATCGGCATGTATCTGATCGTTAACCATACGATCCTCCACCGACGCCTCGCTCATATTGAGAGACCCCAAGATATCGTACCCCGCCTCTGACTCGTTGACAGTGTTGTTCTGCTTGTTTTGACGGAAATAGTCGATAACAAGATTGTGGGCAATACGCATTGTCCAAGAGAGAAATTTTCCGTTTTCAGTATAACGACCCGCATCGATCATGCGCACCGCCTTAATGAATGTGTCTTGAAGAAGATCGTCGGCGATCTGATCCTTCTTAACCATCATATAGATATATGCCCTCACTCTTTTAGAGTGTCGCTCAATAAGTTGAGAGATAGCATTACTTTCACCTGCGAGATAACGACTAAGCAGAACATTGTCGCTTAATGTTTGTACATTCATACTCTTATTTTTTAATATTCTTAAAGAGTAAATATCTCGTCGATAGGCTACTTGGTTTTTGTTTGTAATTATTATTCCGTGTGCAAGATAAATAAAAAAACTAAGACTACCAAATATCAAAAGCAATTACTCTCTATTTTTTCTACAAAAACGTCTTATTTTAATATAAAACGTTAGCAAACCTCCAAAAATAGAGAGACAAAACGCATACCAGAGTTGAGAGTTAGTAGTTAATAGTGTATTTTTAATTAATGTATTATATATTAATATATAACGCCCTCAACTGCTAACTACTAACTCACAACTCTCAACTACTAACTGTATTCTAATTCAGTTTTCGATTCAGACACGTAGTGTATGATAAATTTCAAAGGGATAGTTGGTTTCTCGAATTTATTTGAAATAACCAACTATCCCTTTGAAATATTATAGCTTTAGGTATAATACGAAAACCGCTACAAAAATTTAGCTCCGCGGGGAGCTATAGTTTACCGATTTGGTCCGAAGCCCTTAGCGCGAGGTATCTCCGTGCCGCTCTGGTAGCTCTCGCCATCCTCGTCAATCATAGCTGGGTAGAAGTAGTAGTAGTTACCATATCTATACTTCTGTGAGTTACGCTGCATCTCGACACCCATCTTCTTAAACTCTGCCGAGGCGCTCTTCTGATCGCCAATAAGGAAAAAGTACTCGTTTGACGATAGCTGCTCGCCTTTATCTCCTAGCAGCTGTAACTCGACGTAGAACCTCTTATCTACGGTCGACAGCGACTTCCAGCTAATACTTTCAAACTTCTTAGCCGAGTTCTCACCCACCTTGCCGATCTTGAAGCGCTCCGTGCGGATAGCCTTTTTATTATCGTCCTTGAGGGTCATCACCACCTGAGTACCCTTATACTCTTTATATAGGTCGTTCACAACCCACACTTCGCCCTTGAAGCTCTCGTCACGATGCCATCTGCGGCGCTCGAAGTCGAAGCATACCAAGAGCGGCTGGTAGGCACGCTTAACATAATCGTACGAGAGTTTTGGTTTCTGGTAAGCATCCACAATACCCCACTTCATATCAGGCCAGTAGGTGATCCAGTGGCAGAGCGCAATACCGCTGAGGTTGGGCTTCTGGCGGCGGAAGAACTCGACTCCGTTCTGGAAGATCACACCCTGCGATATCTGTGTTGCATCGACAAACTCTTCGAGCGTTCCCCCTGCGCACTCCTCACCAAAGGTGTCATAGTTCTGCATCTTGAGGCGGTCGAGGTCTGCCCAGTGGTGTCCCCAACTAAGCCCTGGAGGCCACATCTCCTGCTCGGGGATAAACTTCTTGAGGCTCTCCACCGATGGCACCGAGGTGATAGCAAACTCGGGGATGATAGGGTACTTAAGACGTCGATACCAATCCTCCATTAACCAGTTACCCATGCCGTAGAAGTAGGCAAGAGCGTGGTGCGCCTCCTTCTTCTTGTAGCCCGCCTCATACGAAGCTTCGCAAGTGAGTGGCGAGTCGGGCACGTAAGGTAGTGGTGCGTATCTCTGCAACGAGTCACCCAGACGTAGCAGAAACTCATTGGCGAACTTAGCGTCACGCGTGCGCAGGAAGTACTCCTCGCCACCCTCCATCATAATGAGCGATGGGTGGTTGCGACGCTCCTTAACAACACTCACGCCATTGGCTAGGATGCGATTGATGACAGCCTCTTCGCGAGGGATATTTCCCGAACCCAGAGGGATCATATCCTGCCATACGGTGAGGCCCAACGAGTCGCAGATATGGTAGAACTCAGGTATCTCGGGGTTATGCCAACCGAAGATACGTATATTATTAAGGTTACCATCCTTAGCTAGTTTTAGGAGTTTGTGGTACGTACCTGGTGCGGTGCGCCCTGTGCCTGGTATGAAAAATCTAAAGGAAACC
>JBCQVD010000053.1:0-14123 GCA_047173405.1 Rikenellaceae bacterium
GATTGAAAACAAGCTAAATAATCGTCCTCGTAAAAGACTCGGATACCTCACACCAAATGAAAAATTTAAACAAATTATTAATATGAATTCAGTTGCATTTGCAGGTTGAATTCAGCAGAAACTGTTTAAATTTACTTGAAAACCTAATAAAAATGAAAATTGTAACTTTTGGAGAGATTATGTTGCGCCTCTCACCCTCGGGAAACAACCGTTTCGTGCAGAGTGATGCGTTTGATGTAGTTTATGGAGGAGGTGAGGCTAATGTGGCAGTTAGTTGTGCTAACTATGGTCACGAGGCATACTTTGTCTCTAAGCTCCCTACACACGAGATTGGCGAGTCGGCAGTTAATGCGCTGCGTCGTTATGGAGTGAAGTGTGACTATATCGCCCGCGGTGGTAATAGAGTAGGTATCTACTACCTTGAGACTGGTGCCTCTATGCGCCCAAGTAAGGTTATATACGACCGCGCAGGTTCATCAATCGCGGAGGCAACAGCTGCCGATTTTGATTTCGATACCATCATGGAGGGTGCTGCGTGGTTCCACTGGTCTGGAATAACTCCAGCTCTTTCGGCTGAATCGGCAGAGCTTACACGTATGGCTTGTGAGGCTGCCAAGCGTCACGGCGTGAAGGTCTCTGTGGATCTTAACTTCCGCAAGAAGTTGTGGACTAAGGAGCAGGCTCAGGCGGTGATGCGTCCACTCATGGAGTATGTCGATGTCTGTATCGGTAACGAGGAGGATGCAGAGTTGTGCCTAGGCTTCAAGCCCGACGCAGATGTTGAGGCGGGAAATACGGCAGCCGAGGGGTACAAACAGATCTTCAAGCAGATGCGTGATACCTTTGGTTTTGAGTATGTTGTATCGACACTTAGAGAGTCTTTCTCGGCGACACACAACGGCTGGAAGGCTATGATCTATGACGGTGAGGAGTTCTACGAGTCGAAGCGTTACGATATAGAGCCTATTGTCGACCGTGTGGGTGGCGGTGACTCCTTCTCGGGAGGCATCATCCATGGACTCTTGACAAAGCCCAATCAGGGCGCAGCGTTGGAGTTCGCGGTGGCTGCTTCGGCACTTAAACATACAATTAATGGCGACTTTAACCTCGTTTCGGTTGAGGAGGTTGAGGCATTGGCAGGTGGCGATGCTAGCGGTCGTGTACAGAGATAAAAAATAATAAAATGGCAAAATTTGATAAATTAGCTGTACTCACAAAGATCGGTTCTACGGGTATGGTTCCAGTATTCTTTAGCTCCGATGTTGAGGTGGCTAAAGATGTTGTTAAGGCGTGCTACGAGGGTGGCGTGAGAGCCTTTGAGTTTACTAATCGTGGCGATTTCGCACACGAGGTATTTGGCGAGTTGGTGAAGTTCGCGGCGCGTGAGTGCCCCGAGATGGCGATGGGTGTTGGCTCGATTGTCGATGCCCCAACAGCGGCGATCTACATCCAGTTGGGTGCATGCTTTGTCGTGGGTCCTCTCTTCAATGCCGATATCGCTAAGGTGTGCAACCGTCGTCAAGTGGCTTACACTCCAGGTTGTGGTTCGGTCTCAGAGGTCGGAGCTGCGCAAGAGGTTGGTTGTGAGCTGTGTAAGGTGTTCCCGGGGGATGTCTACGGAACAAATTTCGTTAAGGGTTTGTTGGCTCCTATGCCGTGGAGTAAACTAATGGTTACGGGTGGTGTTGAGCCATCTAAGGAGAACTTGACAGCGTGGATCAAGGCGGGCGTTTTCTGTGTCGGCATGGGTTCAAAGTTGTTCCCTGCGGATGTTGTTAAGGCGAAGAACTGGGCTTACGTAGCTGATAAGTGTCGCGAGGCGTTGGGTTATATAGCCGAGGCGAGAGGATAAATTTTACAAAAAAGAGTAGATAATTTGCGTGTGAACAATATTTTGGTTAATATTGTACTATAAAACTAAATTACATTAAAATGAAAAAGTTTATCTTGTCTATCTTTGCTCTTGCGGCAGTGACTGCTGTAAGTGCACAAAAGAATTTCGTTAAGAACGGAGGCTTCGAGGAGGGAATCGAGGGCTGGAGTGTCTACTCTAACATGAATAACGTTCATGTAGTTAAATCTAACGCTCACTCAGGTACAGCATCTCTTGATATGAGAGGTGGTTGCGAGCAACAGATTCAACTTCCACAGGGTAAGTATCGCCTTACTGTTTGGGCTAATTATGTTCGTGGTGAGGAGATCGTATTGTCACTTCGTGAGAGAGAGAAGGGTGGCTGGACTTTCCCAGTTATTCAGCGTGTTGTTATGAACCAACAAGGTTATAACAAGTATGTCATGAAGTTCAAGGTTAAGGAGGAGAAGAATGATTACAAGATCATGTTTGGTTGCAAGAACAACCAAGGTCAAATCTTTATCGACGACGTAATGGTTGAAAAGTTATAAAATATTATAACCATAAAAAAAGGGGTGCGCTTTCGAGTGTGTCCCTTTTTTGTAAAAAAAAGTGCGTTGCGCGCTTGCATATATGGTTGATTTTTATTAATATTGCATCATAAAACCAAATTACGCTAAAAATGAAAAAATTTATCTTGTCTATCGTTGCTCTTGTAGCAGTCGCTTCTGTTGCGGCACAACAGTCTCCACTAAAGAATGGTGGCTTCGAGAATGGTATTGAGGGTTGGACAGTCTATTCAACCATGAAGAATGTAAAAGCTGTTGACAGCAATGCACGTACAGGTAAAGCGTGTCTTGATATGAGAGGTGGTTGTGAGCAGCAGGTGCAGCTAACCAAAGGAAAGTATCGCATCACTGTGTGGGCTGACTACGTTCGTGGTGAGGAGATCGCATTCTCGCTTCGTGAGCGCACTAAGGGTACATGGGACTTCCCAGTTGTGCAGCGCCAAATTCTTGATAAGAAGGGTTATAATAAATATATTATAACAGTCAAGGTGAAGGAGGAGAAGAATGACTATAAGATCATGTTCGGTTGCAAGAACAACAACGGTCAAGCATTTATTGATGATGTAACAATCGAGAAGCTATAGCACTTGACTTTTAAGTTTTAACTGAAGAGCACGGCTTATGTTGGTGCTCTTCAATTTTTTTGTCTGTATTAATAAACTATTTATATGAAGATTTCTAGGCTATTTATTTTGTGTGCGCTAGCATTGGCTAGTTGTACCCAATCGGCTCCAGGTCCAAAGTTGGCGGCAGATGCTACGACGATGGATTTCAATTGGGGTTGGAACTTTACTCTCGGCTCGATGGAGGATAAGAACTACGAGGCTGAGGTAGATGAGACTTCGTGGCGAGGTGTTAAGATCCCTCACGATTGGAGTATCGAGGAGGGTTATCGCCAAGAGCACACCGCAGGAAGTAATGGCTTCTTACCAGGAGGTATTGGTTGGTATCGTAAGAGCTTCGAGGTGCCAAAGCAGTGGCGCGGTAAGGAGATCATCGTGCGCTTTGAGGCTGTATATAATAACTCGACAGTTTGGATCAATGGTCATGAGTTGGGTTTCTATCCTAACGGCTACCTCGATTTTGAGTATAACCTAACACCTTACCTTAAGTCGGGAGAGAATGTTATCGCTGTGCGTGTTGATCGTCGTGCTTATGCCGATGCTAGGTGGTATGTCGGTGGAGGTATCTACCGCAATGTACATCTCTCAGCGCGCGAGAAGGTTCACTTCCCAACAACGGGTATCGCTGTGACTACACCCGAGGTGAGCGAAAATAGTGCCGTGGTTAACGCTTCGGTAGAGGTGGCGAACGACTCGAAGGAGGCTGCGGAGTTGACTCTTAAGCAGCAGGTTCTATTTGGTGGTGAGAGCGTTGCGAGCGGCGAGAAGTCGGTCGATGTCGCGGCTGGTGCTTTGGCGGTTGTTGAGAATCAGATCACTATCCCTTCGCCCAAGCTATGGAGTCAAGAGGAGCCTTCGATGTATGAACTCAAGAGTGAGTTGTATGAGGGTGATCGTCTAGTGCAGACTAAAATGACCTCTTTTGGTGTTAGAACGCTGGAGTATAACCCCGCGAAGGGTTTCTTCTTGAATGGCAAATATACACGTTTCAAGGGTGTTAACTTGCACCATGACCTAGGTTGTGTGGGTGTTGCGGCGTATGACGCTGTGTTGCACCGTCGCCTTAGGAAGTTGCAAGATATGGGTGTTAACGCGGTGCGCGTAGCTCACAACCCTCAGTCGGAGTCGTTCTATGCGATGTGTGACACGATGGGTCTTTTGGTGATGGATGAGTTTGTTGACGAGTGGCTTAAGGCTAAAGGTAAGTGGATCGTTCAACGCTCGATGTCGAATATTGCAGATAGCTTGCAGATGGGTTACTCGGCGCACTTCGCTGAGTGGGCGGAGAAGGATGTGAAGCACATGGTACGTCGCAACCGCAACCATCCAAGTATCATTATGTGGAGTATTGGTAACGAGATTGAGTGGACTTATAACTACTACTACCGATCAGCAACAAAGCCTAAGGGCTACGGAGGTTTGATCTATGTTGGCGAGGTAGAGAAGGATAACACACAGCTAAAGAAGCGCTTTGCGGAGTACTCTGGTGGGCAAGATCCACTCTCTGAGACCGCCGCCGATCTAGTTAAGTGGGTTAAGACAGCCGATCTGTCGCGTCCAGTGACTTCGGGAGTTGTTATTCCATCGGTGTCGCGCATCTCGGGCTACACGGAGGTTCTTGATATTGTGGGTTATAACTACAAGGACTGGCACTACGAGGCAGACCACGAGACATACCCAGATCAGTTGATCTTTGGTAGCGAGAATGTTGGTCAATATTTCGAGTGGCGCGCAGTGATGGATAAGCCATATATTCCAGGTATCTTCGTATGGACAGGTATTGATTATCTGGGTGAGAATGGACCATGGCCAATGAAGGGTGGTGACTACTCATTCTTTGATTTTGCATGTTTCAAGACCCCACGCGGACACTTCTTTGAGTGCTTGTGGAACGATGCGCCAAAGACACATATCGTAACAACACCAGCGCCTTTGTGTGAGTTTAAGATGGGCAAGGATGCAAACAGTTACACTATCGAGTACCGCAAAGATCCACTTCGTCGTTGGGAGTGGTATGACACCTTTGATAAGTGGAAGTATACAGATGGTGAGCCTATTGTGGTTCAGGTATACACCAACGCTCCAGAGGTTGAACTTCTACTCAACGGTAAGTCGTTAGGCAAGAAGAAGCGTGCCGATTTCGCGGAGGATAATATCATCTTGTGGCAGGTTCCATACGCTGCGGGTGAACTTACGGCTGTTGGTCTTGAGGACGGAAAAGAGGTCTCTCGTTATACGCTTTCAACAACAGGTGAGGTGGCTGAGATCTTTGCTAAGGGTGACAGATGTACTATTAAGAGTGATGGATATGACGTTACTAATATCGAGGTTTCACTTCTCGACGAGAAGGGTCGTTTGGTAGTTGATAGCGACGAGGAGATCACAATCGAGATTGATGAGAACCTTCAAATCCTTGGTGTTGATAATGGTAACAAGCGTTTTGTCGGTAGTCACAAGTGTAACACTATCCTAACCGATGAAGGTCGCGCTCTTGTTGTCTTGCAACCTAAGTATGGTGCAAGTGGCGCTTCGGCAGTTAAGTTTACCACAAAGAGCGGTAAGAGCTATGTTCTTCCAGTGAGCTATAAGAAGTAGTTAGAAACTGTTTAAGTTTCTTAGATTTCGAAGAATTAAGGTGAGTAATTGAGGTGAAATTTTATTTTATCTACAATTACTCACTTTTTTTTGTGATATTCTTTTGATGTTCAAAAAAATGTATTACTTTTGTCTTTAAGTAAGAAAAGCTGGTTTTATACCAACGAGGCTAAACTTCATTTCTGGTTTAATGTAGTTTATTTTTAGGTTGATTGAATTTGAACTAGTCACTCAAATTCGCCTCTCTGTTATCCCTCTTCAATTTCGGTTGAAGAGGGCGCAGAGTTGACTACACTCTAGCCCTAGAGTTGAGAGTGTTGTGCAGGACTGATTTCATAGCGTACATTTTACCAGAGCGAAGTACTTTTACCGACCAAACTAAAACAAATAAACTATGAACAAATTTCTTCGTTATGCTGCATTTGCAGCATTATCTATGCTATGTGTAGCATGTTCATCTTCTGGAGATGATGATGGTAGCGGCGGTGGTGACAGTGGTAGCACTGGCGGCGGTAGTGGCTCAGTGAGTGACACAAACATTGGATCTTTCCCTTCAAGCGACGCTATTAGCTCAATCCCACAACCAACCCTCGGATATCGTTGGGTACTCAATGAGACTTTCTCTGATGAGTTCAACGGAACAACACTAGATAGCTCAAAGTGGTATGACTATCACCCAACATGGTATGGTCGTT
Source organism: Rikenellaceae bacterium (assembly GCA_047173405.1). Taxonomy (GTDB): domain Bacteria; phylum Bacteroidota; class Bacteroidia; order Bacteroidales; family Rikenellaceae; genus Alistipes. The sequence goes on from JBCQVD010000053.1 coordinate 6,335, forward strand.
ATCCTGGTTATTTCCTAACAGAAAATGTATCTGTTGCTGATGGAACATTGCAAATCAAGGGTAGCTACCTAGGTGAAGATTCTGGAAAGATAGCTTATGGAAGTGAATACACTATCGGTTGTGGTGCTGTTGTAAGTAAGAGTCAAGCTGCGCACTATGGTTACTATGAGTGCTGCTTCAAGGCTAATAAGACAACTCTTTCGACAACTTTCTGGCTCTCGACAAGAACTAATTATCCTGATGATGGTACAATTCCTGCAACATTAGGAACTGGTACATACCAAGAGGAGTTGGATATCTGTGAGACTGTTGGTCGCCTAGGTACTTTGTCTGGTACTTCAATGGCTTATGGAATGAACTCTAATATTCACTACTGGTTCACTCCTAGCGGCGGATCAAGTACAGACTACGCAACAGGCAGTACATTGCAGGTTCGAGACGATAATAGAATGCCAAGTGATGACTACAATATCTATGGTTGCTGGTGGAGAGACGAAAGCAATGCAACTGTATATTACAATAACAATAGTGGTATTGATAAGCCATTTACTAACTCTACTATCGGTACATTCAAGTTGCCACAACCTATGGGTATGAACTTCGTGGTTGAGACTTATGGTACATCGTGGATCGACGAGCCAACAGAGGATGAGCTAGTGGATCCCGACAAGAACGTATCTTATTATGACTGGGTACGTAGCTATACTCTTGAGAGCATGACTAGCGCTCCAACATCGACACCAGAGATGAGCCATATCTTCACTAACCAGATCGCGTTGGACGAGAGTACAATCGCAGTTAGTAGCTATGGAGCCTTTACATTTAAGGTATCGTATACTGCGCCTGAGGATTCAGTTATCAAGATGTATCTTTGTAACCCATCTACTGGAGATGTATTGATGTCAAGTGAGTCTAACGCTTACGCAGGATATGGTTACATGTCAATAGCAATAACAGAGCCTACCGAGGATCTATATAAGTACACTGTTGTTGTCTACCTTGTAGATGATTCGTCAACAAGTATAGCAGATGCCTACGCAGGTGACTCATTCGAGTTCACAGCGATATAGTATTCTGATTAAATAACTATAAGCGACTAATGGACTCTTTTGCTGGAGTCTGTTAGTCGCTTTTTTCATAAATAATGATATTGCTCGTATATACGGGATGTATTACAAAAATGTTAAAATTTATTAATCGACTCTTTTTATAGGAAATTAAGCGTACCTTTGTTCTGTAAATATTAACAATTTATTATGAATAACTATAGGATTCTAGTTGTAGATGACGAGGAGTCGATCTGCGAGATACTTCAACTTAACCTTCAAGCTGAGGGCTACACTGTCGATGTTGCACATAGTGCCGAGGAGGCGTTGCGCCGAGATATCAAGAGTTACTCGTTGTTGCTTCTTGATATTATGATGGGCGAGATGAGCGGCTATAAGATGTTGCAGATACTTCGTGAAGATCCTCAAACAGCCTCTATACCTGTGATTTTCTGCACCGCAAAAGATACTAAGGATGAGACGATTACAGGTCTTAATCTAGGGGCGGACGACTATATCTCAAAGCCATTCCTTGCGCGTGAGGTCGTTGCGCGCGTGAAGAGTCTACTTAGAAGATCCTACACCATGTCGGAGCAAGTTGCCGCCGAGGAGCAGTATATGGAGTTTGAGGGTCTCGTAGTTGATCTTAATAGCAAGCGGTGCATGGTTGATGGCAGTGAGGTGCAGATGACTAAGAAGGAGTTTGAGATATTAACTCTCTTGCTCTCGAATCGAAATATCATCTTCTCGCGTCAAGATATTTTGAGTCGCGTATGGGACGACGAAGTGGTTGTTGTAGACCGCACAATAGATGTTTTCATTACTCGTCTGCGTAAAAAGATAGGTGCGTACGGAAAGTGTATTGTTACACGTCTAGGTTATGGATACGGTTTCTATGAATAGTCAACAACAGAGATCGCGGCAGAGCTATATGTTTTTAGCTCTGTTGATTCTGCTTTGGGGGTTGATGATCTGTTTTGTATCATATCAATACTCGCGCGAGCGACAGTTTAAGGTTGATATGCTCAATACGAGTCTTCAGCAGCTAAACTACCACCTCATGGATGAGTATGGTGTGTTAGGCTCTGTTGACGACCTCTACAATCGCAATGCCAAGCGTTACGATGGTCTGCGAATAACGATGCTTCGAAAGGATGGAGAGTTTATATTTGACTCGCACTATCCTATAAGTAAGTTGTCGCATATTGAGCGTAATCCTGAGGTAAAGGAGGCTATCGAGCATGGTGAGAGCTATAATCTAAGGGGCGATTCGCTATACTCCGATATCGACTACTTCTACTCTGCAACATGTATTGGAGACACGGTTGTGCGCACGGCGCTGCCATACACGCTGTCACTGTACGAGGTGTTGGATGTGAGTAATACGTTTCTGTTCGTCGCGCTTATCATATCTATCATCATATCAGTGATCGGCTTTATCGCCTCGCGGCTCTATACCTCGCTCGAGATAGCTAATCGTCGGCTCGATGATGAGCACGCTCTAAAACTCAAAGAGGAGCAGGAGAAGATACGAATCAAAAGACAGTTGACGAACAATATCAACCACGAACTAAAGACTCCCGTGTGCTCTATTTTGGGGTATTTAGAGATGGTGCTGAATAATGAATCTATGGAGCCAGCTCTTCTTCGCTCATTTGTTAAGAAGAGCTATGACCAAGCGGAGCGCCTACGATCACTTATGAGCGATCTAGCGACAATAACGCGTATTGACGAGGCTCAAAACCTAATCGAGTGCAGCGAGTTAGATATCAAGAGGCTCGTAGATGATGTTGTGGATGATACCACACCTCAGGCTCAGATGCAGTTTATTGATGTGGCGTCGCGTCTTAGTGGTGAGATCAAGGTGATGGCAAACGAGGGGCTTCTGTACTCTGTTTTTCGAAACCTTATAGATAATGCGATCTCATACTCGGGAGGTCGCAATGTTTGGATTGAGTGCGTAAAGGAGACGTCAGATATGTGGTTTTTTGTTGTTCGAGATAACGGTATAGGTGTCGACGAAGAGCACCTAGAGCATATTTTTGGTCGATTCTATCGCGTGGATAAGGGTCGCTCACGCAAGATGGGCGGAACAGGTCTCGGACTCTCGATTGTGAAGAATGCTGTGATCTTTCATGGCGGAACGATCGAGGCGACACTCTCACCCAAGGGCGGTTTGATATTTACATTCTCTATCGCTAAGGTTGCACCAAAGCATACTTTAGCTGCAAACTAAAAAAAATATGTAAATAATAAAGTAAAATATTTTAATAATAACTTTTTTTTATACCTTTGCCTCAATTCAAAGAATATGGGCGAAGGTTTTTTCGTCTAATCAAAAATAGCATAAGATGAAGTTAAATGTAGATTTTTATCCCGTACTTTTCACGACTCTCAAGAGTTACTCCAAAGAGAAGTTCATGAATGATTTCATGTCGGGTATTATTGTTGGTATTGTAGCGTTGCCTCTAGCCATCGCGTTTGGTATTGCGTCGGGAGTAAGCCCTGAGATGGGTCTTATCACAGCTATTATCGGAGGTTTTGTGGTTTCGTTTTTGGGCGGTAGTAGTGTGCAGATTGGTGGTCCAACAGGTGCGTTTATCGTTATTGTCTATGGAGTTATCCAAAATTTTGGTGTCGAGGGGCTTATTGTGGCTACCGTTTTGTCGGGTTTCATGCTGCTGCTGATGGGTTTCTTGAAGTTGGGTGCGGTGATTAAATTTATTCCATACCCTATAATTGTAGGATTTACTAGCGGTATAGCCTTGACAATCTTTACCACACAGATTAAAGATCTCTTTGGATTGACGATTTCGGAACTTCCAGGGGATTTCATCGGTAAGTGGGGTGTCTACGTTTCAAATCTAGCATCAACAAATATAGTATCTCTTGTGATGGGTGTTGCGACAATTTTGATTATTGTCTTTACCCCAAAGATCAGTCGTAAGATCCCAGGATCGCTCGTCGCGATTATCCTTATGACTATCGTTGCATATTTTTTAAAGAGCCAATTTGGTATCGCCTCAATAGAGACTATTGGTGATAAATTTACTATCAGTGGCTCGATCCCAATGCCAAAATGGATCAATTTTGATATGGCAATGGTCAATAAACTTATCCCTTCAGCCATCACAATCGCTATGCTGGGAGCTGTGGAGTCTCTTCTCTCGGCAACTGTTGCGGATGGTGTTACTGGTGAGCGACACAACTCAAACACGGAGTTGATAGCTCAGGGTGCAGCAAATGTTATCGTCCCTCTCTTTGGCGGTATCCCCGTTACAGGAGCTATTGCTCGTACGATGACCAATATTAACAACGGAGGTCGCACGCCAATTTCGGGTATCGTGCACGCTGTTGTCTTGTTGTTGATATTACTGTTCTTAGGTCCTCTAACGCGCCATATCCCGATGGCTTGCCTTGCGGGAGTGTTGGTTATTGTATCATACAATATGAGCGAGTGGCGGACATTCCGTTCACTACTAAAAAGCTCGTCGAGTGATATAGCGGTACTTCTTACAACGTTCTTGTTGACTGTTGTGTTCGACCTTACTATCGCCATTATTATGGGTCTTGTTATGGCGATGCTTCTATTTATGAAGCGCATCTCGGAGGTGACTAAGGTGTCGGTGGCAACAGGATCACTGGACCTCTCGCATGAGGGTGAGATAGTTCACCAAGATGAGGTTTTGGAGGTTCCTCAAGGCGTCGAGGTCTATGAGATTGATGGTCCATTCTTCTTTGGTGCAGCCAATAAGTTTGATGCCGTGATGGGTCATGTGCGTGAGTCGGCTAAGGTGAGGGTGATCCGCATGCGCAAGGTGCCATTTATGGATACTACGGGTATCCACAACCTCGAGGTTCTTATCCGCTCGTCACAGAGTGATGGCGTTAAGGTGATACTATCGGGTGTTAATGACTCGATCCAGTCTCAGCTCAGAGCAGTTGGTGTTGGTGAGATGCTTGGCTCGGGTGCTATCTGCTCTGATATAAATGAAGCGCTCTCTGCTGCGAAGGAGTTCCTTGCAGAGGCGAAATAGCGATAAGGTTTAAGAACTACGTTCTACAAACCATGTTGAGCGTTTAGTGTTTAATGTTAAGTAACTAAACATTAAACACTAAACACTAAACGCTAAACACTAAACTAGGATTACTCTAGTCGCCATCTTATCTCTTCGCGGATATAGCTAGATGCGGGAGTGTCGGGTAGCTCGTCGAGCCACGCGGTGATGCTCTCTTTTGTGGCACCGCTCTTTATAGAGGCCTCGATATAACTAACTACTGCTTTTGGTAGGAGCTTAGGATTCTGCGCAAGTAGTTCCACGATACGTTGAGTGTGGTTGATGCCTTGTTGTGTGCCTCCACTAAGGGAGAGCAGAGCGCAGTATTGTAGCAACTCGTCATCTTGGTATAGCCAAGAGTCGATATTTGCAACCCTCTTGAAACATACAAAAGCAGCCTCTTCGGCGACCTCGGAGTTGACGATCCCTTTAGCCCAGAAATCGAGTTCGTCGCCTACACTCTGGGCGGACGCCATCCACAGCGATACTAGGCGTAGCTCTCGAACTTGTTGCTCGAAGAGATACTTTGCAAAGCGGTGCTCATCCTTGTAGGTGCGCCCAATAGTGCGGATAGTGGGTATGCTAACCCCATAATTAAGTCCATACTCCTTGCCGTAGTAGCGCATGGAGCCAACTACAGCTCCATTCATTTCGCGGCGTAGCTCACCCAGTAGATAAGCCATGCGCGAGCTTAAACTCTCGTGCTGCATATACTATTTCTTTACGGGTACAGTTATGCTCTCTCCAAATTCGAAGATCGGAAGATGTGCTGTTACGGTCTCGTCGGCACCAATATAGAGCGAGCAGCTCGCTATGTTGGCGAGTCGGAACCTAGTTGTGCGATCCTTTTCGGTAGGGGTAGGGAACTCTGAGGCACGGCTTTTAGAGGGTGTTATTTGAAGGTACACAGGCTCTGCTGAGAGATCCGCAGCGGGTAGTACTCCGCGTGTTTTGTCGAAGCGACATAGTATGTATTGCTTTTTGGATGCTTCGATATTTACTATATACTCATAGCTCTTCTCAATGATTGAGCGCTCCCCCATAAATAGGTTGATAAGCTCCTTCTCGTTCTTTTCGAAATACTCTAAAACACCATTTAGACCACCACCAAAGACACCCTCTCCGATATCTCCCGATATCAGGTCGCGACGAGTTGCGCGTATTTTGAATATCTGTGCGGCAGCCTCTTGAGCAGCTAGCTCCACAGGGGTGATAGTGCCCGAGTATCGGTCTATTGGAAGCTCAATGGTAGGTGTTGTTTGGATCTTAGTCTCCTCCTGAGGAGTGTGTGATGGTTGTGCTACGAAGTAGTCGTGTGGAGCGATATGAAGTGAAGAGGATAGAACCTCAACGCTTCGAGAGTCGATAAGAGAGGCTCTAACTCCCAGCAGCTTCTGTGCGTAGCGTGCATATACTCCTGGCTTGAAATTCACTTCACGCAGCTTAAAACGAACTATAATAGCTGATGATGGCGCCTCAAGAAGTTCGCATGAACCGTCGCTATGTGTGATGACACCGAGCGGTGCTGTTGTGTAGTTTTGAGCCGAAGCCACAGCGGTGTAGGCTAGGGCGAAGAGTAAAATAAAGTGCTTCATAAATCCAAAGGTATAACTAAATTATCTATTTTCAAAATTTAACCTAGAATTTAAGGTAAAAATCCCGTGTTAGGTTTTTGTACGCCTCGGTATATTGTGGGGGTGTGTCCTCTTCGATTACGAGTTGTTCGAAAGAGGGTGATACGCAGTGAGCGGGCGAGTATTCGCTAAGAAGTCGTTTGCACTCTTTACCTTTGCGACTAAAGACTTCGCAGCGGCGTGTGAGGTGTAGTCGCCCGCGGAGCTGAGAATCGAAATATTTAGACTCCTGAAGTGGTAGAATTATCGAAAGGCGTCCTTGGGGGTTTAATAGTCGCACGCTGATGGAGATCAGCTCCTCGAATGGTAGTGTTGTGGTGTGGCGAGCCAGTGTTCGCCCTTCGTTGTTTGAGAGCAAAGCATCGACAAAATATGGAGGATTGCTAACTATTAGATCAAAAGAGCGGTCTGCGTGGAACTCCTGTATCGCGCAACACTCCACCGACACCCTCTCTGACCATGGTGAGGTGGCGATGTTCTCGTGCGCCTGTTCTGCGCTGTCGGGGTTGATCTCCACTCCGATGATATGTTGTGCCGAGCTGCGTTGTGCCAGCATAAGAGCAATAACACCTGTCCCTGTTCCAATGTCGAGAATCGAGTCTGTCGCATCTCCAATCGTTGCCCAAGCTCCAAGGAGTACACCATCGGTACCCACCTTCATGGGTGTGCGATCTTGATGAATTGTGAACTGTTTAAACCGAAACATATTTCAAATTATTATATCATGCCAGCTATACCAGCTCCGAAGAGTGCGAAGTCATATTTTACGGGATCGTTAGCATCAAACTCCTTGAGTTTGGATGTTAGCTCGGCGACTGCTCGCCAATCGTTTTGACGACGTGAGAGTAGCCCTAGCGTGCGTGCAACATTACCCGAGTGTAGGTCAAGGGGTATGTAGAGTGCCGACATAGGAATCTGTGTCCACTCCCCAAAATCGACACCTCGAGAGTCGCGCCTTACCATCCAGCGGATAAACATATTGGTGCGCTTGCAGGCAGCCCCTTTGTTAATTGATGATAGGTGCTTTTCGCAGCGTGGAGCATGGGAGGCG
>JBCQVD010000003.1:0-52037 GCA_047173405.1 Rikenellaceae bacterium
AGTCCCAAAATATACCAAGATACAACCGACACACGTTATAGATGGCGTTGAGATGGAGTCCCTCGAGCGCGATGCTGAGCCACTAGTTTCGAAGTTTAAGGATATTCGCATCGGTCGACCGCTGCTATACTCGCCCGAGGACTACGCCGCGACAATAGAGGCTCTCAAAGGCTCCATCAAGAGCGACTGCGACGCTGTAATGCTCGTGGGGCATGGGACATACGAACCTATCACAGCCTCCTACGCTATGATGGATTATATGCTCAAGAGCCGAGGCTTGAAGAGTTGGCATGTAGCAACCGTCGAGGGCTACCCTAGCTTCGACGATGGTGCTAAGATGCTCTCACAAAGTGGCGCTAAGAGTGTCTGCCTTGTTCCATTTATGTTCGTTGCTGGCGTCCATGCTCAAGAGGATATCGCGGGCGAGTGGCGCGAGAAGCTAGAGGCTCAAGGGTATAAGGTAGAGCTATTTATGGAGGGTATGGGACAGAACGCTGCCATTCGCAAAATTTATATCGACCATATCGACTTCGCGATGAATAACGTGTCGCTAGATATCATGAAGAAGAAGATGGAGTACGCTAAGTAGTATAAGATACACAAAAGCAACCTCACGTAATGAGCTAAACAGCTCCATTTCTAAAAAAAATGAAACAAAGATATTTTATATCGAAAAAAGGGTTAACTTTGCATCGGAAAACACTTAATAATATATAAGATGAAAATTGAAAACAACAAGATGGTAGCTGTGGACTACACGCTAACCGTTGATGGAGAGGTTGCTGACAAGTCACAGCCAGGTGCGCCTTTGCAATTTGTCTTTGGTACAGGAATGCTTCTTCCTAAATTCGAGGAGAATATCCTAGGTAAAGAGGTTGGCGAGAAGGTAGCTTTTACTCTTGACGCTCAAGATGGTTATGGCGAGGTTGCTCAAGAGGCTATCGTTGCTTTGCCTAAGAGTATCTTTATGATTGATGGCAAAATTGACGAGGGTATGCTCTTCGAAGGTAACGTTGTTCCTATGGCTGACGCTAGTGGTAACCGCATGATGGGTCGTATCACAGCTGTTGGTGAGGAGGATGTAACAATGGACTTTAACCACCCAATGGCAGGATGCACACTAAACTTCGAGGTTGAGATCGTCGAGGTACGCGATGTAACACCAGAGGATATGGCTCCACAAGGGGGCTGCAACTGCGGTTGCGAGGGTAACTGCGACGACAGCGAGGGCGGTTGCGGTTGCGACGGCGGTAGCTGCTGCTAATTAGCACATACAACGTACAAGATAAGAGAATAGGATTAGCTGTATGGCTAGTCCTATTTTTTTGCTCCGCGCAGAGGGATATTCTCATTGTATTGCCTCTTACTGTCTCACGCCGACGGGCGGGGAGCCAGCTCCCATTTACTATTTGTACTTCCGAGGACTGTCCTGCGCGGACAGCGGCAGGGTGCTCCCTGCAGAGCTATTCTTTGTATTACGCTTGTTGGTAAATCAATTCTTGATTTATTGTGATTACACGAAATAGAAACTCAAAGCAAGCTTTGTCCCTATTTCCTATAATCACACCCACACAAACATCCGTTTGCTCAACAATCGAAGTGTGGCAGCGTTGAGTGTTAAGCGTTGAGTGTTTAATGTTAAGTCTCTTAACACTAAACATTAAACGGTTTTTCGGCTTAAACACGCAGTGTTTAAGAGATTTTAAAGTTATAGTTGGTTAGTCAAATTTATTTGTAATAATCAACTAAGTAGTGTAAAATAATTATTGGTGTGTTTTACACTACTTATAACTTTGAAATATTATAACGTTAGGTATAATCCAAAAAACCGCGAATAAAAGTTAAGCTCTGCGGGGAGCACCCCGCCGCTGCCCGCGTAGGGCAGTAAGAGACAATACAAAAAAAGCTCACCGCGGAGCTAGAATAAAAAAAGGCGAAAGATGCTAAACATCTTTCGCCCTCCATTATAGGTTTGTTACGTTGGTTGCGTATTGTTACTCAGCTACCACGCTGATCTTGATTGTTGCCTTAACATCGCGGTGGATCTTAGCTACTGCCTCGTACTCACCAACAGTCTTGATTGCCTCAAGAGAGATTGACTTGCGGTCTACCTCAACACCCTTAGCAGCCAAAGCCTCAGCTACGTCTGAAGATGTCACTGTACCAAAGAGCTTACCCTCCTCAGCCTTAGCGCTGATTGAAAGTGGAAGGTTTGCGATCTTCTCAGCTAGTGCCTCAGCATCAGCTAGGATCTTAGCATCTTTGTGTGCGCGTTGCTTTAGGTTCTCTGCAAGGATCTTCTTTGCTGAAGCTGTTGCAGATTTTGCAAAACCTTGAGGGATCAAGTAGTTGTTTGCATAACCAGGCTTTACACTAACGATCTCGTTAGCATATCCCAAGTTCTCGATATCTTTTAAAAGAATGATCTCCATAACTATTCCTCCTCTTTATTATTTCATACAATCGGTTACGAATGGCAAGATCGCAAGGTGACGTGCACGCTTAACGGCTTGAGCCACCTTCTTTTGGAACTTCTGAGAAGTACCTGTAAGACGACGTGGAAGGATCTTTCCTTGCTCGTTAAGGAACTTCTTAAGGAACTCACCATCCTTATAATCTACATACTTGATGCCTAGCTTCTTGAAGCGACAATACTTCTTCTTCTTTACATCTACAGATACTGGGTTGAGGTATCTGATCTCTGACTGTGCTGGTCTATTCTCTGCCATGATTACTCCTCCTGCTTGTTAGAAAGTTTCGCGCGACGACGTGCAGAGTACTCTACAGCATACTTGTCTTGCTTGAATGTAAGGAATCGAATAACTCGCTCGTCGCGACGATACTGAGTCTCGAGTTTCTCAATGATGTCACCTTCGGCTGTAAACTCAACCAAGAAGTAGAAACCGGTAGTCTTCTTTTGAATAGGGTAAGCAAGCTTCTTCAAGCCCCACTTCTCGCTATTCTCAATTTGACCGCCGTTCTCAGTGATAACACCTTGGAATTTGTCAGCTACCTCTTGAACCTGAGCCTCAGACAAGACTGGAGTGACAATGAAAACGGTTTCGTAATTGTTCATAATTTTCTTTAAATTAAATTATTATGTGTCTTTTCAGACCATTATTTACGCCCTGCACCAAACCATCTAGCACAAAGCGACTGCAAAGTTAGTAATTATTTTTTAATTACCAATCTTTTTCTACTTTTTCTTTCGACCCTTATCCTTAGCGCGATCGTCCCAGACGTTGTCCGAAGATGAGAAGATCGACCAATCAAAGCCCTCGCTCGACATCATCGTAGAGCTTGACTCACGACGACTTGACGACTCCCCGCGCTCTAGCTCATGCTTGCGTGGTACGCTTGCTGTGGTACGACGCTCACCGCCTCTGTCACCTCTGTCACCTCTGTCGCTTCTACGACGGTCTCCTCTATCAAAACCACCGCTGCGACGATCTCCACCACCGCGTCTTTCACCACGGTCGCTACCTCCGCGACGCTCTGTGCCACGACGATCCGAGCGTCCTTCGCTTGAAGATCTCCATTCGCCATTAGCGTCACGAGTGTACTCACCCTTCTCATCACGAGAACGAGCACGCGAACGACGTGAACCACCACGCTCATCATCGCCACCGCCACTCTTCTCCTTGGTGATCTCAGCCACGGGGCGACCATCACGCTTACCTAGCTCGCGCACGATAATCTCGGCATCGTTAAATGGAACGCTCACGAACGAGTAGTTCTCAAGAACCGCCACATCGTCAATGTGCTTATCACGCAGACCGCACTTCTCCTTAAGCATATCAACAATCTTGCGACCTGTATATCCGTCACGCTTACCAATAGCGAGGAACAAGCGTGTTGTACCTTTACGATCAACCGAGAAAGAGCGGATCTCTGGGTAGTTATTTTCATCAAGCTCGTTACGGAAAGCGAGTCTCAGAAGAGCCGACAACGCCACCTCGGGAGAGTAGTTTTGAAGCAACTCCTCCGCCATATCGTAGTGGTCACGGTGTGTATCGGTTGTGATGATCTCGCGTAGATCCTCCTTGATCTTATTGCGCTTCATCGCCACAATATCTTGTGCCGAAGGCAACTCCTCGCGCTTGATCTCTGCCTTTACATCGCGCTTGATAAAGCCAAACTGGCGCATCTCACTACGTGTGATAAAGGTGATTGCTGTACCTTGGTTTCCTGCACGACCCGTACGACCGATACGGTGTACGTAGCTCTCAGAGTCCTGAGGTAGAGCGTAGTTGATTACGTGGGTAAGGTTATTAACATCAATACCACGCGCTGCGACATCCGTAGCGACAAGGATATTGATCTGTTTATCGCGGAACTTCTTAAGGATCTTCTCACGCTGTGCCTGCGACACATCGCCATGGAGACCATCGGCGGCGTATCCACGCTCCAACAGGCGCGAGGTAACTTCATCAACGCTGATCTTTGTACGGCAGAAGATGATACCATAAAACTCCGCCTCGATATCGATGATACGAGTCAAGGCGTCAAACTTATCGCCCTCGCGCACCTCGAAGTAGATCTGCTCGGTGAGTGATGTTGTAAGCTCCTTGCTCTCGACCTTGATGATCTCAACATCGCGCATGTAGCCCTGCGAGAGCTTCACGATACGCTGAGGCATAGTAGCCGAGAAGAGCATCACGCGACGATCGTCGGGCGTATGGCTCATAATCTCCTCCACATCCTCAACAAAGCCCATATTAAGCATCTCATCCGCCTCATCGAGGATCAGGTACCTAACATTTGACAACTTCAACGTACCGCGACGAATATGGTCGAGAGTACGTCCTGGAGTTCCAACCACGATATCGACACCCTTAGAGAGTCGACGTAGCTGCTCCGACATAGATGCACCGCCATAGATTGCTGTGATTGAGAGCCTGCGCTCGGCATTGAAAGAGTGTAATTCATCAGCTGCCTGCACCGCCAACTCGCGCGTTGGCACCAAAATAATCGCCTTTACCCCTGCCTCATTTTTGTCGATTTGCTGCATTACAGGCAGTCCAAAAGTGGCTGTTTTACCTGTTCCAGTCTGTGCTTGCGCAATGATGTCACCTGTGCCTTCGAGTAGGCGGGGTATTACAAGTGATTGAATTTGTGTCGGGGTCTCGAAACCCTTAGCCCTAATGGCGTTGAGCATTTGGTCGCTGAGACCGAGTTGCTCGAATTGATCTTGTGTATTCGTCATCATATAATAATATGGCGGCAAAGGTACGACAATTATTTGGGTATATAATGCTCTAAAAGTGATATTTATTCTCTTTTATTGCTTTTTATTGAGATATCTGACCTTTTTATCCCGCGCTATGATCGTTATTAACAAATAGATAGCGTACACCATAGCGGCAACATCGGGTGTTATGGATAGCTCCACACCGCCCCACTTAAGCGACGAGACGACACGCGCGAGAGCCGCTTGAACCATAACCGCAGACTCGATAGGGAGTGCAACAAATGGTGCAAGCATGGGCAGCGGCACCAGCACCCAACACAGGCAAAGGGTCAGGATAAGTGTAACGGTGAGCATAAAGAGGGGTGTAAAAAGCAGACCAATAATTGGGATATAGTTAAAGTAGAGAGCACTCAACGGAGCCAAAGCCACCGTACAGCAGAGCGATATAACAACGGACGAGAGAGTCCACTTCACAAACCTCGATTCAGCAGCGATAGCTCGACAGATGGGCAACGCCCAGAGAAAGATAGCCGCCACAGCAATCACCGAGAGCTGAAAGCCAACGCTCCAGACTACCATTGGCGAAGCGATGACCATCACAAAGATCGCAGCACCAAGGATATTCAGACCCACATAAGGCAGCGACAGACTCTGCGCAGCGACATAAAACGAGAACATCACAGCCGCACGCACCACACTCTCGGGCATACCGACAACTAGAGCGTAGAGCCAGATCATAGCTATCGAGATCACGCCTTTAAGTAGATGCCCATAGCGCAGCAACACAAAATATCGAAGCAGCGAATTTATCAGCGCAAAGACAATGGCTACATGCAGTCCCGAGAGAGCCAGAAAGTGAGCCGCTCCACTTCGTTGATAGGCAGCTAGCTCCCGCCCATCGAGCAGCCACCGCTCACCCAGCGAGATAGCGCCACCCACACTTCGAGCATGAGACGACAAACCCAACATATCCAAACGTCTACTCGCTATGGAACTCGTAGCCTCCACAAAGCCGCCGCCCTCTATACTGTCGCTCACCGCCCCTGCCTCACCTAGCGACAACGCCAAAGCACCCACACCAACGACCATAATCGCAGCGGATAGCGCGCGAAGAGGAGTCACCCAAAAGAGAATACCGCCAGCTATGATTATAGCTAGCGGTATATGATATGTCAATCCAAAATAGTAAGAGGCGACAACGCCCGCCACCAAAGCTAATGCAGCATAGAGTGCGGGTATTTTAACTATCCCATCGCTCATAGTCTACACCGTAAAGGCTTTACTTCTTTGAGTTTTTGATTATCTCTTCACACTCCTCGAATGTTAGCTCCTCGGGAGTTGCCCCCTTTGGTATGCGGTAGTTCTTACCCTTGTAGGCTATATAGGCACCGTAACGACCATTCTTAATTAGTAGATCGGCGTCCTGCTCAAAGCTCTTTATTGGGGTATTGGCTGCCGCCTTAGCTGCCCTCTTCTCAACGACCAACTCCTGAGCACGCTCAAGTGTGATGGTGTATGGATCGTCCGTCTTTGCCAGCGAAGTGAAGGTCTTTCCTTGACGTATATATGCTCCAAAGCGACCGATGCCGACAACTAAGTTCTCGCCCTCGAACTCACCCAACGTGCGTGGTAGAGCGAACAACTCCAAAGCCTCCTCAAGGGTTATCGACTCTATGAGTTGACCCTTTTTGAGTGCCGCGTACTTAGGCTTCTCACCCTCACCCGCAGCCTCTATCTCAACCATTGGACCGTAACGACCAATGCGAGCCTTAACCCCAAGCCCCGACTTAGGCTCAACACCTAGGTGGCGCTCATGCGCTGAGCGGTCGGTTTGATGCTCAATAGCCTCATTGACCAACGCGTGAAAAGGCTGGTAGAAATCATCAATCATCTTACTCCACGCAATCTCACCCTCCGCAACGCGGTCAAACTCCTTCTCTACATTAGCCGTAAAGTTATAATCTAGGATTGCGCCAAACTGCTGCTCTAGGTAGTCGTTGACCATCATGCCGATATCGGTTGGCGAGAGGCGGTTCTTCTCCTTGCCATAGTTCTCGCTCATCTGCTTAGACGATATCTTTGCCCCAGTGAGTGTTAGCTGAAGGTATTCACGCTTAGCGCCATCCTTATTCTGCTTAACTACGTAACCACGATTAATAATCGTCGAGATCGTAGGTGCGTAGGTTGATGGACGTCCAATACCCAACTCCTCCATACGCTTCACAAGAGAAGCCTCGTTATAACGCGCTGGAGCTTGAGTATATCGCTGAGTAGCTGTTATGTGTTGTGCTGTGAGGGCATCGCCTTGGCTTAACTTAGGCAACAGACCCTCCTCAGAGCCTTTCTCCGCAGCATCGTCGTCGGTAGACTCCGTGTAGAGCTTCATGAAACCATCAAAACGAAGTACCTCGCCCGTAGCTGTAAAGTTCGCCTTATGGTCACCTCGCTCGATAGAGACTATCGTGCGGTCAACCTCCGCGGCAACCATCTGAGAGGCAACCGTACGCTTCCAGATGAGATCATAGAGCTTACGCTCCGCGGGTGTACCCTCGACATGCTCCCTATCAATGTATGATGGACGTATAGCCTCGTGCGCCTCTTGAGCGCCCTTACTCTTAGTCTTGTAGTTGTGTACCTGAGAGTACTCCTCACCATAGTTCTTAACGATCTGTTCACGACACTGAGCAATAGCTTGTGACGAGAGGTTCACCGAGTCGGTACGCATATAGGTGATAAGACCCTGCTCGTATAGCTTCTGCGCAACCGACATTGTCTGAGATACCGACATCGAGAGCTTACGCCCCGCCTCCTGCTGGAGTGTCGAGGTGGTAAACGGTGGCGCTGGGTGACGTTTAAGAGGCTTCTCCTCAACCTTACTAACCGTAAAGTCTGCCCCTATACAATCTTGCAGGAATTTATTTGCATCCTCCTCAGCGTCGAAGCGGTTTGTTAACTCCGCCTTAAAGATATTCTTAGCTCCTCCATCGCTCTTGTAGAACTGAGCAACGATCCTGAAGTAGGGGGTCGAGTTGAAGGCTATGATCTCGCGCTCGCGAACCACAATAAGACGTACGGCAACACTCTGCACACGTCCCGCCGACAACTGTGGGCGCACCTTCTTCCAGAGCACAGGCGAGAGTTCGAAACCCACGAGTCTATCCAACACGCGTCTAGCCTGCTGTGCATTCACTAGATCAATATTTACAGTACGCGGAGACTCTATAGCCTCTAATATCGCACGCTTTGTGATCTCGTGGAACACGATACGTTTGGTCTGCTCAACGTCAAGCCCTAGCACCTCTGCTAGGTGCCATGCAATAGCCTCCCCCTCGCGGTCCTCATCGGAAGCGAGCCATACATGCTTCGCCTGCTTTGAGAGTTGCTTAAGTTCATCTACAACCTTGCGCTTATCGGCAGGGATCTCATATACTGGAGAGTAGCCACCTCCCTTAATATCGACACCAAGATCTTTCTTGGCGAGGTCTCGAATATGGCCAAAACTAGACTTAACGATAAAATCTTTTCCCAAAAATTTCTCTATTGTCTTCGCCTTAGCTGGGGACTCTACTATAACTAAATTATCTTGCATAAAGTTTTTATATTGTTATGAGGCATCATCATCCTCAACTTACAACTCACACATCTACGGGCGCAACACACCCACTCACCGACATAGCACACCTGCCTAACATCCACTCACCGACATAGCACACCTGCCTAACACCCACACACCGACCTAGCACACCCACGCTCGTCTACGTGTTCTGCACACCCTCACACTTGACTACAACCTACAAAGCCCTACTTGAAGAGGGTATAGGTGAGGTTGAGCCTAAGCGGTGCATTTGTTGACCCATCATTCATACCTTGAAGCGTTGCAAAACGAGAATCAAACAGTGACTCAATGGTTGGAGCTAAGTACATATTGCGCTCTGTGAATGCCTCCCAGTCGATAGCATCAGCGTCGCCGCCTGCCTCCTCCTTCAACTCCTTATAGGTGTTCCACATCAACTGCACTTGCGCTTCGATATTGAATTCATAATAAGCGAAAGTACGATTTATATATCCGCCAAACACTGTTCCATACGAACTATAAGAGTCTGTATCTATAATGTAATCCTCAATACCCTCCAACACCTCTTCATCATCTTCGTCGTAATAGAACGCATAGTGAGAGTATAGCGCCAGACTCGTAGGCATTATATCAAACCACTCGGTAATTCCAAAGGGGTCGATTACCGACGCATCATAACTACTATCTTCGAGGTATGCAAACAGACGCGCTTGGTTAACGAGTAGCTCGTTATATGGGTCACCGCGCTGGTCAAACGTAGTCTCTAAGACGTTTTCCAACGCCTCGAATAACGCACGGGTTATTGCGATCTCACTAACCACGCCTCCCATACCCGAGACTCTAAGTGTCGAGGTTAGCTCCCCGTCATTTTGAGGGTAGAAGCTCTTTGCCGCGTTTACATCTATCGACGAGTTATCATAGTCCAGAACTACGGTATTGAGGGAGAAGTTATTAGACTCCTCATAATCACTATCTCTAAAGAGGTAGGTCATACCGATAGTATCCTGTACAATCAAAGGATCACTCTCATACCTATTACGCCCATAAAACGCAAGACCAGAGCCTTCCATAAGCATCGAGTAGATAGCTCCCGAAGGGTTTAACTCATCGACAGGTGTTGACAGTGTTGTATCCTCAGGGGCGATATATATACCCTTAAACTTCTCTTTAAAGACCTCCAAATCGTTGTAGTCCTCATACTCTGCGTAATCAGTCTCAAGCATTAGATCGTTCATAAATGCTGTCGTCTCGCTTGTCTCGCTCAACCTAACGACCGTCGTATTGGTATATATCTCATTATCCTGATCGGGGAACTTAAATGTAAAGACAGGATTGGGGTTGAGATAATTCGTCATATCGAAGTTCCCAAAGAATACCGAGTCTGGATTATTAACCTCATCAAAAAAGCTAACATCCACCACCTCGTAGATGTTGAATGTCTGCACGTACGAAGTATCACCCGAGTAGACCGAAGGTGTCATGATAAGCACCACCGAGTCAAGGATAGGCATATATCCAAATATATCACTATCAAGCTCATAGCCAGGTGTATACTGCACAAAGAAGCCCGCTTTTCGACTTCCATAAGCCAGATCGTGCTCCCGACCCATATAACCCGACGTTAGATTCGAGGTCTTTATCGAGTCGGTCAAAAATAGTTTAGTCTCAAAGATGTTACTCTCGCCCTCGAAAGAGATAGTACCTAGGACAATCTCTTCGTAATCAGGGGTATAAGATGCCCCTAACGTATTATCAAGGTTGGTACATGATGAGAAGCTAAACAACGCAGCTACACATACACTTAGAAAGACTCTAAAGTGATTCATAAAATTTGTCATAATTATCGTAAAAATCAGGCTCGTCACTTGGTTGATACTCCAGCACAGGCTTATTACATCCTCGCACCTCTGCTAGCACCTCCTCAGAAACTTTATCGCTAGTGAGTACCACACCATCTACAAAGCTAAGAACGTAACGCATAAAATTTTGGTATGTAGGTTCGCTCAAAACATCCACATTTGCGCCTCCTATACCTTCACCCTTGATCTTATCTATAAACTTAGAGTCCAGATTCTCTTTAAAGCCATCCTCTCCAACCGAGACAACAATCTTTACACCTTTGAATATTGGGTCATCCGCAAATGTGGTGCGTAGGTATGCCGCCGCAATAGCTGAGAACCAACCCATAGAGTGAACTATCGTAGGCTCCCACCTCAACTTCTTAACCGTCTCCAACACTCCGCGCGCAAAGAATATAGCCCTCTCGTCGTTATCGGCAAACTCCGCGCCACTCTCGTGCGAGAGTATCGCCTTGCGCGAGAAATAATCTTCGTTATCTATGAAATAGACCTGCACCCTTGCCGACGGTATCGACGCAACCTTAATAATTAGTTGGTGGTCGTTATCGTCTATGATTAGGTTCATTCCCGATAGCCTTATCACTTCGTGTAATTGATTGCGGCGCTCGTTGATAACCCCATAACGAGGCATAAACGTTCGTATCTCGTTACCATGCTCTTGGATAGCTTGAAGCAGAGATCGACAAAGGAGTGACTCGCTATTCTCTGGCAGATATGGAGCCACCTCTTGGCAGAGGTATAGTATTTTATTTGATGACATCTATAAAATATTCTTAAATTAATTACAAAAGTAGTAAAATTTATAGTGAAATCCCTCTTTTACAGAAAAAAATGTAGAATCTCACAAAAAAAGAGGGGTAATTTTCAAGTACACCCCCCATTATTAATCTACAGAATTAACATTGCATCGCCATAAGTACCAAAGCGATAGCCCTCATCCTTGGCTACTTTATAGGCGTTCATCACCGTTTCGTAGCCACCAAAAGCGGCAGCCATCATTAGGTGTGTTGAATATGGCAGATGAAAATTTGTAACAAAAGCATCAGCCACCGAGAAGTCGTATGGATAGAAGATGAATTTATTTGTCCATCCACTCTGAGCCTTAACTAGTCCCGCAGTGGATACCGTAGACTCTAGTGTGCGCATCACCGTCGTTCCGATAGCAACCACACGACCCTTAGATTGACGCACGGTAGCCACCGCCGCCTCGACCTCAGCTCCTACGACAAACTGCTCCGAGTCCACTTTATGCTTCGATAGATCCTCAACATCGACTGCTCTGAAGCTACCTAGACCAGCGTGAAGAGTTATAAAAGCTCGCTCTACACCCTTTATCTCCATGCGTTTGAGTAGGTGCTTCGAGAAGTGAAGCCCCGCCGTTGGTGCGGCAACAGCACCCTCGTGCTCAGCGTATATTGTTTGGTAGCGCTCCTTGTCCTCTGGCTCGACCTTGCTGCGAATCCACTTAGGCAGAGGCGTCTCTCCCAACTGATATAGAGCCTGCTTGAACTCCTCGTTTGTTCCATCAAAGAGGAAGCGCAGAGTACGCCCACGCGAGGTTGTATTATCTATAACCTCAGCAACAATAAGGTCACTATCGCCAAAGTATAATTTGTTACCAATACGTATCTTACGCGCTGGGTCCACAAGAACATCCCACAATCGAAGCTCGCTATTAAGTTCACGCAACAGGAAGATCTCGATCTCGGCACCTGTCTTCTCCTTATTACCATAGAGTCGTGCTGGAAAGACCTTTGTGTTATTAAAAACAAAGAGGTCATCCTGGTCAAAGTACTCTAGTATATTCTTGAATTGACGGTGCTCGATCTCTCCCGTTTGGCGATTCACGACCATCAACTTTGATTCGTCTCGCTGCTCGGCTGGATATTGAGCAAGCATCTCTGGGTTGAAGTCGTAGCCGTATTGTGATAATTTCATATTATATATAGGTATTTAATTTCTCATTAAAGCGTCAGCTCTCGCTCTACTACAATTCTCATATCTGCACCGTCAATACACTTTAACAGAGCACCTACCGTTTACAAATATGCAGTACAAAAGATATATACGCAAATTTTACGCTTTTGTTTCATCTGGAGTGAGATTTTTTATAAAATCTTCAATTTGCCATCCATTATCGACCACGAAGCCTCCACTTCGAGTACGTCTCAGCGCGCTCAAGTGCGCCCCACTCTGTAGCCCCTCGCCTATCTCATGTGCTAGCGAGCGGATATATGTACCCTTGCTGCATCGCACCTTGATACGCAGCTGTGGCATCTCGAAACTCAATATCTCGATCTCGTAAATATTAATAAGTGCACGTCGAAGTTCTACCTCTTCACCCGCTCGCGCCATCTCGTAGGCTCTCATTCCCTTGCCCTCGACCCTCTTAGCGGAGTAGATTGGAGGAGCTTGTAGGCGCTCGCCCGTGAGCGAAACAATAACCTCTTCAACGCCTTCGCGCGTGATATGCTCTGTGGGATAGTATTTATCTATGGGGTGCTCAAGGTCATAGCTTGGGGTTGTCGCCCCTAGTACAACGTCGGCAATATACTCCTTCTCCTCCGATTGTAGGGCATCAACCATCTTCGTCGCCTTACCTACACACACCAACAATACCCCCGTAGCTAGAGGGTCGAGGGTCCCCGCGTGTCCAACCTTAATCTTTCGGTATCCTCGTTTATGCTGCAAGGCATACTTTATCTTTCGCACAACATCTGTCGATGTCCACTCAAGGGGTTTATCAATCACTGCGACATACCCTTCAGGGAAATCTACATCTAAGAGTTCATTATTTACCATATTTAATTGTTTAAAAGATAACCCACTATTGACAACAATCCAGCAAAGAGACAGTAATAAGCAAACCATATCAATTTACCACGCTTAACCACCTCGATCATAAAGCGACACGCCAGAGCACCGACAACAAAAGCCGACAGGAAGCCCGCTAACATAGGCATCACACCCACCTCCACAAAGGCACTCTCGCCCGTCTCACCCCACTCCATAAGGTCGAGAAGCGTATTTCCTAGAATGGGCACCAGAACCATCAAGAATGAGAACTGCGCGACACTCTCCTTCTTATTACCGAGAATTAGACCCGTCGCGATTGTCGCTCCCGAACGCGAGATACCTGGCATCACAGCAAACGCCTGCGCCACGCCGATAATAAAGGCGTCGCGATAAGATATACTCTGCTTGGGCTTAGGACGCGAGTAGTAAGAGTAGGCTAAAAGTGACGACGTAAGCAATAGCATCAAACCAACAATTAGTAGAATATGCGATGACGACAACATCTCATCAAGCGCATCCTTGAGCGTGAAGCCGACAATCACAACAGGTATCATCGAGACGATGATCTTCAACACGTAGGCGTGCGACTCATTAAAAGTTTTGGAGAATACCCCACCCAACAGCGACAGTATCTCACGCCACAGCACCACAACAGTACTACACACCGTACCCGCGTGGAGCACCACATCAAAGGCAAGGTTATTAGATATGCTGACCCCCATAAGCTCCTTGAAGATCTGAAGGTGCCCGCTACTCGACACAGGCAGGAACTCCGATACGCCCTGCACTACGCCGAGAATAATTGATTGTAGTGTAGTCATCTAACGCTTCATTATAGCGTAAATATTCACCACAAAACCTGCGACAACCACAATAGGCGCGAGGGTGATCCTTCGCCATGAAAAGATCTCATAATTAAATACGTTGGGATCCTCGCTGCCTCCGCCCGCCATAAGCACGAAACCCAGCAAGATAATCAAACACCCCACAAGTAGTATCTTATAGTTCTTCTCACCTAGTGGCATATCATGTCCACTCTTTGACTTTACATCTTTATTATCCATAGTTAAATATTTTCTCCTAAATTAGACATTTGTGAGAGGCGAACCAACGCCCCCCTCTTTGTTGAGTTTGAATACCAAGGATGAGTTTTAGGGCTTCACGAACTCCATCAAATCCTCACGTACCTCTGTACGCTGCGGTTTGATGGACGAGGGAAGTGTTAAAAATCGCCTTTTTATTCGAACTCTTAATATAGTTGTATCTTATTCGACTTCATATTAACAAACCTATTAACTGCGAGAAGCGTAAACAGCCCCGATATAGCAACGCCCACAACGACCATCGTCGCCACAACAACCCCTGCACGCAGCAACTCGTCATTCGAGAATAGCTCGGGGATACCCTCTTGAAGCATGTAGTAAGCCACACCAAAGAGCATCGACGCGATCACCCCTGCCCACAAACCACACACTACACTTCGACCTAAGAAAGGCTTAATAATAAACCACTTTGTCGCCCCAACGAGCTTCATCGTATTGATCAAGTAGCGCCTTGAGTATATCGCCAAACGTATCGAGCTATTGAGCAAGATCAACGATATGAGCAACAGTGCCCCACCGAAGATCAATAACAACACCTGAAAACGTCCAACCATAGAGTGTATCTGCTCCACCAACTGCGCGGGATAACTCACACGGTCAACACCCTCCAACTCCTGCATATAGTTCATAAACTCCGCCATCAACTCCGTATCGTGGGCTTGAGCCGAGAGCTTAATCTCAAAGCTATCCATTAGCGGGTTCTCGCCCAAGACATCCTCGAACTCGACACCAAACATCTTACGAAACTCACTATCCTCGGCCTTCTCGTCCGCGCTCGAGAAGCTAACCTCCAGAGAGAGCGGGTGGGCAGCGACCTGCTCACGCAGCGCCTGCATCTGCTGCTCTCCCACACCGCGCTTGATCTCCACCGTAGCGGTGATCTCCTCGCGCAGCGAGTGCGACACATCGAGCGCCGTAGTTATAAGGTAACCCACCGAACCCAACAAAAATAGAACCAGCGCAATGCTGAGGGTTGAAATAGCGTAAGAGTTACGAACTTTACGCTTTAATCTTTGCTCCTCGCCCATATATCATAGTTACTAAGAGTGAAATAACAATAAGTATCGAACATATCCACGCCAACATCTCCACAACACCCCACGCTGGAGCTTTGAACCTCCACTCCACAATGTGCTCACCCGCGGGTAGCTCCATCGCTCGAAGAAGGTAGTTAGCCCTAAAGTATGGCGACTCAACACCATCAATATAGGCACTCCACCCCTTGTCGTAGTATACCTCCGAGAAGATAGCCACAGCGTCACTTGGTGCAGAGTAACGATACGTGAGGTGGTGGGGTTTATAGTCGGTGAGGGTGATCTCACCCCCCGCTAACCCAGCTCTTGGTCGTGCCTCTCCGCGCTCCACAAGAGCCGTATTTTTTGTCGATATCTCGCCAAGCATCCTCATCTCCTCACGCGCCGAAGGGACCTCTATTAACTCCTCAACAAACCATGCCGCACCGTTAGCGCTCGCACGCTGGAAAAACTCCGTTGAACCCTCCTGCGTTGGGACGATGATATATTTGGTGTTGAGCATATCCAACACCTCATCATTTTGATTTACTAGGTAGTTATCTATAAGATCTTGATAACGTGATAGTTTAGCTCCATGGTAGCCGCCCACCGAACGATGGAAATAGGATGTTGTGGCATCATTAAAGGGGCTAACGCTGAGGTTAAAGACCCTAAAACCAGGCTCTTTATCCGAGAGGATCTGCTTATCTACCGCCGAAGGACGAATCTTTGCGGACGAGGGCGAAGTAAAATCATCGTACGACAAGAAACGAGCATTGACAGGTGCAAGGTCTGCCACCACAATAACCCCCACAAGCGCAAGCATCACATAGCGCGATATCTTCCCCTTATAGAACAACCACACCACAACTGCCGCCACCGCAACAAACGCCACAGTGCGCCAAGCATCCCCCGCCATGATGGAGTATCTATCTTGCGCCATCGCACTCGCGAGTGACGACGCCAAAGACTCAGGGAATGAGGCGTTCAGAAGCATCTCGAAAGCTGCCGCTTCGCCATAACCAAAGAGGCTACGCCCCCCAACTATAAGAAGTAACGCCACACCCGCACTACACGCAACAGCAACGCCGAGCGCTCTTGTCATCTTCTCTTTGGCTACACCCCCCGCCCACAACTTCGAGAGAGCTACTGCCGCCATTAGAGGGGCTGTCCACTCCAACACCGTGAGCGTCATTGAGACGGTTCTAAATTTATTGTATCCAGGAAGTAGGTCAAACGCCAACTCCGTAAACCACATCATATTACGCCCCCACGCAAGAAGCAGCATCACCAGCGACACCCCCACGACCCACCATCTCTGGCGAGCATCACACAAGCACAAACCCAGCAGCGCAAGGAAGATAACCACAGCACCGATATATGTAGGACCTCCTGTAAATGGCTGTGTACCCCAATAGGCGGGCAGCTGGCTCGCTAAACGCTCCTGCCCCAGAGGTTGTAGAACCTTCACAACCTGCTCACCCTCGGCGAGTGAGTGCGCCGAATCGCGCCCCATAAAGTCGGGGATCAAGAGGTTCAGACTCTCCGATACGCCATAGCTCCACGCTGTTGCGTACTCCAGATCAAGCCCCGTAGCCCCCGACGAACCCTTAGCCTCCGCAACACTTAGAACCGATCCACCACGCGTAGTGTCGGGGGTGTGCTGATAGGTGTACCACAAAGGCGAGAGGTTAGATCCCACAGCGAGCACTCCCGCGACAACTAAAATAGCTGTGCGCTTCATAAAATCACGAAGCAGCCCCCCGCGGTGTGAATATATCGCCTCCGAGAGCCAAAAAGCTGCCATCGCGACCATGAAATAGTATGTTATCTGAGGGTGCGAAGCACCTATCTCTAGCGATGTAAAGAGCGCCGTGAGCGCCGCACCTTGCCACATATTGCCTCTTAGCGTCATGTAACACCCCGCAAACATCAACGGAGCGTAGACCAGCGCCCACATCTTAGTGATATGACCCGCGCCGATAATCAAGAAGAAGTAGGTCGACAAACCATACATTACACCCCCGGCAATAGCAACCCATGCGTTTACCCCCATCATCACCAGCGACAACCACATCGCCATCATCGCAAAGAGGATAAACGCCGCAGGTGTCGAGATTATATTTGTTACGCGTGCAACCGTGCGCTTTATTATTTGGGATGGATAGGCTACATTTATCATATATGCAGGCATTCCACCAAACATAGCACCCGTCCATTGAGGATCTTCGCCCGTAGCTTCACGAGTATCTATAATCTCCTTGCTCATACCCTCGTACTGCACAACATCACCTTGAACCAGAACATCGCCACTGAGCTGAGGCGCGAAGTAGAGCATCGAGATTAGTGCATACACAACAAAAGCCACAACTGTGGGCACATACCATCTATTTAACAATTTTATCATAAACAATAATATAACGGCTATAAAGCACTTCAAAGTACCTCAAAATGAGCAAACCTAAGTCACAAAGGTACAAAAAATATTTGATGGAGTGTGCTATATCACAATTTTTCACTACTTTTGCTCATTATTGTTAAACAATGCGGTGTAAAATGCCAACACTCGATATAATACGCCAACCCATAGCTAGTGAGTTAGAGGAGTTTGATAAATTTGTAGCAAAGGAGTTTGAGAGCGCCAACCCTTTGGTTAAGACTATGTTAGATGATGCGCTCAGTTCGCGAGGCAAGGCAATACGCCCTATCATCGTGATGCTTTGCGCTGGGCTTAACTCCTCAACGGGTGTTATCGGACGCAGAACGTGGATCGCCGCCATGATGGTGGAGATGATACATGTGGCATCACTTATCCACGATGATGTACTCGATGAATCCATGGCGCGCCGTGGACGCCCCTCGCTCAATGCTAAGTGGCAATCGAAGAGGGCTGTACTCATTGGAGACTACATCCTCGCACGCAATATCAACCTCGCGCTTTCGAGCGGGCAGTTCGACCTCTCGACCCACATCTTCAAGGCTATAGCTCAACTCTGCGAGGGCGAGATCATCCAAGATGACTGCGCCAGACGACAAGCTATCACCCGCGAAGAGTACCTCAGCATCATCGGCAAAAAAACCGCTTCGCTAATCTCGATCAGCGCTTCGGCAGGTGCCATGTCGGCAGGTGCCGACCACAAGAAGATCGAACTAATGCGTCGCTTCGGCGAGGCGATAGGCATGGCATTCCAGATTCAAGACGATATTCTTGACTATAGCCCCAACTCTAAGACAGGCAAGCCTACATTTAACGATCTGCGTGAAGGTAAGATCACCCTCCCCTTACTTTCGGTTATGGAGGATGCGACCGACGAGCTGCGAGCAGAGATCAACACACTAATTGGGGAGTGCCACAATAGCGACGAGGCGATAAATAGAGTCGCACGTATTGTCGAACAACAAGGGGGTGTCGCGTTTGCCCAAGAGGTGATGAACGCATATATCCTACGCGCTACCGAGATCCTTGCCGAGTACGAGGAGGGAGAGTTCCGCACCGCGCTAGCCAACCTTTGCGCCTTTATCACACAACGCGACAGATAAAACGATAGACAAGAGATATGAAAAAAGGTTATCTAAGACCAACCCCCGAGCAGAGCTACGAGATAATTAGCGAGGGCGGACATGCCAACTTTATAAAGATACTAAAGAGCGCTAACGAGCTGCAACAGACAGGCGATATTGAGGGTGCCTGCAACCTCCGTTTTGCAGGGGTGCAGACACTCCACGAGCTACTGCCCGAAGGTGACGAGGTGCTTCTTGAGTGGGCACACACCAACTCGCGCGCAGCCATCGAGGTGGTCTACCTATGCGCTATCGACCACTTCCTAATCAGCGATTTCGAGATCTCGTCGGCACTGCTGGAGCTAGCTTTGGAGCTAGACCCCGAAGATCACCTCGAGGCATCCAACCTGCTATGCTTCGACTACCTCGCAATGGGCGAATACGAACTCTTCGATGAGGTGATAAACGATGTATCCGATAAACACGCTAGCCGCGCACTGCTGCTGCTATGGTCCTCCTTTATTCACGAAGGTGCAATCCCCGCAGGTGAGCTACACGCATTTAAGAGTCGCTTCTCACCTTTCTTTGCTGAGTTTACCGCCAACGACCACCCTGTCGATGAGAGCTACATTACCGATATTGAGAGCGAACGCCCCTCAACCAAAGCCCAAGCACGCGAGCTGTGGCTACAAACCGAAAACCTCTGGGCACAATTCCCCGAGTTCATCGAAGCGCTTAAGCGTTGAGTGTTAAGTGTTAAGTGTTGAATGTTAAGTGTTAAGTGTTAAGTGTTTAATGTTAAAGTCTTAAACATTAAACAGTAAACGCTAAACGCTCAATGCTCAACACGGTTTATTGTAGAACGCAGTTCTTAAACCATAACCGCTACAAAAGAAAGGCTCCGCGGGGAGCACCCCGCAGAGCTGTGAGTTTAGCCTCTCTTCTTAGCGAATTTGGCGTTTCGGGGTGTTGATCTACCCGATGACCTTCGATTGTTCTCCTTGTTCGGTCCGCCGCTTGTGGAGAAGAAGTAGCTCTTTTGCTTACGTTTATCGTCCTGCGAACGAGTGACATAGACTCTCTTAAGCGTGTATGGATCCTCCCCCGTGTAGAACATCACCGACGACAGGGTCATTGGCGTAGGCGTTAGATCCTGCACCTGCTCGAGGTTAAAATGGAGCTTGCCGAGCACCTTGCCGCTTAGTTGGCGCATATGCTCCTGCGTACATCCAGGGTGCGAGGAGATGAAATAAGGGATAATCTGATAAGGCAGATTTGCGCGCTGACAGATACTCTTAAAATCAACAACCAACTTCTCGAAGAGCGAGAACGATGGCTTACGCATGATGTTAAGCACCTCGTCTTCGGTATGCTCTGGCGCCACCTTAAGTCGCCCCGAGGTGTGGTTGCGCACCACGGTCTCGAAGTAACGCCCCCCATCAAAGAGATCGTAGCGTATACCGCTGCCAATGTAAGCTCGCTTGACGCCCTCCACAGCGCGTATCTTGTCGTAGAGTTTAAGCAGCGGCGTGTGGTCGTTATTGAGGTTGGCGCATGGAGAAGGGTGCAGGCATGATGGGCGGCGACACCTGTCGCACAGCTCCGAACGCTTGCCTCCCATGCCCCACATATTGGCGGAAGGACCTCCTATATCCGACAGGTTACCCTTGAAGCCCTCCATGCGACACACTTCGCGCACCTCGCGCAGGATCGACTCCTCGGAGCGCGACGCAATGAACTTACCTTGGTGTGCCGAGATGGTACAGAACGAGCAGCCTCCAAAGCATCCGCGGTGGAGGTTGACCGAATATTTAATCATCTCCCACGCGGGAATATCGCCCTTGCCTCGATAGCGAGGGTGCGGCGCACGCATATATGGAAGGTTGTAGGAGTGGTCCATCTCCTTGGTGGTGAGCACCGCCCGCGGAGGGTTGATAACGATAAATTTATCGCCCACCCCTTCGACAATCCAGCGGTTCATATTGCGCATATTACTCAGTGTCTCCAC
The DNA here is from genome assembly GCA_047173405.1 of Rikenellaceae bacterium. GTDB lineage: Bacteria > Bacteroidota > Bacteroidia > Bacteroidales > Rikenellaceae > Alistipes. The sequence goes on from JBCQVD010000003.1 coordinate 21,046, forward strand.
GCTCTTGAAGTTCTCACCAAAGGCACGTTTGTTCGCTTGGCACTGCTCAAAAGAGTGCAGCCGCTCGACACGCGACGCCTCCAACCGCGCAACATACTCCCCATCTGCGAGGTACGCCACCTGCGGGATCTTACGCAGCAGATTGGTATTAAATCCGTTGTGACACGCTTTGGCGACCTCCTCGATAACACCCTCTCCCATGCCGTAGATCAGTAGATCAGCTCCGCTATCGACAATCATTGAGGGCTTCAAGCTATCCGACCAGTAGTCGTAATGCGTGAGGCGACGCAGCGAACCCTCGATACCTCCCACCACAACGGGGGTCGAAGGAAATAGACTCTTTAGGATCTTGGTATATGTTGTCGCGGCATAGTCGGGGCGAAAACCTGCCTTCGCCGCTGGGGTGTAGGCATCGTTGCTACGCAGACGTATATTGGCTGTGTAGTGGTTAACCATCGAGTCCATAGAGCCTGCCGTGACACCAAAGAAGAGGCGCGGCACTCCGAGCTTCTTGAAGTCGCGAAGGTCGTCGCGCCAGTTAGGTTGCGGCACGATAGCCACCCTATAACCTGCCGCTTCGAGCAGCCGTCCAACAACAGCCGCCCCAAACGATGGGTGGTCGATATAGGCGTCGCCCGTGAATAGGATCACATCAATATAATCCCACCCTAGGGCACGAACCTCCTTTATGGTTGTTGGCAGAAACATTGCAGCTACTCCTCTTCATTTAATGTTAGGCGGGTCGCGAAGTAACCCTCCCACTTAGAGATCAGCGATGTGAACTCCTCTGGCAGATCACACTCAAAGCTCATCATCTCACCCGTTGTAGGGTGCTTGAAACCCAACAAACGGGCATGCAGCGCGTGGCGCGGAAGTATCGAGAAGCAGTTCTCCACAAACTGCTTGTATTTAGTGAAAGTAGTACCTTTAAGGATTCTATCCCCACCATAACGTTCATCATTAAAGAGCGGGTGACCCTGCCACGACATGTGAACACGTATCTGGTGCGTGCGCCCCGTCTCCAGCTGACACTCCACAAGCGTGACGTAGCCAAAGCGCTGAAGCACACGATAGTGAGTCACCGCGTGCTTACCGTCCGAGCCATCCTCAAAGACAAACATCTTGAGGCGATCCCTCACCGAGCGACCGATATTTCCAGTTATCGTACCCTCATCCTCGTCGAAGTTACCCCACACAAGAGCGACATACTTACGTTGTGTGGTGTGGTCGAAGAACTGCTTGGCAAGGTGGGCGTGAGTACGCACATTCTTAGCTATCACAAGCAGTCCCGAAGTATTCTTGTCGATACGGTGCACCAACCCCGCGCGCATATCGCTATCTTCAAGCATCTCGGAGCCTTGAAGGTGGTAGGTAAGGGCGTTGACAAGCGTTCCCGAGTAGTTACCGTGACCTGGGTGAACGACCAGCCCTGCGGGTTTATTAACCACCAGCAGGTCGTCATCCTCGTAACGAATATCGAGAGGTATATCCTCGGCGATAATTATATTTTCGTACTTAGGGTACGACATCACAATGGTGATTACATCCCCTGGCTTAACCTTGTAACTCGACTTCTGAGCCTTGCCGTTGACGAGGATTGAACCCGTATCGGCAGCGTCTTGAATCCTATTGCGCGAGGTGTTGCGCATATTGATGGCGAGGTACTTATCGAGTCTTATCTGCGACTGCCCGCGATCCACCTCGAAGCGGTAGTGCTCATAAAGCTCACCATCCGCCCCCTGCTCGGTTGTCGGCACACCAGACTCTTGCCCCTCTAGCCCCTGATCGTCGTCCTCCAACTCATCCTCCCAAAGGGAGTTATTATCACTATATTTGTTATCTATCATATTTATCTATTACTACTGTTGTGTTAAAACTTCTACAACTGCCCTACGCGGGCGGCGGCGGGGTGCTCCCCGCAGAGCTATTTTTATCTTGCGATTGTTAATATGTTGATTTTCAACATGCCATATATTGACAAATGTTCGATTAAAGCGTTGCTTTATCGCCCCTTTATCAATATATAGCGACGTAGGCTGCGCCTACTATTAACAATCGAGCATACTTCGAAAAAAATACAGACAAAGCTATAAACCTGAGTTTTGGATAAGGGAAATTTATTGTTTACCTGTTAGTCTTATCAATTTCCCATATCTAAAACTCAGGTTATCGGCTTTAAAAAGCCGATGTATATTCGATAAACCCCTCTTGCATCTCCCCAAACCGTTTGGGGAGACTTACGTTTAGAGGTGTTTTGGATAAGAAATTCTTATCCAAAACTCACGTTATAAATAGCTACATATAAACAACTGCTTAGCCTCCATAAAGTTAACGCACCCCAATATTTACCTATTCAAAAAAGTTGAAATCATCCTCAACCTTTACGGTTGATTTTGGCGTCGAAGCTCTCTCTACCTTTACCTGCGCCAACGAGTCTTTGAGATACTTTTCGTACTTCTCGCGCTCCTGTTGCGCCTTACGCAGCTCCTCCAACACCTGTTCAACACGCCCCTCATCGAGAGTGAGCGAAAAGCTAACATCTGCGCCTAGTAGACTCTGCGACTGCGACTCACGACTCTGGGCGTAGACTCTCGCCTCGGCGATATTACTAGCGTCAATACCCTCCTCTTTTGAGACAGTCCCGACATTGAGACCAGCCTCCCAGAGACGACCCTTCGCCTCCCTCTCGGTGAGACCAACAACAAGGGGTACCGCCGTGGTGAGATTGTCAGCACTTCGACCCACATGCAGAGTCACGCCACTACCTACCGCCTCCATAAGTTTTGTCGACGAGGTGATCTGCGTGGTGCCGAGGTACTCGTCCAACACATAGTTGGTCGCCATATCAGAACGATACTCAATCCTCTTGATCTCGAAACCTGCAACCTCCAACATATTCTTCGCTTGACGCAGCGAGCGACCCGCAACATAGGGCACCTCGGCGCGCTTAGCGTTGAAGGCATTAATGACGATATATACCGAGCGACCTGGCTTCACCTCGACACCTCCGCGCGGAAGCTGGTCGAGAACCTCGCCCGCCCTATACGCTGGCGCGTGGAGCGAGTCGTTGATAACGATATTGAGTTTCGAGTTTCGAGCCAACGACTGAGCATCACTAAGATCCATACCTATTAGGTGGGGCACCTCCATGCGCACGCTGTGGCGAGTTATTAGACGCAGCGCGAAGTGTGCCGCCACTGAGACAACAACCAAAAGCAGCACGATCACCACACTCTGCACCAACAGACGACGCAGCGTAAAGCCACTGCTCTTAGGTTTTGACTGTGGCTTTGGTTGGGACTTCTTGCTGCCCTTAGAACTTTGAGACGACTTTGCGCTCGCACGCTGAGTTGTCTCTCTGAGTTGCTCCTCGTGTATGCTTCGTAGCTCCTCTATCATTCTCGATCTCGCCTCCTCGCTAGCCCCAACACCTTGTGTTGACCTGCTTCGAGTATTACTCTGTTTTGTCTGATCAGACATACTAATATCTTTTTATTACATTATAGTGTGTATCACGCTCCACAACCTTGAACCCTGCGCGCTGCGCCATAGCCTCTATCTCGGCAATGGTCATCACTGGACGGCTATCCTCCGCCCCCGCCATAGAGTAGATCTTGGTGGAGTCGCTTATCGTTCCATCAATATCGTCGGCTCCGAAGTTCAACGCTAGCTCCGCGATCTGCTTACCGTACATCACCCAATAAGCCTTGATGTGGGGTATATTGTCGAGGAATAGTCGACTAATTGAGATCATCCTCAGGTCCTCGATCACCGACACCTCGCCAAGGTGCGACATCTCGTTAGACATACAGCGATACTTAAGCGGAATAAAGGCGTTGAAGCCGCCCGTCTTATCTTGCTGCGCACGAAGCCTTTGGAGGTGGTCGATTCTATGCTCGATGCTCTCAATGTGTCCATAGAGCATCGTGGAGTTTGTCGAGATACCCATCCTATGAGCTATATCGTGCACCTCGAGCCACTCGCTCGCGCTCCCCTTCTCAGGGCATATCTTCTCGCGGATCTCACTTGCGAAGATCTCGGCACCACCGCCAGGGATAGACTCCATTCCCGCCGCTTTGAGGCGCTGCAAACCATGCTCGATGGAAAGTCCAGCGCTCTCAATCATATAGCGCAGCTCAATGGCGGTAAACGCCTTAACTGTCGCCTCGGGGAGCAGGCTCTTAACCATCACAACAAGCTCCTCGAAGAAGCTAAAGGTATGGCGCGGGTGCACACCGCCAACGATATGAACCTCCGTGACGCCCCTGCCTTGATAACCCTTGACGATCTCAACCATCTCGGGGAGGCTCAGATCCCACGCTTCGGGGCTATCCTCCGCGCGACGATACGAACAAAAGCGACACCTAAAGCGACAAATATTAGTTGGTTCAAGGTGGAAGTTACGATTAAAAAAGAGTGCATCGCCACTCACCTTGCGCTTACGCTCAAGAGCTAGCTCCGCGAGGAGCCAGAGCGGTGCCTCGTGCCACAAAAGCAGAGCATCTTGCTCCGTAAGGCGCTCAGATGCACGACATTTAGCCGCTACAACCTCGATATTTGGAGATAGATCAACCATTATTTAGGCGCTTTAATATAGCAATAGATCGCAATAAAGAGGTAGATTATATTGGGTATCCACACCGCCACAAGCGGAGGTAAAGCTCCGCCCTTGGCGAACTCCTCGAAGAAGCGAGTAAAGAGGATATACGAGAAGCAGAGTCCAATACCGATACCCACATGCAGTCCCGTACCGCCTCGCACCTTGCGCGACGAGAGCGACACTCCAATTAGTGTAAGGATGAAGGTTCCCGCAGGAAAGGCGTAGCGCGTATGTTTGGCAACCTCTATAACATTTATCGAGTCGGAGCCTTTAATTCGTTGCTGTTCAAGGAAATCGTCCAGCTCTTCGATATTCATTGTCTTAACTAGGTCCTCGATCTTTGTCAGCTCCGAACGATCAAGGTTGATGAGCGTGTCGAGCGCCGACTTACGGTTAAAGATATCCTTTCCCTCCTCGGTAAGGTGGTGGGTGATATACCTCTTCGCTGTCCAGCGGTTACTCACCGTGTCGAGCTGCGCATTTGCCGCCTCTAGTGACGCGACCATACGTCCCTTTTCGTAACGCTCCAAGGCGAAGAACGAGGATGTTCCCCTCTGCGTGAAGCCTCGAATATAGACAAAGAGTCCATCGTCAACCTGTCGGTAGATGTGTTGATCGTAGAGCCTCGATTTATTGGAGTCGACGTACTGAGCCTCAAAACGCACACATGTACGCTGCGAGATAGGGATCAAGTAGAGGTTCAGGTAGAGCGACAGCGAGGCGATAATAGTAGCTCCGATAAGGTAGGGCCACATAAGACGTCTAAAGCTCATACCGCCCGACAACATAGCGATGATCTCGGTCTGGTACGCCATCTTCGAAGTGAAGAAGATCACCGCAATAAAGGTGAAGAGGCTACTAAACTGGTTGACAAAGAAGGGTATAAAGTTGAGATAATAATCCATGATTATCGCCTCAAAAGGGGCGTTGGAGCGCGCAAAATTATCAACCTTCTCGACATAATCAAAAACCACCACAATGATGATAATCATTGCAATAGCAAAGAAATAGGTCGACAAAAATTTACCGATAATATAGCGATCGAGGATCTTTAATCCAGGCCATCTTAACTTCATCTCTTGAGTGTTGAAATTGTTTACAATCTATTTGTGAGCTTTACCACCATACGCTCCTTCCACTCCTTAAAGTCACCCGCTATGATATGCTCACGAGCGCGCGTAACTAGGCTGATATAGAAAGCGATATTATGGAGCGAAGCGATCTGTGCCGCCATCATCTCGCGGCACACCACAAGGTGGTGAAGATACGCCTTAGTGTAGACCCTATCGACAAAGGCTTCACCCTGCTCATCGAGAGGCGAGAAGTCGCTCTCCCACTTCTTATTACGGATATTGATAACCCCCTCCCACGTAAAGAGCTGTCCATTACGACCATTGCGCGTAGGCATCACACAGTCAAACATATCGACACCTCGGTCGATAGCCTCGAGGATATTTACTGGCGTACCAACACCCATCAAGTAACGAGGGCGATCGGTCGGTAGAATAGCGTTTACCACCTCTATCATCTCATACATCACAGGCGCAGGCTCACCAACCGCCAATCCACCAATAGCATAACCATCAGCGTTATAGCGCATTACATCCTCCGCCGCCTTAGCGCGCAGATCGGGGAACGTACACCCCTGCACGATAGGGAACAACGACTGCGCATGCCCCCACTTGGGTGTTGTCGACTCAAAGCGGTTGAAGCATCGCTCTAGCCACCTCTGCGTCAACAAAAGAGATTTATGTGCATACTCACGATTAGAGTCCCCTGGAGGGCACTCATCGAATGCCATCATGATATCGGCGCCGATAGTGCGCTGCGTATCCATCACGCTCTCAGGCGTAAAGAGGTGACGCGAGCCATCAATATGGGATTGAAAGTGACACCCCTCCTCCTTGAGCTTACGGCACGCCGCGAGCGAAAAGACCTGAAAACCACCGCTGTCGGTGAGCATCGGCTTATCCCACGAACTAAAGCGGTGCACACCTCCCGCCGCCTCGATAATATCCATTCCTGGACGGAGGTAGAGGTGGTAGGTGTTGGCGAGGATAATCTTCGCCTTTGCTTCGTGCTCTGCGTCACGATGAAAGACACCCTTGAGTGCCGCAGCGGTACCCACGGGCATAAAAATGGGTGTGGGTATCTCACCGTGGTCGGTGGTAATAGTCGCAGCGCGTGCTTTGCTCTGAGGAGCTGTATGTTCTACTTTAAAATTCATCTAATACGTCTATAATAGTGCAAATATAAGAATATTTTACCACTCATATCGTTTTCATTCAAAACTTTTGTATATTTGTAGAAAATTAGACTCTTCAATGCAACACCTAGATACAATAGTTTCCCACTATGGATGGGAAGGTATAGCCCTTATTATAATCACCTTGACCCTATTCTCTATTCAATTAGGATATTGGGCTATGCGCTACGCTCGAATCTCGAAATACAAAGATAGCAAACGCCCATCAATACTCACCGCAACACCGAGCGTGTCGGTGGTCGTGCCTCTCTTTAGCGAGGACTACCCCTTCTTGGACGAGTCGCTGCCCCTCATCATGGCACAGGAGGGTGTTGATTTCGAAGTCGTTATAGTCTACGTCGGCTCTAACAAGGATTTCTACGACGACCTACTTCGCCTCAAACAGCTACTCCCCTCGATTGTAGTGAGTAAGATTGAGTCTAACCCTCGCTTCCCGATCTCCGTTAAGACCGCCCTCAACGTAGGTGTCAAGGCTTCGCACTACGAACATATAATATTCTGCAACACCGACTGTCAACCACAAAGCGACAGGTGGTTGTCACTCATGGCGAGCGGCTTTAAGAGAGGTGACATTGTGATTGGCTATACAGGGTTAGCGAAGGCGAGCGGATTTGCAAACTACTTCATGCGACAAAATCGCATGATGAACTCCGTGAATTGGATCTCCTCAGCCATTGGTGGCACACCTTATCGAGGCGCTAGAACAAATATCGGTTGGACTAAAAGCAAATATTTCGAGAGTCGCGGTTTCACACAGCTCAATATGAATATTGGCGAAAACGACCTCTTTATACAGAACCTCATAGATCATGGCGCCAAGGTGAGTGTCATCATCTCCCCCCGCGCAACACTCCGCCAGAAGTGCTGGGGTGGTGCCTCATGGTGGTTCTCTGAGTGCCGACTCTACCGCTCCTCGTTCGAGCTATACCCTAGCCATATCCAGAACTACGAACTCTGGGAGCGTCGCAGCCGCGTACTACTAGCGCTCTCGACCATCACAATGATTCTATGTATGCCCGTCGAGATCAAGATCGCTGCCGCCGCGCTACTTCTCGCTCGCGCCATCATTGTATTTATAACCACACGAAAGATCTCTAAACGACTAGGCGAGGAGGAGCTATCTAAAGGCTCCTTGCTATACGATATACTCTCACCTCTCTACGCTATAACGCTAGACTTATCTCTTAAGGTTAAACGAGACTCGCGCGTGTGGAGATAGACGACTACATAGTAGCCAACGACCAACACCTCGTAGAGTTGGTTCTCAGCGAAGGTGATGATGTCGCTTTCGAATTTCTCTTTACGCGATACCGCGAAGCTATACGTCGTCTGCTCGTTAACCAGATGGGAGGGGGCAACGACGTCGACGACCTGCTCCAAGAGACCTTTATAAAGGTATATATCAACCTCCACCGCTACAACCCTCGCTTCACCTTTGGGCAGTGGATATACACCATCGCGCGCAATACACTCATCGACCACTATCGCCGCAGACAAGACGAACTACCCATAGATGAACGTATTACATCATCCGAGACATCAAACCCCAACCCCGAGCAGTGCGTCATCAACTCACAAAAGAGAACACAAATAGAGCAAGCCATAGCGCACCTTAACTCGACACAACAACAACTCTTCCGCATGCGCTTCATGGAAGAGTACTCCTACGAAGAGATCGCCGAGAAGCTCTCCATGCCACTAGGTACTGTTAAGACCAATATCCACCGCGCACGAGCGCGCATGTGCCAACTAATCGGCGAGAAAGAATAATCCGCCACCGACCGCGCTTTATATCGGCTTGTATTTCCGCGGACTGCCTCCGGCGGACAGCTTCATGCACTGTTTCTTACTGTCCTGCGCGGACAGCTTCATGCACTACTTCTTACTGTCCTGCGCGGACAGCTTCATGCACTACTTCTTACTGTCCTGCGCGGACAGCGGCGGGGTGCTCCCCGCGGAGCTAAACTTTTTGTTCTGCGTTTTTCGGATTATACCTAAAGTTATAATATTTCAAAGGGATAGTTGATTATTTCAAATAAATTTGAGTAACCAACTATCCCTCTGAAATTTATCATACACTCTTGTGTTTGAACCGAAAAACCGTTGAATGTTTAGTGTTAAATGTTAAGGGACTAATCATTAAACACTGAACATTAAACACTGAACATTAAACACTGAACATTAAACACTGAACATTAAACACTGAACATTAAACACTGAACGCTAAACATTTCGCTTGTTGAGCAAACGTATGTTTGTGTGTGTGTGGTTATAGAAATATAGGGGACAAGCCCCACTTGAATCCCCTATTTTGTATAACCGCAATAAATCAAGAATTGATTTTCCAACAAGCGCTAATAAAAGAGTAGCTCTGCGGGGAGCACCCCGCCGCTGTCCGCGTAGGACAATAAAAGACAATACAAAATATTTTGGTTCTGACGAACCAACACCCTCTAAGCGATTTTCCCGCCAGCGCAAAAATCGCTTTTTAGGAGGGAGGGCGAAAAACATGCATACAACTGCCCTGCGCGGGCGGCGGCGGAGTGCTCTCCGCAGAGCCAATATAAAAATACAACCGAGACCTCTTAGTAAGACCTATACTTCACACGTCGTTCGCTGACGAATTTAACGTAGTTACTCGCCTCTTGTACTAGATTGGAGCGCAGGTGGGTGTAGAGCTTATCGTAGCCCATTGCGTTAATCATCGGTATCGCCTTCGAGAGGGTTGTATGCCCCGTGAAGGAGCGCCCCACGTTACCCATACCCGTATTATACGCCGCGATAACACACAGCTCGCGACAACGAGGGTCTGTCACCTTATGAAACGAACGTGTCTGAAGCAACATAAGGTAGACAACACCCATCTCGATATTTCTTTGGGAGTTAAAGAGATAGTCACGACTAACGATCTTCCTCTTCTTGTGTAGGTACTCATAGGCATCAACGCCCGCTGTTCGAGGTACGATCTGCATTAGTCCATAGGCAGGAGCACCCGACACCGCCAGTGGGTCGTACATACTCTCGGTCTCTATCACGCCATAGATGAGTGACTTATCGACATTGTACCTCACAGCGTATTGATCCACAATAGGCTCTAGCTCCTTAGCTTTAAGATATTTAAAATTAGACGCCATCTTGGGATTTATCTTCGCGATATTGACACTTCCCGTAGAGCTTTGTGCCTTTGTCACAGTAACGCTCTCACTCTTGATGATAGCATCGGCGACCGCCTTAACCTCGGTAGTATAGGTGCTGGAAGCTGTTACTTCAGCAGCAGATGACGCCACCTCTACTTGCGCCTGCTCAGTCGATGGCTCTGCCTCTTGGGTGGCGGAGGGGATAACAACCAACTGTGGAGTTGTTGGTATAACCTCCACGATCTCGGTTTTATCGCGATTGTCGGCAGTAAATATCTTCATCGCTTCGGGCTTGATACCATAACTACCTAGATCAACGACCCCATTCATTATCGCCACGTCGCTCACCGCCTGCTGGGGTATATACTGCGACTTATACTCTACGCTCTTACCACGACTTGTGAGCATCGAAGCCACAGCTTCGCAGAGTCGCTCACGAACAAGATTCTCATCCTTAAGCTCCTCGTCACTAAGGATAACCTCAACGGCAATACTCTCATTCTCGAAATCTACAACGCTACGGCTATTGTAGGCATCACCATACTCAACCCACGTATATTTGGTGCTTGTCTGCACATTCTCATCCCCCCAGATACCTCCTAGCTCCTTTACGAAGTTATCAAACTCTGCATCTACCCTCTTCTCGAACTCGGCATACTCGGCATCAAAAGAGTCCGACGCGGAGTCAAACTCAGCCTCCATCGCAGCAAAACTCTTTTCAAAGTCCGACACGGAGCCTTGAGCGGCAACCATAAGGGTTGTCGCCACCAAAACTGCGGCTATAAATAGTACTCTCTTCATAATACTAGGGGGCTATTTAGAGAAATGGTGCAACTACTTCAATCTTATTAACTCGACAACCTCTTTGGCTCTGCTCATAGTGCTCTTATTGAGTCTCTCAACGAGCTTCTTATCTACCTCCGCTTTCGTTGCTTCGTAGTTCGCCGCCATGCTAACCATAACTTCGTACTTACCACCATCGAGAGTCTTGTATATCTCTAAAACGATATCTGTACCCTTGATTGTAGTGTCGATCTCGGACATGATAGCCTCGATAGTCTCATCAATCAACTTCACCTCACCCTCGCCGAGGTTTTTGCTTGAGAGCTTACTGTAGGTCTTTTGCTTAACCTTATCCTCGATGCTCGATGCTAGCTCCGCCTTTGCTCGTGTAGTGGCGATAAGCTTGGCTGCCGAGTAGTTACCTCCTATTGCACGGTGCTGCGCTACAACCCATACCTTCTCGCCCTTATCATCCTCTTCGATGATTGCGATATTACTCTTCTCTAACTGACGCTCTAAGGTCAAGCCCCCCGCCATTGTTCTCCAGCCCTGCTTCTCGTAATCCTTAGCCTGATTTTTGGCATCCTTAATAACGCGGCTCTTAAGCTCCTTTTGAGCCTCCTTATGAGTCGTTTGCGATTGCGCTGCTAGTGGAAGTGACACACAAGCAACCATAGCGATTGAAAATAAAACTAATCTCTTCATAATATTATGGGGAGTTCTCTCACCTCCCGAATTTTAAGGTTTTTATAATTACTATTGATGCATTACTGCCCCCTACGTGGGCAGCTTCTTACTCTGTCTCTTACTGCCCTGCGCGGGCGGCTTCTTACTCTGTCTCTTACTGCCCTGCGCGGGCGGCGGCGGGGTGCTCCCCGCAGAGCTTTTCTTTTGTAGCGTATTGGGATTAGATACTTCACTATAATATTTTGAGTTTCAAGCTATTATCGTAAATAAATTTACGCAACAACTTAAACCTCAAAATTTATTAAATGCCAAAAGCATTTAAACCCAACACGAATAAAAATAAGTTCTCAATCTACTATATACCCCTACCAATTACAGTCGTACGGTAGAGTTATACTTTTGCGGAACGGCTCCGCCTTAGTGCCATAGCTTCCTCGTATCTCGCCTCGAACCACTCTAATGGTTGATGATGAGTGGCTGTTCGAGGCTATCTTAAGCTCTCCTTCGTGTTTAAATCTCAGCGAGAAGGTTCCATCCGAGACATTAACCTTGAAGGGTTGATAGATATTTATCATACCCTCAACTCCCGCGACTGATAGCGATATAGCCCCTATATTCAACACTCCATTGATACCCTTCGTTTCGAGGTTGACAGTCACACTCACCCCGCTCAGAAGTCCATCTTCACAAGAGTCCGCAACAAGCGCCACGCGACCTACACCCTCCAACGAGACGCTATTCTTAGTGTATGTGAAGTGTACAGCGTGCACCACACGTCTCGCTCCAATGGTAAAGACCATCTCTATGGAGTATGGCAACCCCTCTCGGCAGAGGCTTGGATCGTAGCTAAGGGTATACTCTCCACTCTGCGTCGATAGACTCACCGAGCCGATAATCCCCTTATCGTACTTGAGCGTTGGGCGCAGCGTAGAGTTTAATTTACGCCCGTTAAGCCTCATCTCGACAACTGCTAGACCCAGCTCCTCTCTCGTTGTCGACAGCGTTATCTGGTCATATAGCGAGCTGTACAGCTTCTGAAGCTCCGAGGCGGAACCCTTACGTGTTTGATCGAAGAAGTAACTCTCGAGCGTCTTACACTCGGCTATACCCTGAGCTATCTGCCCCAACGAATTAACCATCGCGAGATCCCCCTTTAGGAGGTTGTACTTGTGAACCATCTCCTCGTCGCGTCTATCAAACTCGCGAACAAGCCTATCAAGCTCCTCCTTTGGCGCGGGGTAACGAATAGAGTAGTTATAGCTCACCACGCCACTACCCTTCTCGCTGCGCACCTCCCAATAGACGTCGCTGATCTTAGATTGCGAAATACCCTTAAGGAAGGGGACATTAGCGGAGTTAACTTTAAGCGAAGATATAAACTCATCCCTAAAACTATCCCTATTATTGGTCGTCTTCTGCGAAGTTAGCGACGCCGAGCGATGCGATATATTCTGCGCAATAGACTCAATATATCGCAACTTCACCTGCTCCATAAGTTTGCTTTTGGCATCATCCAAAGAGACAGCGCTCACAGTTGAGAGGATAAAGTAACCCGTCTCATTACCCCCTACCCACACTGGAACTTTACGCTCACTACGGCTCGTCACCTTGTAGTTGGCGCCATACGACACACCAACCATAAGGAGCGAAAGAAGCAAAAATATTGACTTTTTCATAGTTTTAGATTTTGGTGTTACAGACTCGACACAACACTATACGCCACAACAAGCGCTAATATAATCGCTGCCGCAGAGATCACCGCAACGTAGATCATCGCCTTGGAGCCAGCTCCCTTCACTTCGCTCTCATAGCGCTCCTTGGCGCGCTTAAGGCGACCATCAAAATCGACTATTGTCGAGCTGTAACGCGATGTATCAAAGTTAGAATCCGACAACTTACGACGTATATTATTATATTCACGCTCGTAATCCTCCATCTTTAGGGTGTTGCTATTAGCAGAGCCTAACTTAACTTTTCGAACAATCGAACGAACAAGTAAAACAATACATACAACTAGTAGGATCCAGAAGAATGGTATGGCTGTGGCTGCTGCTATAATAAAGAGCGAGATACTAAGCGATGCCCATATTATCTGTTGGCGCTGCCCGATCTCTGCCGAGAGCGAGAACTGTGCATTACGCTCCATATCATAGACAACGCTCTCCATGCTGTCGATCATCGCCTTAACCTCTTGCTCCTTTTTCTGCTGCTTCTCTTGCTCCGATTGCTGTGCCAGCTGCTCTTGTAGTTGCTCCTCCTGCTCCGCCATCGCTCCGAGGATCTGCACCATTGCCACCTCGTTTTGTTGCAGCGCGGCACGCAACGCAGCCACCTCACGAGCGTTATCATCGGCTAGTGACTTAGCCTCCGCGGCACCCTTTTGTTGAATAGCCCCTTGTTGACGAGCGCTCTCGGTTTGAAGCTTCGCTAGCTCTGCCTCGTAGCGCATCTTCTCCATCTCGATACGATGCTTCTGCTTCTCAAGCTCCACCAATTCGCTATCTTGAACATTTGTCTGCTGCACAATGGTTTGGTTCACGGTGTAGTTCTGAGCATTGATCTCCTCCTTGTTACCCATGATCTGCTCTTTCTTACCCTGTATAACCTCTTTGTGCCCCACCAAATCGTTGGCGTCAATGGCGTTAGCATCTCCGATATTTAAACCTCCTGGGAGGGTAGACGCTGGCGCCTCTACAAACTCTGTTGAACAACAATTTTCGCAGAACTTGCTCTCTAGCTCATTCTCAACTCCACAACTTGCACACTTTTTCATAATTATATTTTTTATTCTTTATACTCTTGTTCTTGACTCTGCTCTTGCGCACACTCCTCTTGCTCTCCATCCTCTTGCGTCTCTTGTTCACTCACCTCCTGCTCTTGGACTAACTCTGCAATAGAGCTAACACATAAATATTTAGAGCCATCTATTTGTCCCTCTACCACGCACTCTTTACCTGCATAATCGACGAAGTACGAATCATTAACCTCCCACTCGCCTTCACGGTAAAGGATATAGCTGACCCCCTCATCGCAATTAAGGTAGGCGTAGGTGCCCTCAGACTTAGTGCCCACATTACAGAGCCTCAGCTCAACAACTCCTCTTAACTCTGCCATAACTAACCTATTCTTGTCCCACATGATTCACAGAACTTACACCCAGGATCTAGGGGTGCTCCACACTCAGGATTTGGACACTTATTAGCCATAGGCGCTGCACCATTTGAGGTGTTATAGACCTTCGCCCCTGCATCAATCGCGTTGTTTCGAGTTGCATACTCCAGCGACACTTCATGGTTACGGTCCGTGCGCGCACGCTCCCTGTCCATCTTTTCCTCCATATCCTGCTTATGTCCCATTGCTGAGGCTACGGTCTGCTGATTCATCTGCATCATCTGCATCATCATGCGCTCCATACGCTCATCCGCCTTATCCTTCTCGGCATTGCGTTGATCTTGCATAGCGCGCATCTCCTCGATGAGTTTATCTTTATTCTCGGAGTCATACTTGCGACCCATCGACTCCGCGAGAACCTTAGCTCCCTCACTATCCATCTTATCAACAGCTGCAACGGCCATAATCTGAGAGTCATCCATGGCGCTCATCTTATCCAGCTTAGCTAGGTCTACATCGCTCTGTTGTGCGCGTAGCTCCATCTCGCGGCGATGCGCGGCATCCTCCTCTTCGCGCTTAAGCTCCTTCATCTTGCGCATACGCTCGATTGCAGAGTCCGCTTTTTTGTTCTGTGCCTCCGCCTCACGATCCTGCTTACCAAAGTTGTAGTCATCAATCCTACGACTCTTATCAATGGCAACATCTGTCATATCGAGATCGTGCGCAGCAGCGCGTTGTGCCATCTGCTGCTCTCGAATTTGAGCTTGGTCGGCGGCATCATACTGAGCCTCTTGGATATCCGAGGATCTATTTATTCTCTGTATCTCGATATCCGCCTCGGCGTCGATTCTCAACTCCTCCTTAAAGCGGATCAGCTCCACCTCCGAGAGTAGATTGTCGCGGTTGATCTGATTAAGCGCTATATCACGCTCGCTCTCACGACGTGCATCGAAGAGAGTCTGCTCATCGAGGATCGTATTGGTACGGTTGCGAAGGTCGCTACTGCGGCGTAGGAACGATAGCTCCTCCTCACCTAGGTATAGCTCGCGACTAACCTGACGCAGGCGCTCTATATCTTCATTCTTAATCGAGATGTCGACAATATGTTTTAGCGACACTCCGCGAGCGATATTACCCAGAGTCTTTGATATCTCAACTCTGAGCGAGTCCATCACCACCTGAGGGATCTCGTACCCCTTAATCTCAACGCCATGCATCACACCCTGCACCGCGCTCTGTACCGCAGCACTTAGCCTATCGGCAAGTAGCGTCGTCGATACAGATGCTTTATCGGAGAGATAGTTGCGCATAAACTCATCATGGTCGTCAATACAGAACGTAGCCCTTATGCCAACCTCTAAGTCGAGGTATTGGGTGCGTATAACCATCGGTTTGAAATCCGTATATTCGTCCAAAGAGTCCCTGGTAGCTCCAAATACAAGGTCGAAATCACGCTCAAGGATCAGCGTAAGCGACATCAACGGGTCGTTGCTCCTCATGCACTCAATCACCTTGTCGAGAGTATCCTGCTTCTTGGGGTCTTTATTTGGGTCTGCGACTATATCTTTAACCTTTCGGCCTACGATCATAGCCCAAAATCTTTTAAGCGCACTCTTACCCGCGTTCAATGCACCCCCTGTGTATGAAGAGAGCAACTCCTCCAAATCCTTGGGAGCGACAAAATCGTAACGCCCACCTCTCATACGCACTAGCTCCTCGCCGTTGCTACGTATGTGTGCCACCGTACCATCGTTTATAATGACACCGCGAGCATTTTCGTACTCTATAAACTCACGCTCGGCAATACGACGAGCTACCTCGCCTTGCTTTATATCCCATGTTAAGAAGTTCTTGATTATAGAGACCTCACCACCATCCACGGGCGCAGCTGACTTTGCCTCACTTGAAGCAGGCTGCGAAGGGGTCTCTGCCGCCGAAGTTGGTTGCGATGGTGCCTCTTGAGATGCCTGAGGAGCTACAACTGGAGTTCCACACGAAGTACAGAATTTTGCACCCTCTTTTAACTCTGAATTACAATTTACACACTTCATGATCTATTCTATTTTGATATTATTACTGATTTAATCTTACCATCTTCACTCGTCGAGGTGATATAAACCCTCTCGAACTGACTACTCTTAGTGGAGTATAAAAACTTTAACGAGGATTGGCGACCATCCGCCGAGCGCTCGCGACTAATACTCTTAAGCGAGGATTTATCAAGCCCATACTTCCCGTACATATAACTATTTATAGCATCTCGAACCTCTGCAATATTTCGATCTACCGATTGGCGAATAAACGACAGCAGCGAGCCTGTATCTTGACTTACATAGATAGACTCCTCCGCTGTTTGAGCACCTACCCTCACACTATCATCCGCCAACGACCCGACATCCTCTGCTGGCTTAACTGCGCCACGCCCCTTAGCTTCGCTATAAATCATCACCGTAGGGTCGCCAAAGAGGTTAAACTCAGCAAGAGTCAACTTGTCATTACTTCCAATCTGCCCGTTGAGCCTTTCGAGATAACCTCTACGTGCATTGGTAAATGCCACACCTGCCAAGTTACCGCGCATAAGCTCCTCCATAAATAGCTTCGCTATAACATCGGCACATGATATATAGGCACTATCTTCGGGGCTGTCAATAGAGGCTGCAAGAGCGATCCTCGAAGAGCCCATATATACCAATGTCTTTGCCGAGAGCGCCGAAATAAGCATCGACTGCGACACCTTAAGACCATCAAACCGCGCACCATAACAAGCCTCCGTAACCACTACGTTGTCACCTTTGAGATAGGTTAATTGAGCAGGCGAGATACCAGCACCACCCTCATTTTTTTCATCTAAACCTTCACCAAAAAAGAACGGTGCATGAGGTGCAGCCGACCCGTGCATATTGAAGTACAACAGATCGGCCGAGACGTTAAAGTAACTATCCACATTGCCGAGCACCACACTAGGGGTTGTATATATTTTGTTATAGGTATAATCCGAGTCACTCACCTTGGGCGACAACAGACCATTTTTATTGAGCACTGTTGCCACCTCACTCGCCTCATACGCCCAGTGCGGATCTATCTGAGCATACGACTGCGATATTGCTATGCCTCGCTTAGAGGTTGCCATGTCAATATTACGTTGTAGGTATCGCTCCAACGCCTCGAAAGAGGAGTCTACACCAAACGGCAGACGCCCAACATGCAGCAGGTATGGTCTAAGGATGATACCAAAGCTACTCATCAGCTCCACGCTACAACCTTGCGTAAGGAACGAGTATGGCAGGTCGCTATCAACATCAGAGTCCGAAAATCCATTTACAGGGGTGTAGAGGTAGTTGGCGATCTTACACATCGGGATGGTCTGCATGTCGCCTATGATAAATAGGAACGTCGGCTTTTTCTCTGCGTAGCCATAGTGGTAAGCATCCGACACAACCGCTATATAGCTCTCGAAATCGTATCTGTAACTAGTGGCATCAAAATGCACACCGTTGCGAGATGGGTTTTTAAAGGTGTAGTCCGAAGCGTCAAGTAGCGAGTACTCAACCACGCCACCCTTAAGCTGCGCTATGTATCGCTGCAACAGAGTTATAATCGTCGCGCGCTCCACCCCAAACTTCTGAGCTAAGTGCTTCGTGTTGGTGAATATCATACCACACGCAGTCTCTACGCTCTTTGCCGTGGCAGCGCCTCCCGCACGACTACCCTGCTCTTCGCATATACTGACGCCACACTCCGCACAGAATCTCGATTCTGAGTCTAATTTAGTTCCACAGTTATAACAAAAAATTTGTGCCATAGCTCTACTACATTTATACTACTGGTGCATTAAAAACTTCTACAACCGCCCTGCGCGAGCGGCTTCTTACCGCCCTACGCGAGCGGCTTCTTTCGATGCCTCTTACTGCCCTACGCGGGCGGCGGCGGGGTGCTCCCCGCAGAGCTTTCCTTTTGTAGCGTATTGGGTTTAGATACTTCGTTCTAATATTTTGAGTTTCAAGTTATTATCGTAAATAAATTTACATAACAACTTAAACCTCAAAATTTATTAAATGCCAAAAGCATTTAAACCCAATACGAATAAAAACAAGATTACAAACAACTATATACCAAGCGGTTATCCAATCGTAGTGAAAGTTAACGCACCTCCATTGTCCATTTATATACCCCAAAACAGTTGCTCTACCCCTTCATTGGTTTGAACATACTCACAAACCACGAGTTCACGCTCTTTGAGAACTTCGTCAAACTACTCTCTGCGGCCTCCTCCTTAGCTAGTTGCACCGCTACCTGAGCCTCTGCTTCAGCTATCTCGACCTGCGCCTGTGCAGCAATCTCCTGCTTGCGTAGCTCGGCAGCCTCCCTCGCGGCAGCTTCAGCCTTCTCGATACGTGCTTTCTCGGCCGCGGCTAACTGAGCCTTGATCTGAGCGATTATCTTGTTTGCCTCCGCCCAATAGTTGCTCGATGGGTCAACCTTTAATAGCTCGGTTATCGCCTGATCGTTATCCTTAGAGATCAAAGACTTAGCCAACTGAATAATCTTCATCGCGTCACGGTCGAGCTTCTTCTTATAGATCGCCACAAGCGCCTGCGAGACCATCGCATACTCGTCGACACTCTCAGGAATAGGGGCTAGAACAGCCATCGCCTCCTCGTACTGCTCCCTCTGCGCTAAGGACTCAGCCTTTTGCAATAGTGTAGCAACACGCGTCTTGTAGTATGATAGTATCGATTCTCGCGACTTCTCCATAAAGAGCTTCACCTCGCGAGAACGCGCTGGAACAAATGAGTTTATAGCCTTGATATATGCCCTCGCCTCGGTGCGGTCAACGCCCTTGATGGGAATCGACACCTCGCCAATAATAACATTCTCGACAATATCGACCACATAAAACGACAGCTCTAGGTCAACAAGATACATCACTGGAACTGTTGCTGTCGCCTCCTTTGCAATGTGAACAACATTGGGCGTAAGTGCATAGCGCACCGACGTTGAACCAAAGCCACCCATAGTCACCATCTGCGTCATCTTGACCATAAGCGCTTTTTTCGCTAGGTCAGGTAGCTCCGCAGCATCACACACAATAGGGGTTATAGCGACCATCTCCTTCGAGGAGAGTGTCGTCTGCGCTGCTGCCGACCCAAGCGATAGGCAACAAGCAAAAAGTATCGAAAGTAAATATTTCATAATGTTTTATACTTTTATTCTACATCTTTGAACCCTTGACTATAATATAGGCGTTACCCAAACCCTTCATACCTAGCGACACGTCAAGTTTGTGTTTGGTCATAAGCTCACGCATCAAGCCGCGCGCCCATGTGCGCGTATCAATGGCGCGTCCATTCTCCAGCACCATCGGTATCTTAACCTGCTCAAACTTCATCACGTTCTCCGTAGCGTCGGTTAGGTTCGCCGTTTGACCCTCTTTTACATTCGCCTCGACCCAATCCTCGATAATAAAGCTCAATACATCGTCACCAACCTCGGACTCAAAATTTACGTCCGACCCATTGGTCACCATGCACTCTAGCGTCACCTCACGACCAGTATCAAAGAGACCAGCGAAGTAATCACCTAACTGATCATTAAATGCATCTATACGTGTAACGATCGCCTCCTCAAGCAGCACTGGCAACTCCGTAGTAAAGGTAGGGTTACCTGTACCCGATGTGGCAGCCACCTGCTTATTTGTGTAGGCGTCTATCGCTTGGAGATTAAACGTTAGCGAGCGACGAGGACCCGATTGGTTAATGCTCCACGTTAGTTGAAGCCAGATATCTGCCTTAGCAACTCTACGCAGCACATCCAGAGGAGACTCTGCAACACCACCATCGCCAGCGGCCATAACCATACGTTCGACATTAGAGGTCTTGATTGATTTTAACTCTGCACTCAACAGCTTCAGCGGACAACCCCTCGATGACATCATCTCGCCGATCTTACTAATTGCCACATTAAGCTCCACGTTGGAGATCAACGCCTTGTCGTAATCAGGCAATATCTCGGTTGTGCCCATAGCTTCAAACTGTGTTGTATAACCATGAGTATTACACCACACATCACTTGGCACCACCATAATAGTAGGTTTTTTAGCCGCTTGAGCAAATACCCCTGCAACACATAACACCGAGGCTGCAATAGCCAATAGTAGTCTCTTCATCTCCATTTTATATTTTAATTCCTAAAAACCCTGCATTAAACCCCTTATAACTCCCGCCTTTTCGAGTGAGCGACGCAACTCATCATAATTTATCACCACGTAGACACCGACCTTAAACTCCTTCTTCGAGATTCTAAGGATGCTATTCTCCACCTTTGCAGATGTAGCGTAGGCCATGTAAGCACCTCCATCGCGAAAAAACTCATCGAAGAACGCCTTGTGCTTTTGGGCTGCTACGGCATCCATCATTGGTCTACGCATAGGTATACGCCCCACGGCTGGGATACCCTTAAATATAACTCCATGGATAGCATTCTTGTATGCCTGCGAAGCCGCCATAGATGGGGTCGCCGCCACCGAAGAGACCTTAACCACCACACTGCCCTGCTTGGCAACACGCTCAATAGGCTCAATCTCATAATTCCATGTAGCTGTAGCTCTATCTGCCGCAGCCTTATCCTTGCGCGAATTAGCCTCCACTAAGGTTGTCGATACAACAACAAGTGCTATCAATGCTATCAATCTTCTCATACTCAAATTATATTAAATAGGGTTAACAAACACAAATATAATAAATTTATGTTTGTTAACCTATAAACTTTTAACTCTATTTCACCTGTTTGATGAGTAGTCCGCTTGTATATTTGTTCCCGCTTGCACCCTTAGGTAGAGTGAAACTTGTCTCCTCAAAGCTCTGAGTTGCGTTCTTAAGTTTCAACTCCTCAACA
Organism: Rikenellaceae bacterium; assembly: GCA_047173405.1. GTDB lineage: Bacteria > Bacteroidota > Bacteroidia > Bacteroidales > Rikenellaceae > Alistipes. The sequence continues at coordinate 42,524 of JBCQVD010000003.1, forward strand.
GCATCGTGTCTGTTATCCCAGATCTGCTCCTTGTCAACTTTGATTGTTCCCATTCTCTTGTAGGTTGTCTTTAGAGTCTTCTTATCTTGTGTTGGCATCAAGACCTCAAACTTATCACCTCCGCGCAGACCCTCCTTAAGACCGATCTTTGCTGTTAGCTTAACAGATCCATCCTCATTAGCCTTAACCACAAGTGGAGTCTTAGTCTTAAAGACCTCGTACTTCTTCTCCAACTTAGCGAGCACATCATCCATCGCGTTCATGGTAGCTCCAAGGATCAACTCTGCGTCGCTCTTCTTTGTGAAGATACCAGCCTTGACATTCGCCATCGCCTTCTCAGTGCCGATATACTTAAACTTGAATAGATCAGCATCAGCCCAAGCCTCTGGCTTGTCCCACATTGTCTGGTAGAAAGTCTCCGAAACCTCGTCGTTCCAGTGTAGTTGGAACAGCGACGATGTAGTCTGCACGTAGTAACCCTCACCTAGAGCCGCCTTAAATGCTACAACTGATGACTTAGCTGTAACTGTAGCATATTTACTATCACTCGTTGATGCCACAAGCATTGCAGCCTTCTCGAACTGAGCTACTAGATCGTCTTTGCTAATGTAGTTATAGCGCGACACAACCACAAATGTACCATTCACTAGGTCCGCTCCTGCATACTTCAACTGCTCAACTCCGATCTGCGAGAGGTCTGCAAGTGCGATATCCTCCGACGAAGCGTCGTAAAGACCACGCTCCGACATAAGAGCAGCCGAAGGCTTACCCTCCGCGTCGAGGAACCATCTCTTAACCATTTCGTTAGCAAACTTATTATCGCAGATGTACTTATACGAAGCAACGTCAACCTCGTCCTTAGTCATAACAGGAGCTGTACTTCCTGTTACAGCTGTCGTAGCTACGGCATTCATTAATTTACCGAAGCCGCCGCCGCCCTTCTTCTTCTTAGGTGCCTCGCCTGCTGCTGGCTCTTCAGCATCCATAATCTCCGACGCTGCCTTCACTGCCGCTGCCTCACTCTCGACTCCGAGCTTCACTGCCGCCTCGAAACGTGTAGCATCCTCGGGCGTCACCTTAACCTCGCGCATTGAGAATACTCGCTTACCAACATTATGGTCGTTGTATTTATCGGGCATCGAAGCCTTCAAAAATGCATCTTTAATAAGCCCACCCTTCATGACCTTATCATCCTCGAGCATAATAAGGCATAGAGAACTACGACGATACTTTTGTCCTGTTGCGGCATCCTTTGCCTCACGCTTAACCTCTTTTTGCGATTGCGCCTCCTCTTGAGCTACCGCCCCCGCCACAACACACAATGATAACAATGTTACTAGTAACCTTTTCTTCATGTTTTTTAAATTAAAAATTAGATGTTTTTTACATTATCCTCTAACAACACAAGAGATATCGTTAGAGAGATAGAACTACAAGATTTTTTTGAAAACCTCTAATTGCAAATGTATAAATAAAATCTTTTCTATACAACAATTAGTCTATTTTTTTAACAAAAAAAAGTGGCGGCAAAGAGTTCTTTACCGCCATCTATAAAATAGGTTATTGTAATTTCGTCATACAGAGCCTTAGACTATCCACCCAGTAGGGGACCTCCGCCCCAAAGGTAGACTTCACCTTGGATTTATCGAGAACCGAGAAGTGGGGTCGTTTAACTTTACTTGGGAATTCATCCGAATAACATGGCTGAACATCACACTCATTACCACTCAGTTCGACGATCTGGCGCGCGAAATCATACCACGAACAGACCCCCTCATTGGAGTAGTGATAGATCCCCTCCGTGAGCATATCCTCCTCGATCACCTTATATATAATAGCCGCCAAATCTGCCGCATTGGTCGGTGTACCCACCTGGTCAAAGACAACCTTCAAACTCTCACGCTCCGCCGATAGTCTCTTTATCGTCTTGACGAAGTTTGCTCCATAAGCGGAGTACAACCACGCGGTACGAAAGATCAACGCCCGACACCCTACGCGCGCGATGCTCTGCTCACCCGCCAGCTTAGTTTTGCCGTAAACCCCCAGCGGACTGGTTGGCTCATCTTCGCGGCACGGGGTGTTCTTATCGCCAGAAAAGACATAATCAGTCGACACATGGATGAGTGTTGCCCCCAACTCCCGACAGACAACAGCGAGATTCTCAACCGACTTATTGTTTATTAGATCCGCCACCCTCTCATCATCCTCTGCCTTATCGACCGCGGTATAAGCAGCGCAGTTCACCACAACCTCGATCTTCTCCGCCACACACAGCCCACGAATAGCTTCGACGTCTGTAATATCCAACTCCTCGACATCGGTATAGATATAATTAGGAGCTACGTCTCGCATTGAGCGACCCAACTGCCCATTACCGCCCGTAACTAGAACACGCTTACTCATAGAGATTGTCATTATAGTTAAAGGGTGAAACGAACTCTTTAAACGAGATATTTACCCTGTCCTTCTCGGAGAGTATCGCCTGCTGCGTGTCCACGCCCCACTCAATACCCAAATCGGCATCATCCCACGCAATCGCCATCTCCGACTCCTTGGAGTAGTAGTTATCGCACTTATATTGAAAGATAACCTCCTCACTAAGCACCACAAAACCGTGGGCAAAACCGCGGGGGATAAATAGTTGACGGTGATTATCCTCCGACAACTCAACCGCCATATATCGACCATAAGAGGGCGAACCGACACGTATATCAACCGCCACATCGAGCACTTTACCCTTGATCACGCGCACCAATTTACTCTGCGCGTAGGGTGGCTTTTGGAGGTGGAGACCTCTGAGAACACCAAAACTAGACTTCGATTGATTATCCTGCACAAAGGTAACTTCGCGCACCTTCTCGTTGAACTCTCGCTGCGAGAAGGATTCATAAAAGTAACCTCTATCGTCATTAAAGATACGAGGCTCCAAAATCACGACGCCCTCGATATCTGTCTTTATCACCTCCATTATAGCTTATTATTTTTATTATCGTCAATTAACTTAAGCAGGTATTGACCATATTGATTTTTAATCATCGGCTGCGCCAACTCTCTCATCTTCACATCATCAATCCACCCATTACGATAGGCGATACCCTCCAAACATGCGATCTTCAGACCCTGGCGCTTCTCGATCACCTCCACAAAGGTCGATGCTTCGGAGAGTGAGTCATGGGTTCCTGTATCCAACCACGCAAAGCCGCGCCCTAGAGTCTCCACACGAAGCTCATCGTCCCTTAAAAATATCTGATTAACGGTGGTTATCTCATACTCCCCGCGCGCCGAAGGTTCAATATTATGAGCAACGTCAACAACCTTATTAGGATAGAAGTAGAGACCAACGACCGCGTAGTTTGACTTTGGCGCCTCGGGCTTCTCCTCAATAGAGAGGCACTTGCCAGCAGCATCAAAGTCGGCGACACCATAGCGCTCTGGGTCACTTACCCAGTAACCAAAGATTGTTGCTACGCTATCCTCCTCTGCAGAGCGCACCGCCTCGCGTAGTTTTGAGGTAAAGCCGCTGCCATAAAAGATATTATCGCCCAACACCAAACAAGCTGAATCATCGCCAATAAAATCAGCTCCAATAGTAAACGCCTGCGCCAGACCATCGGGCGAAGGTTGCTCCTTGTATTCGAAACGAACTCCATAATTCGACCCATCACCCAACAACCTCCTGAATCCTGGCAGATCATCTGGAGTTGAGATAATTAAGATCTCACGGATGCCAGCCAGCATCAACACCGATATAGGATAGTAAACCATCGGTTTGTCATAAATAGGAAGCAGCTGTTTGCTCACACCCTTAGTGATTGGATATAAGCGTGTTCCGCTACCACCCGCCAAAACTATACCTTTCATATCATTAAATATTTACATATTACCATACTCCGAATTTACCACTCCCAGTCTAAACGGATGATATCCTCCTCGACAAGGTTCTCTCCCGACTGCACCTCAATTATCTGCAGTTCTGTGGTTGCTCGCACCGCGTGACGCTGCCCCGCCTTGATGTGGGCTACATACCCACGGCTAACATCTATACGCTCGCCATCAAGAATCAAGACTCCTTCACCATCGATAAAGGTCCATATCTCCTCACGACAATTATGGTACTGATAGCTAATATAGCGTCCCGCCTTAATGCATAGTAACTTAGTGAGTGCGTTGTGCCCATCATCAAAATGCTCATGCCCTAGGACACGGTACTTACCCCATCTGCGCTCCTCGTACATAGGGCGAGCGGTCAGCGTATCAGCATAGCTCTTCAAGTTGACACTCGCCTCCTTGCTACTCACGAGTATCCCATCAGGACTCGCGGCTACAATCATATCCTCCGCGCCAAGACACACCACAGGAATAGCTAGCTCATTCACGACGTGCGTATTGAGTGAATTATCCTCTAGGACAACATTTCCAATAGCTCGCTGCGTAATCTTCGTCGAGAGGCTATTCCAAGTCCCTAGGTCGCTCCAATCACCGCTGTAAGGCACCAGAGCGATAGATGTAGCCTTCTCGACCACCTCGTAGTCAAAACTGATCTTCGGAAACTCCGCGTATCTATCCCTTACCTGAGCAAAAGTATCTGCTTCGATATACTTATCTACGATATCTGCTATATACCCCAACTTAAAGGCAAAGACTCCTCCGTTCCAGAAAGCACCCTTCGCGAGCAGCTCCTCGGCTCTCTGCTCGTTAGGTTTCTCCGTAAAGCGATCAACTGTGATATACTCCGCCTCACTGCTCCTAGGGACGATATATCCAAACTTTGTAGATGGTTCCGTGGGGGTAATACCCATCAACACCATATCAACATTTGAATTCTGAGCAACCCGCTCCATGCTCCTTATAACATCGAAGTAACCACTATCGACATACGAGTCACTAGGCATAACCACAACCACCTCGTCGCGACTACACCCCTTCTCTTTGAGGAGATAGCTCGCCGAGAGAGCTATGGCTGGGAATGTATCCCTGCGCTCAGGCTCAGTCACGATATCGACCTTATCACCCAGCTGATTTACTATTGAATCATACTGTGAGATACTTGTTGCTATTGTTAAATCTGCATCTATCCCCGACTCTCTAATTTGGCGATTTACGCGCTGCACCATAGACTCAAAGTCTCCACTTGGAGATTTGAGCAACTTTAAAAATTGCTTTGAGCGTGTGTCATTCGAGAGTGGCCATAGACGCTTGCCCGACCCTCCTGATAGTAGGATTATCTTCATGATTTGGAGGTATTTCGCACTACTTATTTATATTTTCTGTTGCTATGATAGTTCGGCAAGTTACAATTAATTTTCATAACGTACCCCTCACCCCGCAAACAATACAACAAAAAAATCTATTTATCATACTCTCACTCGTTCGAGCATCGAGTTATTTTCGCCCAATGCAAAGATACTCAAAGCCAGCACTATCCATCTCCTTAGGGTCGTAGATATTACGCCCATCAACCACCAGCGCTCTATTCATGCTCTTCTTTATCACACCCCAACTAGGCAGGCGAAACTGCCTCCACTCGGTGATTACAAGCAGTGCGTCGGCATCAAGCACCGCGTCGTAGATATCTGCTGCGTACTCAACAACATCGCCTACTCTACGTCGACACTCCGCCATCGCCTCGGGATCATAAACTCGAACCCTACACCCCGCCTCCAAGAGACTTTTAATCGCCACGAGCGATGTCGCCTCGCGCATATCATCCGTGTCGGGCTTGAAGGCAAGCCCCCATATAGAGATAGTTTTACCTTTGAGATCTCCGCCAAAATAGTTAGATAGCTTATTAAATAAAACACTCTTCTGGGCATCATTAACCTCTTCGACGGCTCTGAGAACCTGCATATCGTAACCCACCTTCTCGGCAGTTTTAATTAGAGCCTTGATATCTTTGGGGAAGCACGAACCTCCATACCCACAGCCTGGATATAGGAACTTACTACCTATGCGGCTATCCGAACCGATACCCTTACGCACCATATTAACATCGGCACCGACAATCTCGCACAGATTGGCGATATCGTTCATAAACGAGATACGTGTTGCAAGCATCGCGTTAGCGGCATACTTAATCATCTCGGCAGAGGGGATATCCGTAAATATAACGCGGAAATTATTAAGCAAGAAAGGGCGATAGAGTTTAGTCATTAGCTCTCTTGCCCTGTCACTCTCCACACCTACAACAACCCTATCGGGAGACATAAAGTCTTTTATCGCGGCTCCCTCCTTCAGAAATTCGGGATTACTCGCCACATCGAACGGCACATCCACGCCTCTTCTGTCAAGCTCCTCCTGAATCGCCGCCTTTACTCTTTGGGCTGTACCCACGGGGACTGTCGACTTGGTGACAAGCACCGTATATTTATTTATATTGCGACCTACCGTGCGTGCAACCTCCAAAACATATTGCAGATCGGCGCTACCATCCTCGTCGGGAGGTGTACCAACGGCAGAAAAGACAACCTCGACATCATCGAGAAGAGCTACTAAGTCGGTCGAAAAATTGAGCCTTCCCTCCTTGTGGTTACGAACAACAAGCTCTTCAAGCCCTGGCTCATAGATCGGTATCTCACCCTTTAGAAGCCCGTCAATCTTCTTTTGGTCAATATCTACACATGTTACATTTACACCCACCTCGGCGAAACATGCACCCGAGACCAGTCCAACATATCCTGTTCCAACTACAGCTACTTTCATTGCTTTATTTTTTTAGTACAGCACAAAGATAACTATTTAACATGAGTTCGTGCAATCGATTTAAATTATTTTTTTATAATTATATCCACGAAAAACAAAAAAAAAATTAATACACACAATATTTATATTTTAGGGGCGTTATATATGCAAACAAAAGGACATTATAGATCCTGAGTTTTTCATGTTCATTGTTAGGTTAGTAGTTTTGGTTGGTTGAGGGTTCGGCTAGTAGTATATTTCATCTTGGAAATATGTCATAATGAGGGGTGGTTCCCTTGTTGTGGTGGTTACTAGTCGTTCTCCTCACTTTTTTTTATACCTTTGTGATGTAATAAAGTGGTTTATCAACTAAAATATCAAAAATGTACACTGCTCAAAAATTAAGGCGAGAAAATATCGCTGAATATATTCTATATCTGTGGCAGCTCGAAGATCTACTTCGCGCGATGCAGTTTAGCCCCGAAGCAATATACTCTCAATTTGTTGCTCCGCTCAAAGATCTATCACCCGAAGAACAACGACAACTACTGAGTTGGTATGTTGAGCTAGGCGAGCTACTCGTAAAAGAGGGCAAGGAGGAGAAGGGACACCTTGAGCACACTCTGCACCTCATCTCGGACCTACACAACCTTCACCTCCAACTAATGAAGCTCCCCGTAGGTGCACGCTACCGCACACTATACGCCTCGTTCGAGGAGGTACTACCCGACCTCAAAGGTCGTTACGAGGGCGATATCAACGATACGGAGCTATGCTTTAGGACTCTGTATGGCGTGATACTATATCGAATCAAGGGCGAATCATCATCGGCGATAGGCGACACGCTGGAGTACGTTTCACCTATCGTTGCCGAACTCGCCAAGATGTATAAGCAGGTCGAAAGCGGCGAGATCAACCTCTTCGAGCAGGCTTAATTGAGCCTTTATGGAGTATTATACCATAATATTTGCAGCATATAAAATACAAATAATATTGTTTTTAAGATTTTATTTTATACTTTTGTAGAGTGTGCTCTTCTGAAGCCATACATTTTATTATTTAAAATCTAATCAATTATTTATGAAGAAGTTATTTACACTTTTGACATGTGTATGTGCATTTGCCTTTATGGTATCATGCTCATCATCATCATCCCCTTCAACTGTGGCGATTAAACAGATCAAAGCTATGCAGAGTGAGGATTACAAAGCTTTCGGCGATCTACTCTATATCAAGGGAGACGCAGAGGCTGCCGAGAAAAAAAGAGAGCAATACGTTAAGATGGTCACTGAAATGACTGAATCACAAAAGAAGCGCAATAAATATGATCCTATTGCATCTTATGAGGTTCTAAGCGAGACCATCAGTGAGGATGGCACAAAGGCAACCGTTGAGTTGGCTGTTGTCTCTAAGGCAGGAAAAGAGAGCAAAATGGAGACCGACCTAATCTCTATCGACGGTAAATGGTATATCGACTCTCGCAAATAATCGCTATTTGTGCAATAGCCGCACTAGGTATTACTGCGTGCTATTCGCCACAACAAAGACAAGCTACAAAACGCAATATCCCCATAGAACTACGTGATGGGGATGTTGCGTTTCGTCGTGGTATGGGGCTAACAAGTAATATTATACTCATCACAAATCGGAGTGGACACTACTCGCATGTTGGTATGGTAAAGAGCGTAAACAACAAGTGGTGCGTAATACACGAAGTGCCCTACGAGGGTGAGTCCGAGGAGGATGACAAGATCTATTGTGAAGAGATAGAAGAGTTTTTCAACACCATAAAGGCGTCGTCAGGAGCCATATACCGCCTTGAGGGGTTAGACTCCTCTCAAATAGCCACAGTGTGCAACTACACACTTAAACACCTGGAGTGCAACACCCCTTTTGACCACGATTATGATCTGAGTGATGACTCCAAACTATACTGCTCAGAGCTGGCGTGGCGCAGCTATATGCAGATCGGCATTGACATATCAAACGGCTCTCGCACAGATGTAAGAACTCTCAAAATCAACAGCGAGCAGATAATATTTCCCGCAGATATTGAAACCAGCAGGGTCTTAGCACCGATCTACGAATTTTAAACTAGGTTTCATGTATACAACTGCCCTACGCGGGCAGCTTCTTGATCTATTTCTTACTGTCCTGCGCGGACAGCGGCGGGGAGCTCCCCGCGGAGCTAAACTTTTATTCGCGGTATGGTTTAAGAACTGCGTTCTACAATAAAAAGTGTTAGATAATTATCTCAAATAAATTTGGATAACCATCTAACACTTTTCATTTTATAAACACTGAAATGTTTAAAACCAAACCGTAGCAACCGTTAAGTGTTTAATGTTAAAAAACTAACCACTCAGCATTAAACACTTAACATTAAACGCTAAACGCTGCCACACTTCGATTGTTGGAGCAAACGGATGTTTGCGTCTATGTGATTATAGGAAATAGGGACAAAGCTTGCTTTGAGTTCCTATTTCGTGTAATCACGATAAGTCAAGAATTGATTTACCAACAATCGAAATACAAAGAATAGCTCCGCGGGGAGCACCCCGCTCGCCGAAGGCAGTCCTCGGAATTACAAGCCAATACATTTTTGATTCTAGCAAACCAACGCCCTCTGAGCGATTTTTTATTGAAAAATCGCTTTTTAAGAGGGAGGGCGAAAACATGCATACAACTGCCCTGCGCGGGCGGCGGCGGGGTGCTCCCATGGGTGGTCGGAAGATTAATTCTTAAAAAATAGTTTAGGATCACCACCACTCGCAATGATAATAATTTCGATAGCTAAGTTTCTTATCTCCATTGCGAATCTACGTTTGGCTGTTTT